>NZ_CP032707.1:0-295000 GCF_003627995.1 Brevundimonas naejangsanensis | reverse complement strand
CCAGGCCAGTGCTCTTGTGAAATAAAGGCGAACGATCTGGAAAGGTCGGCCATAGCGGGTGACAGCCCCGTAGCCATCAAACAGCAAGAGACTCGAGTAGGGCGGGACACGTGAAATCCTGTCTGAACATGGGGGGACCACCCTCCAAGCCTAAGTACTCCTCTACGACCGATAGTGAACAAGTACCGTGAGGGAAAGGTGAAAAGCACCCCGACAAGGGGAGTGAAACAGATCCTGAAATCGGAAGCCTACAAGCAGTCGGAGCCGCCAAGCGCGGTGACGGCGTACCTTTTGTATAATGGGTCAGCGACTTCATATGTCGAGCAAGCTTAAGCCGTTAGGTGTAGGCGCAGCGAAAGCGAGTCTGAATAGGGCGCTAAGTTCGACGTATGACGACCCGAAACCAGGTGATCTATCCATGAGCAGGATGAAGGTAAGGTAACACTTACTGGAGGTCCGAACCCGTGAATGTTGAAAAATTCTGGGATGACTTGTGGATAGGGGTGAAAGGCCAATCAAACCTGGACATAGCTGGTTCTCCGCGAAATCTATTTAGGTAGAGCGTCCGACGAATACCCTGGGGGGTAGAGCACTGGATGGTTGCGGGCTGCGCGAGCGGTACCAATACTAACCAAACTCCGAATACCCAGGAGTACTATCGGGCAGACACACGGCGGGTGCTAACGTCCGTCGTGAAAAGGGAAACAACCCTAACCATCATCTAAGGCCCCCAAGTCATGGCTAAGTGGGAAACGATGTGGGATTGCTTTGACAATCAGGAGGTTGGCTTAGAAGCAGCCATCCTTTAAAGAAAGCGTAACAGCTCACTGATCAAGCGATCCTGCGCGGAAAATGTAACGGGGCTAAAGCCATGCGCCGAAGATATGGGTTTGCAGTTTACTGCAAGCGGTAGCGGAGCGTTCCGTAAGCCGGTGAAGGTCGACCGTGAGGTCGGCTGGAGGTATCGGAAGTGAGAATGCTGACATGAGTAACGATAAACAGTGTGAGAAACACTGTCGCCGAAAGACCAAGGGTTCCTGCGTAAAGCTAATCTGCGCAGGGTTAGTCGGCCCCTAAGGCGAGGCTGAAAAGCGTAGTCGATGGGAAGCAGGTAAATATTCCTGCACCAGCTGGAAGTGACGGATGGCATAAGTCGTCGGGGCTTATTGGATTGTTCCCGGCGGTGGCGTCGTCCCTGGAAATAACTCCAGCAGAGACCGTACCCGAAACCGACACAGGTGGTCAGGTAGAGCATACCAAGGCGCTTGAGAGAACTGTGCTGAAGGAACTCGGCAAATTGCACGCGTAACTTCGGAAAAAGCGTGACTCACCCTGGGCAACCAGGACTGAGTGGCACAAGCCAGGGGGTAGCGACTGTTTAGCAAAAACATAGGGCTCTGCGAAGCATCAATGCGACGTATAGGGTCTGACGCCTGCCCGGTGCCTGAAGGTTAAAGGGAGGAGTGAAAGCTCCGAACTGAAGCCCAGGTAAACGGCGGCCGTAACTATAACGGTCCTAAGGTAGCGAAATTCCTTGTCGGGTAAGTTCCGACCTGCACGAATGGCGTAACGACTTCCCCACTGTCTCCAGCACAGGCTCAGTGAAATTGAATTCCCCGTGAAGATGCGGGGTTCCCGCGGTCAGACGGAAAGACCCTATGAACCTTTACTATAGCTTCGCCTTGGCGTTAGCGACCGTATGTGTAGGATAGGTGGGAGGCTATGAAGCCGGGGCGCCAGCTCTGGTGGAGCCATCCTTGAAATACCACCCTTACTGTCGTTGACGTCTAACCGAGGGCCGTTATCCGGTCCCGGGACATGGCGTGGTGGGTAGTTTGACTGGGGCGGTCGCCTCCCAAAGTGTAACGGAGGCGCGCGATGGTTAGCTCAGACCGGTCGGAAATCGGTCGTCGAGTGCAATGGCATAAGCTAGCCTGACTGCGAGACTGACAAGTCGAGCAGAGACGAAAGTCGGCCATAGTGATCCGGTGGTCCCGCGTGGAAGGGCCATCGCTCAACGGATAAAAGGTACTCTAGGGATAACAGGCTGATTTTGCCCAAGAGTCCATATCGACGGCAAAGTTTGGCACCTCGATGTCGGCTCATCACATCCTGGGGCTGGAGCAGGTCCCAAGGGTACGGCTGTTCGCCGTTTAAAGTGGTACGTGAGCTGGGTTCAGAACGTCGTGAGACAGTTTGGTCCCTATCTGCCGTGGGTGTTCGAAGCTTGAGAGGATCTGTCCCTAGTACGAGAGGACCGGGATGGACATACCTCTGGTGGACCTGTCGTGGCGCCAGCCGCGCAGCAGGGTAGCTAAGTATGGAATAGATAACCGCTGAAAGCATCTAAGCGGGAAACTAACCTCAAAACAAGGCTTCGCTGAGGATCGTGGAAGACTACCACGTTGATAGGCCAGGTGTGGAAGCGCGGTGACGTGTGAAGCTTACTGGTACTAATAATCCGATCGGCTTGATCGTTTCTCAGCAAAACTCATTCGGTTTTTACTTGCCGAAATCAAAAGACGATATCTTCTCATTTCATTCGTGTGTGTCGGGTTGACCTGGTGGCTCTGTCGGAGGTTCCCCACCCGATCCCATTCCGAACTCGGTCGTTAAGCCCTCCAGAGCCGATGGTACTTCGTCTTAAGGCGCGGGAGAGTAGGTCGCCGCCGGGTCTACCCGACACACACGTTTGAAATATCTCGAACCCTTCTTCCTTTACACGCCGCCTTGCCGCGGGATGGAGCAGCCCGGTAGCTCGTCAGGC
This sequence comes from Brevundimonas naejangsanensis, assembly GCF_003627995.1. Taxonomy (NCBI): domain Bacteria; kingdom Pseudomonadati; phylum Pseudomonadota; class Alphaproteobacteria; order Caulobacterales; family Caulobacteraceae; genus Brevundimonas; species Brevundimonas naejangsanensis. Next base: position 292,233 of record NZ_CP032707.1, on the reverse strand, counting down.
TCATAACCTGAAGGTCGCAGGTTCAAATCCTGCTCCCGCACCCAGTGATACCCCACAGGTACCCCCTGTGGGGTTTTCTGCTTTCTGGGCCTGGCCCAGCGCCAACAGCGCCGCAAGGCTGCCGTGGACTTCCAACTGGAACTTGCCCAGGCCTTCCATCGGGATGAAGTCCACCCGGTCGATCAGTTTGCGCAGCTCCGCACGCACCTCTTCGCCATCCTCGCCCTCGATGGCCTGGTGCAGGTTCTCGGCGAGGCGCCGATAGGCCTCGGCGGCGCCGGGGTGCAACTGAATCACCGACGGGGCGGCGTCGGCCGCCAGTCGGCATTGGATTTCGCTCCGGCGGGTTTTCAGCGGCGCGCTGATCGTCTTCAGTTCTTCCGTTTCGATCGCGCCGTCCAGGCACATAGTCTGCGCGCGCTTCAGTTTGCGCTCAATCTCCGCCAGTTCGCGTTCCAGCGGCGCCCGTTCGACCTGAAGCGCGCGGCGCTCCGTCTCCGCCGCGACATGAAAGGTTCTGACGGCCTCCGCGATCGCTTCCGGCGACAGCAGGTGGGTCTTGATGCCGGTGAGGACGCGCTCTTCCACCGTCTTGGCGGCGATGATCTTGCCGTTGGAGCAGGTCCCGCGTTCGCGGTGACCGCTGCAATTATACTTGCTGGCGTTCAGGGTCATGCTGAAGCCGCACTGCTTGCATTTCATCAGGCCTGACAGGAGGCGTTTCGGCTTGCGACCCTGGGCGGCGGGCAGGGCGGACAGTTCCGCTTTGCGGTTCTGCACCCGCGCCCAGAGTTCATTATCAATGATGCGCAGTTCCGGAGCGGGCTGACGGATCCAGTCTTCCGGCGGATTCAGCACCGAGGAGCGGCGTCCGGTGTCGGGGTGTTTGCGGTAGCGACGCCGATTGAACACCCGCACGCCGATATAGAGCTCCTGGTGCAGGATGCCGTCGCCGGTGCGGCGGTCGCCATGGATGGTCGACGGCGTCCATGTCCCGCCGCGCGGCCCGGACTCGCCTGCCGCGTTCAGGCTATGGGCGATGGCGCGGGGCGATTCCCCATCCGCGTAACGCGCGAAGATCGAGCGGATCACGTCGACCTGATGGGCGTTGGGCTGCAGTTCGCCCTTGCCGATGATGTCATACCCATAGCAGCGGCCGCCGCCCGAGAAGCCGGCCTTGACCCGCGCCGTCAGGCCTCGACGCGTTTTTACGGCCAGGTCGTGCAGGAAGAGTTCGTTCATCGTGCCTTTCAGTCCGATGTGAATCCTGTCGATCGGGCCTTCGGCCAGGGTCTTCAGTGCGACGCCGGCGTAGGCCAGGCGTTTGAAAATGCCGGCGATGTCCTCCTGGTCGCGCGACAGTCGATCGAGCGCCTCAGCCATGACGTCGCTGACTTCGCCGCGCTCCACCGCAGCGAGGAGGGCGCGCAAGCCTGGCCGATTGGCGATCGCGCTGCCGGAAACGGCCTCATCTCTGAACACGAGCACGTCTGTGATGCCCTCGGCTCGGCTGGCCTCGCGCAGCAGTGCGATCTGGTCTGTGGTCGACCGGGCGTTCTGGAGGTCGGAGGAGTGGCGACCGTAGATGGCGCGTTTCTTGGGGCGAAGGACCAAGGGATTTCCCGTTTGAAGTTTTCTGCAAAAAAGCGGTTGACGCCGCCTGTCGTGCCGTCTTATAAGGGTTTATAAGGCTTACTTTGCCTGTAGCTTGACATTGCTAGCTGGCTATCGCATTCTGCGGGAACTTTCAACCCGTGGAGTGCTTATGCGTGTCGCCTATTGGGGTCCGGCGGACGCCGATGCCCTTGATCAGAAAGAATATTCCGTCCGGTTGATGGGCGGTGAGGCGCTGCGGATGCGTCTGGAGGCTGCGGACCTGTCCGCCGTCAGCGAGCAGTTGCGTCGCGAGCGGGCCCTGGTCGGCCACCTCATCATCGAAGAGGACGGCTATCCGGCGATCGTCGAAGCGCTCGTGCCCAGCCATCGCATCCAGCTGGTGCTCGCCCATGACGACTGACGCCAACGTCATCCGCCTGTCGCCGCGGCCGGACCGACGCAGGCCGGCACGGCCGCTGATCCCTCCCTGGGGCGAAGACGCGTCGACGGCGTCCTATGACGCCGCCGTTGCGCTCCTCCTGCCGACGATCCGCGCCCTGGCGCGGCTGGCGCGTCAGCGCGCGGTCTTCACCGTCGGCGACTGACCTGCGGCCGCTTCAACGCGGCCTTCCTACCCCAACAATCCGGCCCGTCGTCATTCGCGCTCTCACGCGAAGCCGATGGCGTGCGCCTTGAAATCCAATCCGCCTGTCGTCGCCTCGCGGAGACGCAACGGCGGCACCCACTAATGGAAAAACAAATGACCGAAGATTCCGCTCCCTCTGCCGAGCAGCCTGCAGAACCCACTCAAGAGGCCAGCGTCCGCACGCAGATGATCTGCGACGGCGTGGTCCACGAAATGATCATGCTGCCCGATCCGGATGACCCGGACCGATTCCACATGCGCCGCGTCCAGCCGGAGGCGCAGCAATGAGGGGCCGTTTCTCGAGGCGACGCGTCGGGCATAGGCGACCTTCACGCACGAACGACGAAGTGTTGGCCGCGGTTGTCAAACGGTTCCAGGCGACGGCCACGTCTCTGTCGCAGATTGAGGAACTGCGGTCTCAACTCGAGGCAGCCGGCTTTGACGGCGTCGGTATCTGCTTCGAACGCATGGCGACGGGGAAGATCGACACCTTCGTCACCTATGTGACCGGTCCGGCTGACAGTGCGGGCAGCAGCGAGGGAAGTCGATGAAACGTCAGGTCTCCCATTCGTTCGAAGATCTGTTGCGACAGCAGCGTCTCGAGCGCCACGAGGCGGAATTCCAAACCGGCGAACCCTGTGATGAGTTGATCCCCATCGTCTTGGCTTTGGCGCGATTGGACGCGCACAGGTTCGCGTGTGAACGCGCCTTTGAGGGCCGTCATACAGCCGGTGGCGAGGAGGAGGCGGCATGACGCTTCGCTCCCTGAAGAACAAGCGATGCGTCGGCTATGCGCGATATTCCACCATTCACCAGCGCCAGGAGTCGATCGAGGATCAGCTCAGGATTTGCGAAGAGTATGTGCGCGCACAGGGCGGAATCTGGGTGACGTCTTACTCCGACCCAGAATGCAGCGGCCAGTCCTTCATGGGGCGTCCGGGTTTTGCGGCGCTCATGGCTGATGCCGAACGCCGCAAGTACGAGTATGTCGTCACCGAAGATCTGGACCGGATAACGCGACAGGCGTCGGGACTTCATGCCGTTATTGAAGAGCTCGAAGCCTTGGATATCGGTATCCACACCGTTCGTTCTGGCGAAGTGACGCAGATGGCGGCGACGTTCAGCGCCTTTCAGAACGCCGAATACGCCAGGAACATGAGTCTGAAGTCCCGCCGTGGAGTGGAAGGAACCGTCCTCAAGGGGCGTCAATCCGGGCGGCTTCCATATGGCTATCGGAAGGTTCCCGTCATCCGCCCGGACGGGTCGATAGAGAACGGCCATCGCGAAATCGTGGAAGCAGAAGCGGGTGTGATCCTCCGCATCTACCGTGACTTTGCTGCGGACCTGAGCATTAGAGACATCTGCCGCGCCTTGACGAAGGAGGGCGTTCCGGGGCCCGGCGGACGGCCTTGGCGTCCTGGTGTCCTGTACGGCAACAAGCACAAGGGTACAGGCATCCTGCGTAACCGGCTCTACAAAGGGGAGACGGTCTGGGGACGTACGGAGATCAAGCGGAACCGACGCGCGGGCACGAAGAAGGCCCAGGTGCGGGCGCGGCACGATTGGACTGTCGTCGCTGCTCCGGATTTGCGGATCATCCCCGATGATCTTTTTGATGCGGTGCAGGAACGTCTGGGCGCGAATGAGACGCCTGATTTCCAAAGCAAACGCAAGGCTGAATACCTCCTGTCAGGGTTGTGCCGGTGTGGCGCTTGCGGCGCGAAGTACCAAGTTCTTCAGGTGAAGATGGGCTGTGTCGGCCGGGCGGAGCGCCATGATTGCAGCAACCGCCGACGCGTCGATCGCGAAGAGATCGAAGGCGTGGTGGTCAGCGCGCTGGCGTCTCATTTCCTTGAGCCCCGCTTTATCCAGCCCTTCGTCGCAGAATACCGCCGTGAGTTGGAACTGGCCCAAGGGGAGTGGGGCGCCAAGCGGAATGAACTGCAGACCCGACTGGATGGCCTTGAGAAAGCCAAGCAGGTTCTGACAGGCGATCTGCGAAAGGGCGACCTTCAGGACGTCGTTCGCAACGTGATCCTGGAGGAACTCGCCAAGGTGGAAAGTGAACGCGCGATGGTTGTGCGCGCGCTAAAGGCTGAACCCGCGGGCGCTGATCTTCCTCTCGATGATGAGGCGATCATCGCCCGCATGCGGGCGGTCGTCGCCGATCTCCAGGCGAATTTGACCTCTGATGAACGGGACGCGGCGCGAGCGCGCGAACTCATTCGGTCGCTTATCGAGAACGTGACGATCTCACCCATCGAAGAGGAAAAAGCTGATGGGCGCGGCATTGGACCGGTTCGCATCACTGTTGTGGGCAACCTCACCCGTGCACTGGGTTTGGCCGACCTCAGTCGCGTGGTTCAGCATGCTTCTCGTCCGGAAAGCATGCAGGGCCATGCGACCGTGCTGGTTGAGTTGGAGATCGACCTCATCCCGTCCGACATGCGCCTGGAGCAAGGCGGGTACGCTGTTCTGGAGATGATGGCGCGTATGCTGGATGACGCCTCCCATCCCGTCTCGAGGAAGGACTTCATCGACGGATTGGCTGAAATGTGGGGGGAGGACCCTGATTATTCTGAGGGGGCACCGCAGGCCGAGCGTGTTCGTTACGCCATGAACTATATGCAGAAGCGGGGGCTGTTGGCGCGCTACGGGTGGAAGGAGCAGGCTGGATATCTTTGGGCTGCTGCTTCGCCCCCGTCGCCTGAAGTCATTCGGCGGCGACGGGAGAGGACTGTGCATCTACCGTTCAACACCACCGAGGTGGATTTGGTCTCCACGATCTCCATCAGAGTCTATCGCAGGGACGCAGGCATCGAGGCGGCGGCCTAGGACTACTCGATCACCGGCATGCCCTTGAAGATCGCCGGCGACGGCGGCGGGCCATCGGTCCAGTGCCAGGTCTCGCGGGTGCGCATCAGCTCCTGCGTGACCTGGGCGGGGACGGCCGGGATGTCGACCGGCGTCGGGGCGTAGGTGCCCGACGGCGCCAAGTTCAGCCGGAAGCGGTGCGGGAATCCGTCGAAACGGACTTCGATCACCATGTCGCGGACCATGCCGTCGGGGATGACGATCTGTTCCGCCAGGATGGCGCCGCCATGCGCCGTGCCGGAGTCGATGGTCGTCGTCTCCAGCATGGTCCGTCCCAAGGTGGAGATGGTCTGACGCAGACGCCGCTGGATGTGATCGTGCGACGCCTGCAGTTGCCCCGAGGCGCTACGGTAGGCGATGTCGTGGCGGCGTGGGTGGTCCTCCATCTCCTGGAGGGTCAAGAAGTACTCCACCGCTGCGTCGGCCCAGGCCAGGTTCATCTCGCGCTGCGCGGTCTTGCGCGCGGTGTGGCGCAGGTAGTCGAAGTCCTGAACGCTGTAGGGCTGCCCATCCAGATAGAGGCGCACGTCCTCCGATCCGATGTTGATCGGGTAGCCCGAGGTGTTGAAGGCGGCGATCGAGAAGAAGAACTTCTGGGTGTCGTTGTAGCGCACCGGCAGCAGCATGATCGTGCCGGACGGCCCGTTGGACACCATCAGGGCGTTGCCGCGCGAGAAGCGCACGCCCACGCCGTGATCGGCAGTGGGGATCATTCGCACCTCTGGCGGCGGGGTGGTGGCGCAGCCGGTCAGAGCGACCATGGCCGCAACGACCGCAGCTTTAGGAAACATCGACTTCATCCCCACGACTGTTCCCCTCCGTCAAAACTGAACGGGCGTGCCGGCGATGCGGCCGCAGAACTGGTTCCAGGCGCCTTCGAAGTAGGTGGTGTTCAGTGCTTCACCGCCGTCGATCAAAGCCGAGGCGTCGCCCGTGCGATCCACGCCAGCCTCGAACCGCTGATAGCCGGACATGCCGCCATAGGCGTTCCGGCTGTTCACCTCGCCGCAGAACATGGTCGAGCCGTTGGAGTGCTCGATGCGGCGCACGTTCCGGAACTGGGCTGACGACGGATCGCGCAGCTTGTCCGTCACCGCCTGACGCGCGGCGGCGTGAATGCGCGTCGGCGTCCAGTTCACAGGCGGCGTGCGGGCGCGTTGGGCTTCAACGCAGGCCGCATAGGCGCCGCTGGCGATGTTCCGCATTCGCGCCATGACCGCATTGGGGCTGCCGGGCGGGTAGCCGCCATTCGTGGAGCAGGGGTCGGTCTGTGCAGATGCGGTACCGCCGAACGCAACGAGCGCAGCCAGAACCGAAACAGCGAAGACGATCTTCTTCATCAGAACCCTCCAGATTTAATATGTAGGATATATCCCGTGGTTTAACGAGCGGTGAAGCTGTCGCTTGCCGCCATGAATGGTCGGGCGCTGGTGGCGTGGAATCTCAAGAAGTTGCGGACCGAGCGTGGTATTTCGCAGGAGCGCTTAGCCGCGGACGCGGACATTGATCGTGCCTACCTAAGCGAGATCGAACGTCAGTTGGGTAATGCGTCTGTCGACCTGCTGGATCGACTCGCGGGCGTGCTGGGAGTGGCGGTTTCGGCGTTCTTCGTTCTGCCCGAACAAGGCGAGGCTGCCCCTCAGTCCCTACCGAGTGGCCGTCACCCTAAATCCTAACGCTGTTACTCACTGATGGGGGGCCGGAAAGACTGCTTAGTGGTGCATTGAGCTCGGCAAGTGAAAGCGGCCTTTATCTCTCGGGCCTAGGCTCCGTACTCAATAAGTTCTGGCCGTTCGGCCTGTGCGCTGATTCAGGGGTTGCGGAAGGAGGCCTTGAATGCGGAAGCTCTACTGGCTGGATGACGAAGCTTGGGCGCGACTGCCCGGCCGAGTACGGGCCGTACACAACGGTCTACAACCGCTTCGACCGCTGGAGCCGCCAAGGCGTCTGGCACGACATCTTCAAAGCCTTGACCGGCCACAGCGGCATCTACTCCAGCGCCGCCATCGACTCGACCTCGGTCAAGGCTCACCGGTCAGCGGCGGGCGCTAAAGGGGGGCCTTCTTCCAGAGCATAGGCCGCTCCAGAGGCGGTCGGACGACCAAGATCCACGGACTGGTGGACGACCGAGGCAGGCCCCGCGTGCTGCTGCTAAGCGTCGGATACACCAACGACATCACCATGGCCCACGCTCTGATCGAGGCCGCCGGGCCGTTTCAAAAGCTGCTGGCTGATCGCGGCTACGGCGCCGATCATCTCAGGAAACGTCTGGCTGAGCGCAACGCCGAAGCCGTCATCCCGACCACCACATCGCGAAAACGCCCCATCCCCTACGACGTCGTCGCCTATCGCCAGCGCAACACTGTCGAGCGCCTCTGGGCCAGGCTCAAGGACTATCGCCGTGTCGCCACCCGCTACGACAAGCTCGCGGCCAACTACCTCTCCGGCGTGCTCATCGCCGCGACCATCTGTTACTGGGCCAAATGAGTCCGGACCCCTAGGCCCGTTGTGGAGTTGGCGACGACCGGGTCAGTCCATCGTTCTTGATTTGTTTCATGCGCCGCTCTAGATTTCCGGCCTTCAAACGTCTGGCAGAGGTGTTAGGATTAGCTGACGCCATTAGGGATTGCGATGCCGGGAATCATTCCTCAGCCGACACCGATTATCCACATGACCCATGTCGGAAATCTGCAGACGATCCTGGCTGCCGGGGAGTTGCGGGCGACGGCGAGGCTGAATGCGCAAGGTACCGCCTTCACCAACATCGCTTACAGTTCCATCCAGGCGCAACGCGCGGGGAAGGTTGTCACTTGCGGGCCTGGCGGGTCGCTCCATGACTATGTGCCGTTCTATTTCACCCGGCGCAGCCCGATGCTCTACACGATCAACCGCGGCAACGTGCCGTGTGAAGGTGGGCAGGGTGCACTCGTCCACCTAGTTTCAAACGCCCAAGCGGTCGCGGCGGCCGGTCTGGGGTTCGCCTTTAGTGACGGCCATGGAATCATGGCCTACTCCAGTTTCTACGATGACCTGGCGCATCTGGGTGAGATCGACTGGGATGTCATCGCGGCCGGTCAATGGGCGGATACGGTTGAAGATGGGGATCGCAAGCGGCGCAAACAGGCCGAGTTCCTCGTGAGGGACCGGTTTCCAATCGCCTTGCTTCAAGGGGCCGTGGTTCAGACACAGGCTCGCGCCGATCAGGTGAACGCGATCGCGGCGAGCGCCAGGCAGCCGTTGCGGGTGGTCGTTCGCCCCGACTGGTACTATTGAGGCGCGCTATGATCAAACTCGCCCAGGGCGATCTCCTCCAGTCCGGTGCCGAAGCCATTATCAACACCGTCAATTGCGTCGGTGTGATGGGCAAGGGTATCGCTCTGCAGTTCAAGCAGGAGTTTCCGGGAAACTATGAAGCCTATCGGCGCGCCTGCGATGCGGGCGAGGTGCGTTTGGGCGAGATGTTCGTGTTCGACACCGGCAGTATGATCAACCCGCGTTGGATCATCAACTTTCCAACCAAGGGGCACTGGAAAGCCAAGTCCCGGATCGACGATATCGCGTCCGGTTTGAAGGATCTCAGGCGAGTGATCGAAACCCTTGGTGTACGGTCCATCGCCGTTCCGCCGCTGGGTTGCGGCAATGGAGGTCTGGACTGGGCCGACGTCGAGCCCATGATCCGAACGGCCTTGGGCAATCTGGAAGATGTTGAAGTAATGCTGTTCCCGCCTTCGGGAGCGCCCAAGGTCGACAGCATGCGGGTCAATACCGCGCGGCCCAACATGAGCCGGGGCAGGGCCCTAGTCCTGAGCCTTCTGGGGCTCTATGGCGCCGCCGGATATCGACACAGCCTGCTCGAGATTCAGAAGCTGACCTATTTCCTCCAGGAGTCGGGCGAGGACCTCAAGCTGGGGTTCCAGAAGCATCACTACGGCCCTTATGCCGAGAACCTGAACCATGTGCTGCAGCGGATCGAAGGGCATTTCATCCGCGGTTATGGCGATCGCAGCCAGGCGGCCGAGATCGCGGTGCTCGACGATGGACGGCAAGAGGCCGAGGCTTTTCTCGACGCCGACGAGACCGCCCAGGCGCGGCTGGATCGGGTTGCCGAGCTGATCGAAGGGTTCGAGACTCCCTACGGTCTGGAACTGCTATCGACCGTGCACTGGATCGCGACCCATGACGCCGAGGCGGCTCGCGAGCCGGACCGGGTGGTAGACGCCGTTCGATCTTGGAACCCGCGCAAGGCGGCGACCCTGCGTGAGCCCCATATCCGAACGGCGCTCATCCATCTGCGCTCGCACGGCTGGATCAGTGAACAGGCCGCCTGACGGCGAGGCACCTCAATTTCGGAAAAGGTGGTAGCCATCGTCTGGAACTCGTTTGCGGGCTTCCCAATCCGGGAAGATCAAGGTGCCCGACTTACGCAGGTCGGCGGCCAGAGCGTTGACTTGGGCGCGGGTGACGATGGCACGTGCCAATACTTGGGGCCACACCTCGACCCAGCGGACGGCACCGGGAGCGGTAGGGACCAGGTTCAGAAGGACATCGCCAGCGGCGCGACGCTCACTGTCGAGGAAGTCGGTGGTGGTATCAGGCGTCATGTCGCTCAGCGAGTCGAATAGTTCGTTTTGGCGGCTGGCGGCTGCGACCGCATTGAGCTTAGCGACGCCGCGCACTTGGCTTTGCTCGCGCAGCGCCTTGATCTGGCAGTCCCGAAACACCTCCAGGCCCGTCACGCTCCGGGTGCCGTAGACTAGGCTGTAGAGCGGTCGGTCTTGGGTCGGCCTGAGAACTGTGGTCTCCGCCACATGGGCGTAGCCGCCCAGACTGCGCAGTGTCGCGGCGAATGCATCGACTAACACCGCCTTGCGGTGATCCGCCTGGCTCACGCCAGTTGCCGGCGGGGCGGCGAGTTTCGCCCGCCATCCCGGCTCGACGAGAAGCCGGTCCAGACTGGCCGCGACCTGGGGCTTCTGGAACTCGGCGAACCGATTGATGAAATCGAACATGAAGTTGAACACGACTTCGCTGTTCGGCCGCTTCAGCAGGCACGCGATCCGCTGCATGTCGATCCCCCATCCTTTGGGATCGATGAAGAGAAAGGTGAAGGCCCGGGCCGGGATGTCTTTCAGCAGTTCGGGCGACCTGTCGATGAAGGAACCTGAATAGGTCTTGATCTCGACGCCGGGGAACAGCGCCCTGACGCCCTGCAGATTGGCGTAGGCGGTCGGGTTTTTCTCGACGAGATAGGCGGAGACCTTGAGATTGCGGCCCAACCCCTTCCAAGTCGCCTTTGCCCGCGTCAGGGCCGCCAACGCGATCCCGAACGAGGTGTCTTCGAAGGTCTCTCCGGTGTTCTGCCAAGGGCCTGAGAACCCGTCGACATAGGCGATCTCCGAATAGGCGCTGCCGATTTTGTGGGCGAAGATCTCCAGATACTCGCCGAGCAGGAAGTGTTTGACGTAGGCCTGCTCCCGACCGGCGTATCGGCCCAAATCCCCGATCATGATGACCTCCGCGTGTCCGAGCCGCGCGCGCGGTTCTCGTCAGCATTGCAAAGCTTGTGGCGAACGTCGATAGACGATGTCCTCGGGGTTGGCCGTGGATGGTTCGAGCGGCAAGGATGCGGGGCGATCCTGCGACGCGGTTCGAAAGGCGTGCTAGAGGTTCAACCTCTGCTTAGTGCGGCGCTGCTGCGATGCGTTAGGCGTGAAGCGTGAAGCGACGATGAGAAGGCTGATGGCAGAGACGCAGATTGAGTGGACAGACGCCACATGGAACCCCGTCGCGGGTTGTTCCATCGTCACGGCCGGCTGCACCAACTGCTATGCGATGCAGATGGCGCGTCGCCTCGAAGCGATGGGGGTCGGGAAGTATGAAGGCCTGACCCGTAAAAGCGGCAAGCGGGCGATCTGGAACGGGGTGGTCCGCGAGGACCCCGCGGCGCTCGCCATGCCGTATGGCTGGAAAAAGCCGCGCAAGATTTTCGTCAATTCGATGAGCGACCTATTCCACGACTCCGTCAGCGAGGCGTTCATTCTCGAGGTCTGGCGGGTAATGCGGGAGACGCCTCGCCACAATTACCAGATCCTGACTAAACGCCCTGAACGGATGGCTGAGGTTGTGGCCCGGATCCCGGACGTCCTGCCTAATGTCTGGTTGGGCACGAGCGTGGAAAGCGCTGAGGTGGCTGGCCGCATCGATCATCTGCGTGCGGTTCCGGCGCACATCCGCTTCATCTCGTTCGAGCCGCTCATCGCCGCCGTTGGTGCAGTGGATCTGACCTGTATCGATTGGGCGATCGTCGGCGGCGAGAGTGGCCTCAACGCCCGACCGATCCGCGAGGAGTGGATCGACGAGATCTACAGCCAGTGTGAAACCTATGAGACCGCGTTTTTCTTCAAGCAGTGGGGCACTTGGGGCAAAGACAACAAGAAGCGCTCCAAGAAAGCCAATGGCCGCGAGTACCGCGGACAAATCTGGAATGAGATGCCGGCGGCGCTGGAGGTCTAGGCCTGGCCCGCGAGACCCGGAGCACGAATGAAGACGGACGGCTATGCCTGGCCCCAAGGGGCTGAACTCGATGACCACAGCCGGCGCAAGCACAAGATCCTGCGCGAGTACTTTCATCAGTATCTCACTGTTCGATGCCAGCTCCCGCAGCAGTCGAAATTTCGACTGGCCATCGTGGACGGCTTCTCAGGTGGCGGCCGGTACCAGTGCGGGTCAGCGGGTTCGCCGATCATCTTTATCGAAGAGCTCGACCGGGCGCTGGAGGCGATCAACCTGCGCCGAGCGCTGCAGGGACTAGGCGCGATTGAAATCGAATGCCTGCTCGTCTTCAACGACGCCCTGCCCAGCGTTACGGCGATGCTGGCCTCCTACTGCGCACCTTTGGTGGCGGCTATCAAACAAAAGTCGTCCAAGCTTCACTTGGATGTCTGCTACTTCTCCGAGCCGTTCGAAGCCGCCTATCCGGCGATCCGCGATCTGATCGCCAAGGGCCGCTACCGCAATGTCCTCTACAACCTCGACCAGTACGGCCACGCTGAAGTCGATATCACGACGTTGCAGGATATCCTCCGCGCGACACCCTCGACCGAGGTTTTCTACACCTTCGCCATCCAGACCCTCCTGACCTACCTGAGCGGACGCGATCCCGGGCTCCTGCTGCGACAGCTTGGACATCTCGGCATCCGCCCAACGGACCTGGGCGCGCTGGAGGGGGTAATGACCAAGACAGAGTGGCTCGGCGCGGCAGAGAGGCTGGTATTCGAGACCCTGAGGACCTGCGCGCCCTACGTGAGCCCGTTCTCCATCCGCAACCCGAGCGGCTGGCGCTACTGGATGATCCATTTCGCCAATAACTACCGCGCGCGCCAAGTCTACAACGACGTCCTGCACGACAACGGTCAACTCGACCATTTCGGTCGGTCTGGGCTGAACATGTTGGCCTACGATCCGGAGCGGGAAGGACGGCTTTATCTGTTCGAGGCCGAGGATCGAGCCATCGCCAGAACCAATCTGCTGTCCGATATTCCGAAGCTGGTTTCAGAATCCGGTGACGCCATGAGGGTCAACGAATTCTACGAAGCCGCCTACAGCGCGACCCCATCGCACAAGGACGACATTCACGCCGCGATGCTAGAAAGCGAGGACCTGGAAGTGGTCACCCGGAATGGCGGGCTCCGCCGCAAGGGCAACACCATCTCGATCGGGGATACGCTGCGGCTGAAGGCCCAGCGATCATTCTTCCCGATGCTGGGACGCTCAGGCCCGCCGCTGCTGGTTGGCGGCGCAGAGACGCCGCAGGCGAATCCTGTCAAATGACGCGCCGCCGTGAGCAAACGACACCGATGCGAACACGCATCCCGATCCGGCGACGGCTTAAGCTCAGGCGGCGTCGCTGATGCAGAGCCCCACCTAGCGATGGCCGCGTGCATGTACCGCTTTCTGCGCCCAGCGCTCTTGGTCAACGGCGGAGCGGCCCAAAAGACTTCGCTTGAGACACGCCAAGACCGACGCATACGTCGTCTCCCGGCGCGAACGGAAGAAGGTCGAGATGTTGTTCGCCCACCTCAAGCGCATCCTGAACTGGACCGACTGCGCCTGAGAGGTCCCAACCGCGCCAAAGACGAGTTCCTCCTCGCCGCCAGAACCTGCGCAAACTCGCCAAACTGATCCCGCCCCCAGAGCGCACCGCCGCGTCCGTGATTGGCGGCGATCTCAGCAGCCGCCTTCTTCAACGCAATCGGCGCGTAGTCGCTGGAGCGGAAACATCCATCGTTCCGTATCCCGCTTGGCGGTGAGCCCATGCGCAGGCTGACATCAAACCGCTCAGGCTAATCGGCCCTCATGGCATCTCGCGCCGCTGGCGCGGGGAGTTCAGTGCGTCTGCCCGGATCTGCCCAGTGGTGGTGGCTGAAGGTGATCAGTTCGCTGGCTGCACATACACCTACGCGCCGCAGTTCGACGAGGCAGGCTCAAGATCGGTTTAACTGTTTGGTAGCGGTCAATATTATTCTGGCGCACGTGGACCGCTCTAATATTTCAATCTTAAGGTTCAGGGGGCAACGATAACGTCGTGCGAACATGCGTCGCTATCGCGATATTGCCGCTGGATCCTATTGGAGTGGGCGACTTGTCAAATAGTGACAGCTCCTGGTGGCCGCTTGGGCCTTCGAGCGTGACGGTTCGTCCTCGCACCGCTGCGACCTTCCAACCATCAAGGCTCTCGCCAATGGAGACGGGGACCGTCTTGCTGGAGGAGGCGCTTTTCAGATAGGCGGAGCGTCCAACGATGCCGACCAGAGCTGGCGAGGCAGTTTGGGGCGCCACTTGAGCGGGTTCAGCGTTGCTTGTGAGCACAAAAATGGCGTCGCCGGGTCGCGCACCTGTTTTTCGCACCTGGTGTTCGACGCCCCCATATGCTCGGGTTTGGCTCCCGGTTGAAAGCGTGGCGTTGGCTTGCGGCAAGAGTATCAGTCCGGCTGAGGCCGCTGCACAACTGCCTAGCCAAGCCGCCGCCAGTTTGGGACCGCCGATCCTCACGAGATCACCATTAAAAGCACCATCGAGGCCACTGAATCGTCCTGTGGCCCCAAGCCTGTCGAGATGGATTTCATCCGCACCGCTTCTCGATTGATCGCCACCCATTCGGCCGCAGCCTGAGCAGCGGCAGCGTCGCCTCTGGCCTCGATGCGCACTTCCGCCAGACGGAGACCGTTACCGAGTGGCCGTGCAGAACTCACCTCCACCGAAGTCAAGGTAAGGCCCAGCCCGCCCAACTGGCTGTTCAGGAGCTCTGCGATGGCGGTCTTGTGCTGACCTGCGCCTACTCGCAGCATGGGAACTGGCGCCGTCCATTTGGTCGTTGGGGCGACGGCAGCGCGCTTCGGCGTCACCGCAGCAGCTTTCGCCGCCCGGACACGCCAGACCTCAACGCCGACGTGGACAGTAGACGCGATCGCGAGCGCGCCGAGCGCCAAAGTCGCCATGGCGGCACCCCGTTTGATCCAGACTTCACGTTTCATCCGCAGACCTCTTGGCCGAAAACGATCGCGGTCGGTCCGCCCTGTTCGATGCCGCCTGCTGCGAGCAAGGATGAGGTGTCGGCGCCTTCGGGCAGGCGAAGGACCAGTTCTTTGGCTTCGCCTGCATAGCCTAGCAGCGGCACTGGCGCACCGCCCGGCGTGCTCACTTTCTGGGCGACACACAGCAGTCGTGTTGCGGCATCGGTGCGCTCGAGATCCGTCCAGTCGGCGCGGGCGCTGGCCTGAAGTTCTGCGTCCAGCGCCGCGCGCGCGGCCTGGCGCTGGACGGCGGCGATCTCAACCATGCGCTGCTCGCGCCAGGTGCTAGCTCTCTGGCTGGCGGCAGTCGTGATTAAGGCGATCCCCATCGCGATGACGGCCGCCTTTGGAGCGTGCTTCAGCCAGCGAACTTCGCGATCATCGACGGCGTGAGGGTTGCGGAATCGAAAGGTGACCTCGTTCGTTTCGACCGCTCGGGTGAGTGTGATGTGGCGGCGGTTCGCATAGGCGGCGTCGCTGAGATGGGCCTTTCGCACGATCCCCAGGGCATAGAGCGTCTCAGCGCCGTCCTGGCGGATCATCACCAGGTCATAGGCGGTGTCGGTCGCCGGCAGCGGCGAGAGCCGGTCCAGTTGCAAACCGACGACGCGACGAGCCTGGCGGGGTGAGCGGGTTGGCAGGCGCACAAGCCGGGTCATCACCTGCAATTCAGGCGGCGCGACGAGCGGCGGTTCGGCAGGGGGAGGCGGCGGCCTCAGGCTGAGGGAGAGATCGTCGTGCGGCATGATTGGCTGATGGTGTCGTATTCACAGATTTCGGGAAGGTCGCAGCGGTCACGCGGCCTGGGGCGGCTGTCGGTCTTGGCCTGTTCGGGCGTGGTTCGGCATCGAGGCTCGGCGCGGTCGGCGAGACCGGCCTGGGCGATCGCCAGACGACTGCTGGCCTTAGAAAGCGCCGAATAACCCGCTGTCAGGCCGACCAGAAGGATGGAGGCGACCGTCATGGCGATCATGAGTTCGAGGACGCTGTAACCGGCGCGGCCGGCAGCACGGCGTCGACCACCAGATCGTCCCGCAGCCGTCGGTCGACAACGATCCGCGCGCGGCGGGCGCTGGACGGCGCATCGGCGGTTCCCGCCGTGGTGGTGGCGTATGACCATGTCCGTCCTTCTATTTCGCCGCGTTGTGCGCCGTCCGGTCGTTCGCCTGCATAGAGGCCTTCGTAGATGTCTTCGGCGATCCGGGCGGCGATCAGTTTGTCACGTGCCTGCGAGATACGGGCGACGGTCGTCGAGGCCAGGACGACAGCAGCCGTCACAGCGATGGTCGTGATCGACAGAGCCACCATCGCATCGATGGTCAGGTAGCCTTCGCGAGCGGGATCAGGTCGCAACAGCATCTCCCACTGCAAGCAAGCCCTGGAACACCATCATGGTGATCAGGCCAACCATGCCACCGACGATTACGATGACCAGCGGCGTCAGGATCGACAGAACGCGCTCGATGGCTTCCTGGGATCGCCCGCCCAGGGCGGCGGCGGCGTCGTTCAAGGCTGGAGCGATGCGCCCGGTCTGTTCGCCCAAATAGACGTAGTGGATGAGGTCGCGGGGCGTGTCCGGAACCGCCGAAATAGCCGCAGAGAGCCGCACTCCCTCCATCAATCGTTCGTCCTGGGCCGCCAACTGACGTGTCAATGAGGGGAGGTCTACAGGTTCGCGCGCCAGCTTCCAGGCGACGGCGAGCGGAACGCCGGCCTGGATCATCACCGCCAGACGCGAAGCGACGCCGGCGAAGATGTAGTCCTTCAGCGGAGAGCGTTTGCCGCGCAGAAGGAGCCGTCCGCCCAGATCCCGGGTGAGGCGGCGCAGGCGCGGCGACACGATCAGGCCGAGAGAGAAGGCGCCGAACAATCCGGCCAGAATAGGAAAGGCGGCGCGTACAATGGCGCCGAAGGTCAGGACGCTGCGCGTTTGCAGCGGCAGGTCTTCGCCGAGGTGTTCGAAGGCCGGCTCCAGAGACGGCAGCACGGCATAGGCGTAGACGGCGATGGAGAGCAGGGCGACGCCGATGACGAACACTGGGTAGAGGCAGAGCGTCACCAGTCGCTTCTTCAGGGCGTCGCTGGCTGCGAGGGACCTGGCCCCGGCGGTGAACACGTCCGCCTGCCGTCCGGAAGCTTCGCCAGCGCGCGCCAACGCCTGCAGGAAGGCGGCGGGACGACCCTCGGCCGCTTTCAGCGCTGCAGATAGTGGAGCTCCGGCTGAGAGCCTGTGGCGAACTTCTCGGGCGATTGCCGCGACGCGCGGCGTTTCTCGTCCCTGGATCAGACCGAGCGCCTGGGTGACCGACAGGCCGCTGCCGAGCAACTGCGACAGGTCACGGGCGAAGCGAGCGGCATCGGCTTCGGTCAGGGACAGGCGCGCCGCCTTCTGGAATAGCACAGGTCGTATGCGCAAAGGGTGCATACGCGAGTCCAGCAGCTGGTCGCGTAAAACCTGGGCGGCTGCGGCGTAACCGACGCCGGAGAGCCGCCGTCCTTGAGGATCCAGCACGGTGTAGCGGTAGGCTTTCATCGTTCGGCGACCCGCCAAGCGTCGCCCCAGTCGAGCCAGCCGTCCACCGACTGCTCCAAGGCGTCAGCCCGCAGGCTGGTGTAGGTTGGCCGTGATCTGGCCAATGCCCTTACTTCAGCGGCGGAGGCGCCGCCTCCGATCCGCTCGCTGATCTCCGCGTCGCATATCATGAGCTCGCTGACCGCGCGCCGTCCCTTGCGGCCGGTGCCCCCGCATGAGGGGCAGCCCTTGGCACGCCAGGGCGCGCCTGTCGGCGCCGGCAGTCCTACCTCGCTCAATTCCGTTAGTTCGTCGGCCGAAAGTGGCGACTGCGTCTTGCAGTTTGGGCACAGCCGGGCGGCCAGCCGTTGGGCCAGAACACCAATCAGGGCGTCGCCGAGGAGGTAGCGTTCCACCCCCATATCAATCAGGCGCGACGGCGTGGTGGCGGCGTCGTTGGTGTGGACGGTGGCCAGGACCAGGTGTCCTGTCAGGCTAGCCTGGACCGCGAGGCGTGCAGTTTCGGTGTCGCGGATTTCCCCGACCAGGATCACGTCGGGGTCGTGGCGCAGGAAGGAGCGTAGCGCCGTGGAGAAGGTGAACCCCGCCGCTTCGTTGACCTGGCTCTGCAGGATATCCTCGAAGACGTATTCGACCGGATCCTCGATGGTCAGGATTTTGGAGCGGCTGGAGGCCAGTTCACGCAGCGCCGCATAGAGGGTGGTGGTCTTCCCGCTGCCGGTGGGGCCGGTGACGAGCAAAAGCCCGTGGCTACGTCCAAGCAGGGTCTTCACTCCGTTAGCGACCGAGGGCCGCAGGCCCAGTCGCTCCAGCGAAAAGTCCACGTCGCGTCGGGTCAGCAGGCGCACGACGAGGGATTCGCCGAAAACAGTCGGGGTCGTGGAGATGCGCACGTCCACGGGTACGCCGCGGACCGAGATCGTCGTCCGTCCATCCTGCGGCGCACGACGTTCGGCTACGTCGAGGTCGGACAGCACCTTGATTCGGGCGATGATAGCGGGGCCGAGGTCGACGTTCAGCTGTTCCTGGTCTTGAAGCGCGCCGTCGATGCGGAAGCGCACGCGCGTGTGGTCGGCCTTTTGCTCAATGTGCACATCAGAGGCGTTGAGCAGGAAGGCACGTTCCAGGATTTGGTCGGAAAGCCGTACCACAGGCGCATCACGCGCGACATCCTTCAGCCGTTCAGCGTCGTCGAGCCACGTCGCCGCGGCGTTGCCGCCCGTATCCGCGCGTTCCTTAGTCTCCGCCAGGCCGCCGCCCTGGGCCTGTCGCCAGGCGCTGAGGGTGAGGGTGCGCAGTCGAACGTCTTGGCCGAGCGCGAAGCGAAGGGCTTCGACCGTGACGTCGTCACCGGGATCGACCAGGCCGAGGCTCCAGTCCTCGCCGTCCGCCATGGCCACGGCGTAGCGGTCCTGAAGAAAACGGACGCTGAGGCCGGGAAGCTCCATCGGTTCGATCGCTTGGTCTGCAGGCCATCGAGGGGCCGAATAGAGTTCTGCGCACGCATCGGCGATGCGGTCTTCGGTGGCGAGACCAAGCAGGCTCAAGGCGACGGCCAGCGGCTGGCCGGAACCGCGACTGGCCTTGGCGCCACGTTCCAAGGCGCTGGAAGTCAGGCCGACCGCGTCGCCCAGCGCGCCGCGCGCATGCGGGAGCGGCGGCGTTTCGAGCTCGTCGCGAAGAATATCCATGTTCCCCAGCCGTGGACTCAGCCTTGGCTCCCCCTATACTCCACCATAAGTAGCGCGTTGTTCCGGGGGGAGCTATGGGTCGTCGTCCGCAATCGAACATCAATATCCGGCGTCGTGCGCGGGTGGGTTACACCCTTACCGAGATGCTGGTTGTGCTGGTTATCATTGGTCTGATCAGCGCGATCATCGTGCCTCAGACGCTGGGGCAGATGGACCGCGCCAAGGCGCGTTCGGCCCGGCTCAAGCTCGAGAGCGTTGCAGCGGCGCTGGAGATGTATTCAGCCGACCTTGCGCGCTATCCGGCACAAGGTGAGGGGCTTGAAGCCTTGCTGGCGCCGCCTGCGGACGCTCCCGAATGGGCTGGACCCTATTTGTCCGAACGCAGCCTCCTGAAGGACCCCTGGGGCGGCGACATCCTCTATGAGCCGCCTTCCACACCGGGTGAGAAGTTCACCCTGACCAGCCTGGGCGCCGACGCCGCGCCGGGGGGAAGGGCTTCAAACGCGACATCATCCTGCGGCCCGGCGAATGAAACCCTATTCAGCTACGGCCGCTTCGGCCGCACTTCTTCTGCTCGCCGCTTGTGAGACGCCGCGCGCCATCCAACCTGGGCTCGCGACCTTGCCGCAGAGCCGATATCCGACATCAGCGCCTCCTGTAGAGGCGGTCAGCGATCCAGAAAGCGCCGACGACGGCGCCTGGCGCGTCGATGGCCGGGGGGCGCCGCTTCCCCCCGCTGAGCCCAGATCACCGGTTCGCATTTTCAATGTCGCCTTTGATCAAGCACCGATCGCCGCCGTCGCCGATGCAGTGCTGGGCCGTTCCATGGGGCGCTCATTCCGGGTCGACGCCGCCGTTCAGGGCGACCTCACCTTCACCCTGACGGGCCGCATGACCGAAGCCGAGGCGTTGGCCAGTTTCGATCGAGCCCTGCGCGGATCCGGGGCCGCTCTGATCTCGGAGGGACGCGGCTACGCCGTCGTGCCCGAGGCGCGCGCGAGAGGATTGAACGGCCCGCCGGTGCTAGCCAGCGAAGGCACGGGCGTGGTGTCAGGGCCGGTGATCTATCAAGCGCGCGAGATCAGCGCGGCGGAACTGGCGCGGCTGCTGGAGTCTCTGGCAGGCGAAGGGGCGAAGGTGCGCCCCGATCCGTCGCGGGAGCAACTGTTCATCACGGGCGACCCCACTACGGTGAACGCCCTCCTCAGAACGGCCCGTTCGCTGGATGTCGATTGGCTTCAGGGCAAGAGCCTGCAGTTCATCCCGGTTCGCTACGCCAGTCCGGCGGAGATCGCCGCCGATATTCGCCAGGTTTTCGGCGGACCCGACGGCCCCATGGGTAGCCAGATCCAGATCGTCGAACTGAATCGGCTGAACGGTCTGCTGGTCGTGGCGCGGTCGTCTGCCGGCCTTGACCGGGCTGCGGAGTGGATTGCGCGCTTTGATCGGTCGCCGCCCCCGGCCTCGCGTCGACTACGTTCCATTCCCCTGGCCAACCTCGAGGCCGAGCAGTTAGTGACGACTCTCGGCGCATTGTTGGATGGTGGGCAGTCCTCCGCGGCGTCGCGACCTGCACAGTCCGCGAACGTCGCTTCGAGCACATCGCCATCGACGCCGCCGCCGACTCCGGGGGCTTCCGGGAGCATGTCCGCCAACTCGCCTAGCGTTGCTGGCGCTGTTGTGGGCGCGGGTTCTGCCGGCCTACGTCTGACAGCCGATCCGCGCACAAATGCGCTGATCTTGCTGGCCGACGACGCCGAGTATCGCAACGTGATGGATATCGTCCGCCAACTGGACGCGCCGCCGCCGCAGGTTCTGATCGAAGCGACGATCGCCGAGGTGACGCTGAATGACCGTCTTCGTTATGGGGTGCAGTGGTTCTTCGATGATGGGAAGTTGACCGGAGGCTTCGGTTCCGGAGCGAGCGATGACGCCGCATCCAGCTTCCCTGGCTTCTCTTTGCGCTACATGAACATGGACGTGCGCGCGGTGCTGAACGCGCTGTCGGCAGTGACGGACGTCCAACTCCTATCGACGCCGCGTATTCTGGTGCTATCCAACGAAAGCGCGCAGCTGCAGGTGGGCGATCAGGTGCCGATCATCACTCAGACGGCGACGGGCCTCAATGACGACAGCCGCGTCGTCAACTCGGTGCAGTATCGGGATACGGGCGTCGTTCTTTCCGTGACGCCGCGTGTCAGCGAGAGCGGGCGAATGTTCATTCAGGTCGAGCAGGAGGTCAGCGAGGTCGCCGGCACCACCAGTTCGGATATCGACTCGCCGACGATCCAGCAGCGTCGCCTGTCGACCCGGATTCAGGTCGATGACGGGCAACTCGTGGTGATGGGCGGTTTGCTGAGGTCCAGCCGGAGCCTTGGAGATACGGGCGTGCCTTACCTGAGCCGCATCCCTGCTCTGGGCGCGCTTTTCCGCTCGCGTGAGGACACACAGCGCCAGACGGAATTGGTGATGTTCTTGCGACCGACCGTGATCCGTGCGCGCCAGGATATCGATGCCGTGACGGGTGAAATGCTTGGGCGTTTGCAAGCCCTGGGAATGCCGGTTGAACCGGTCCGGTGATCCTAGCCGATCAGGCTATGTGACGCTGCTGGCGGTGTCGTTCGCTTTTGGGTTGGCGACACTGGGCGCGGCCTTGGCCGTGTCGGCGAGAAGTTATCTGGTGAGTGCGGCGTCGCGGGAACGGGCGATCCTGGACCGTATCTCACTGGAGTCAGTCGCAGCCCAAACCTTGGCGGATATCGCGATCAAGAGGGAGAGGCCATCGCAAGCGCTTCAGCTTGAGCCGGTTCTCATAAACGGCAGGTTGATCATGGTGGAAGCCTCAATTCCGGAGATCAAGGTTGATCTCGCAATGGACGACGATGAAGTGATCCGAAGTGCCATGGGAGGCACTAAGGACCATGGAGAAGTATTCAAGGGCATCTCGGGTATGGCGGCGTGGGCAAGTGCAGCCGGGCTATCGACCGTGGAAGAGGATTGTATCAGGCGGGTCGCCACATTTGGCCGCGCGCCCGAAACGTTTGCGGCTAGCCTGCGCCTCCCGGAAGCTCCTCTTAACGTTAGGCTTGAACGCGGGGATCAGGTAGACGTTCGCGCTATACTTAAAAAAGGGCGCGCTGATCAGGTCCTTTGGGTGCGAGCTCGCTTTGACAATCCACAGGTAGCTTGGCGCGTGCATGACTACCGCAAGCTCGACGGGAAACTGTCCCGTCAATGCAGGCTAGACGCTGCCCCTAAGGGTTTAGGCCAGAGGCAGGATTAGGCGAGGGATGATCTAAGCTGCCTAGGGAGCGCTTTGTGCTGGATGTCTTGCGGTGCCCGACGAGCTGCTAGTGGCAGTAGGATGAGGCAATCGTCATAACCCTGCAGCCGGCTCGATATCGTCGGCGTGACGGTGCCCGTCGCACTGCGCGTAGGCTGAGCCTTGCGCAGGATCTCGTTATTTTGGCGCCCGGAAGACCTGTGGCTGTTCAATCCAGTGGTCCTCCAGGATTTGTGACTGTTACGCGAACGAGAGCTGTCGCTGTACCACCTTTGCCATCACTTATGGTGTAGTAGAAGGTGTTTACGTCGGTCCAGTTGGGTGCAACGTATACAACGTGCTTTCCTCCAGGGGCGATGCTAACTTCTCCCGCTGAAGGCACAGTTACCGAAATAATTGTTAAGGGATCGTCGTCAGGGTCACTATCATTTGCTAGTACTGAAATGGATGTCGTTGTCGCTTTTTTTACGGTTCTGACATCGTTGACAGCAACGGGAAGGCGGTTCGACGAGCTTACGTCGACGGTTACGGTTGCGCTCGCTGTTCCTCCGCGACCATCGCTGATGGTGTAAGTGAAAGTCTTCACTCCTGGGTCGCCCGGCGCATCGAAGCGGATCGAGCTGCCGCTCATATTCGTTGCGACACCGCCGCCGTTGACGGCTGACACGCTGGTGATGGTCAGGGGATCTCCATCTGGATCGAAGTCATTGTTTAATACAAAAATAAAACTGCTGTTCGATGTGCCGGTTGTCGCTGAATCGTTATTGGCTATAGGCGGCCTGTTTGGTGGCGGATTGACGGTGACATAGACGATTGCGGCGCTGGTTCCGCCACGACCGTCGCTGATCCAGTAGTAGAAGCTGTAAGTGCCGGCGGTCGTCGGGGCGTTGTAAATCAAATACCCGCCGCCTGGCGCGACACTCGCGCTTCCTCCCGTCGGCGTGCTCACGTCCGAAACGAATATAGCGTCTCCGTCGGGGTCGCTGTCATTGGCCAGCACCATGATTGACGTGCTTTCACCGACGGTGAGCGAGGCGGAATCGTTGTTTGCGCTGGGAGGATTGTTGGCGGGAGCGTTCACGGTGACGGTGACGGTCGCACTTGCCGTCCCGCCCTTGCCGTCGGAAATGGTGTAGGTGAACGACTTTACGCCAACGGCGGCGGGCGCGGTGTAACGGACGTGGGTTCCTCCGCCCATGATGGTCGCGGTCCCCCGCCCGATACTGCCGAGACGGCGGTGACGGTCAGTGCATCGCCGTCGGGATCCGAGTCATTGGCGCGCACCAGAATGTCGACAACGCTCGAGGCTATGACAGAGGCGCTGTCATCGACGGCGACCGGCGGGCGGTTGGGGGCGGCGTTCACCACGACCGTGACGGTCGCGCTTGCGGTCCCGCCTTTGCCGTCTGAGAGGGTGTAGGTGAAGGTTTTGGAGCCGGTCGTGGACGGCGCGGTGTAGCGGACGAGTGTTCCGCCGCCGATGATGGTGGCTGTGCCTCCGCCCGAGACGGCCGAGACGGCGGTGATGGTCATCGGATTGCGATCGGGATCCGAGTCATTGGCGCGGACATCGATGTCTATGGTGTTTGATGCGACGGCGGAGACGCTGTCATCGACGGCGATCGGAGCGCGGTTAGGAAGCTGGGTAGTGGTGATCTCGCGTCGGTTGCCTGCGGCGTCATAGCTGTAGCGGATAGTGACGCCGCTCGAATATTCGACACGGATCAACCTGCCGGCGTTGTCGTAGATGTATTGGACGCCGGCCTGGGCGGGAACGGCCATGCTCAGAATGGCGAGTGCGGAAACGGTGGCGGTCAGCGTGTTTCGCATCATTTGGCGCGATCCTGATGGGCTGAGCGATTGGCCTCGATCAGGCCGGGCGGCGGCGAGCTTTCAAAGCGCTTGAGGCCTTGGTCACGGAGTGTGAGCGTCTCTTGGGTCGGCAGCGGCGGCGGATAGGCTCTAACGCCGCGAGGAAGCATAACCGCTATGGTTGCGAAGAGGATGCCGGCTACCCCGGCTAAAGCTGCGGCTCTGGACCAGGAAACCGCTTGAATCCGAGCTCTCCAGCTAGGGGCGGCTCGCCAACGGTCGAGATCGACAGTCTTGGAAACCCTAGTACGTATGGTGCTGGCAAGGCGTTTCGCATGGTCGATTGCGCGACGCGGTCTTGGCGAAGGTTGATCTATTTTTCTCATGAGCCGCCCCCCGACGATGGAGGGAGCCTATGCTCGGCGATAGGGGCGAGTAAACCCCATACAACTAAAAGTGCGTAACGGGGGTTTTCAAAACGCGAGCGTCGTGCTTGCTTCGCTCCAATGCAACGGTTGAGGGGGCTTACCGTGCTTGGATTCAGGGTTGGCAAGACGCGCGCTATCGTCGGCTTGATTGCTGGGGTCGCTGTGTTGGGGGCGGGCGCTATCGTCTCTCGGACGTTGGCCCAAGAAGAAACCGACGAGCCGGAGCTTTCATCATCTGTGCCCTCTGGATCGGTCAAGATCGGTGCGGCTCCCTTAATTTCTCCGAGCGCCGCGAATAGCTATTATTCAACGTCCTTGACCTCGACGAACAGTATCGCTGTCGGCTCTGGAACGCCCCTCAATGCTCCCTATGCCGAGTTTACCGAATGGGCGCGAGCGCTGCGAAACGATCCGGATCAGATATTCGCATTCGTCAGAAATGGCGTGGATACGACGTTTACGTATGGCGTTGGAAAGGGGGGGCTGGGCGCCCTCATTGATCGCAGCGGCAATCCTTTTGATCAGGCTCAGCTCCTGGTGGGCTTGTTCCGTGCTGCGGGGATCACCGCCAGCTACAAGGTCGGTACAATTGAACTGACGGGAGCTCAGTTCTCCGCATGGACGGGGATTTCCAATGCTACAGCGGCCTGCCAGTTGCTGGCGAATGGCGGTATACCCGCTAGCGTAAATTCAACGACGGTAGCGGATTGTAATTATGGGTCTGCGTCGCTGAGCAGTGTGACGTTGGGTCATGTGTGGGTGGAGGCGATAGTTGAAGGGGCGCCGGTCGTTTTTGACCCCTCGTACAAGCCCTATACTACGAAAGCTGGGGCAGATCTCACTGCGGTGTCCGGATTGACGCCAGGCCAGGCTCTGTCGCAGGCCTTGAGCGGAGGGCAGAGTGGTGTCGCCGGAAACGTTCCGTTCGTTCGCTCTATGAACGCCGCAGGCCTGCAGGCGCAGCTCAATGGTAGAGCTGCGGCGCTGCGCTTCTATATTGATCAGGCCATGCCGAACGGCGATCTCGACGACCTTATTGGAGGTCGCAGCATCGCGCCCTTGGCCATTCCGGTGGGTGGGATCAGGCAGGCGGCACTGCCTTATCCTTCAAATGTTCAGCGGACATGGACCGGGAATGTGCCGGATGCCTATCGGGCGTCGCTGCACGTTTCTCTTACCAAGGCTTTCCCGGACGGGACGCATCCCGTTGCGCTCAGTCATCAGTTCTATTCCGATGATATCTATGGTCAAAAACTGACGCTATCCACCTCCTACGCCGTTTCGGGTACGAGTTCGACCGGTTGGCTTACGGTTACCGACGGGTTCGGTCGTGGAACGCGTATTGTTGGCTTTGGGGAACCTCATAGCGCTCGCTTGAGCTATGGCGATCTGACGCTGACGCTGAATTCTCCTTATGTAGCAAACGGTGCGGGCGGAGTCGCCGGGACCTATATGGATACGGTCGTCCAAAAGCGCGTCGACTTTGTTATTCCCTTCACGATCGTCACCGGATGGGGGGAGACGGGGAGAGGCTTTGTCGAGCGTTGGGGGACAAGGAACGACGGTCGCCTTCCTAAGCCGCGTTATCCGGGGGGATGTGAAACATGTGGAAACACGCCTCCTGGCACGACCGGAGATGGTCGTCGCGAAGCGATCGCAGCCTCATGGCTCGCTCAAGCCTCCCGCGCGGCGGGAATCCACGCTCAAATCGCGAAAGCGACGTATCAACACCACTACTCGATCGGGGTCGTCGCCGGCGATAGCTGGGTGAGCGCTCGTAATCTTTCCACACCGCCTGCAGCAGCGCGTTGGACTTATGATGTTGCCGACAGCGCCGATCGTGTGGACATCGATACGGGTTTCAGTCTGACCAGTTGGACGAGCGATGTCCCCAAGAGGAGAGCGGCCACGCAGGCGATCGCCAATACGCTGGCGACGCTGGAGGGCAGCGTGATCGGTCAGATTGCTGATATGCCTGATGTGAGTTCGACGGCTACGCGATTTGAATGGGGAAATGCTCCGCCTGCCGGTGAGGACCAGCAAGCCGGCGGCACGGGGGCGCGGCGTTTCTATCGCTACGACGCAACCAACGCTTTCGAGGCTTTGGCGTTGACGAAGGTGGAGGGCCAGACAACGACCAATTCGATGGGCACCCATGGAGGCGGCGAACCGGCCATCGGTTCAGCGGAAATGACCAGCCGGCGAGGGCGTGTAGCGGAAGCTATTCAGCAATACGCCGACGCTGGGTTCCGGGTCACCGCTTCGGAGGACGCCTTTCTTGGGCCGGGACAGCGTGCTGGAACATATACGCCGGACTCTCAGCCCTATATCTATCGACACAGATTTTCGATGCAGCGAGGCGGAGCCTTGGTCGCGACGCGGTTCGACCTTGCCGGTGAGCCAGTCGAGATCGCTCATGTCACCATCGGCCCGTACAAAAACGCTAAGGGTGGCGGCGGTGGAGCTGAGCCGATTCACGTCGCTCACTATGATCCGGCCAAACCCGCGGACGCGATGAAAGACGGCTTTGTCGATCGTTCGGGAGCCGCTGGCGTCAATCTCACGACGGGAAGCGTGAACTACACGAGTCCGGCGTCGCTAAGCGTCGGACAGGGCGAATTCCCTTACAGTCTGACCGCAGCGATTGAATGGAACGGCGGGACCGTCGAGCAGTTCGATGCGCCGGGAACCAATGTTCCTCCCAGGGGGCCGTGGACCACGAACTGGAACACCCAACTCGCCATTTCTAGCAGCGGGCTGGAAGCTATGGGAGCGTCGGATGTGCGGGCGGCCGTTGGCACTGTCGCTGCTTTCCTGGTGCTTCAGGACATTTACCAATCGACCGCGCCGACGCCGTCGGATGAAATGAAACGAGACGTAGCGGCGGTCCTGTCGAGCGCCTGGTGGGCGCGACAGATCGTCGGCAATGTGGTGTCGACAACCGTCGGAACGGATGGGCGACAGTTCATTCGGGATCACGCCGGCGCCTGGTTCACGCCCGGAGCGTCTGCTTTTGCGAGCCTTACGCAAACGGGCGCCCGAACGCCCCTGGCGATCGACCCAGGGTGCCATGACGGCAGTGTTTTCTATATCACCAGCCGAGGCTGGAATTACTCGGGGATGTCGTTCCAACTGCGCGCTGCAGACGGCAGCGTGCAGCACTTTGGAACCTATTTTGAGAGCGATGTGGATTGCCGCATCAGCCGCGGCTTCCGCATGACGAAATGGTCCTTCCCATCCGGCGTGAACGTCGATCTCGTCTACACGCAATCCAATACCTACCTCCCTTCCGAACTGACGGAAGTGAAGAACAACCTCGGCGCCAAGATCACCTTTATCGACAGCGGCAAGGGCGGTTTCCGCGACGGAGCGAATGCTTCGCGCGCCGTGCTGATCGAACGAGACGGCTTCGGCAATCAGCTGAGCCATACGGATGCGCTTGGTCGGGTGCATCGTTTTACGATCTCGGTCGCTTCGGGTGTCAAGCAAAGGTACCGGCTCGACGAGGTCTATGGGCCGTCGAGCGCGTCGATGCCGATCTTGCGCTATACTTACGATAGCCTCGATCGCGTTATGGAGGCGCGCGATGCGATCGCTATTGCGACCCCTGGGGCGCGGAGCGCGCATCAGTTCTTCATCGCAGAGGGCTTCCGGAGCGAGCGACAAGATCCGTTGGGCGGCCGCTATGCAGTTGAGGCTTCCAAAGACGGCCGTCTGCAGAGTCACATCGACGAGATGGGACGGGTGTCGACGGCGACCTATGACGGACGCAGGCGTCTGGTATCGCGGACCTCGGCCTGGGGCGACGTGACGATGTTCAAGTACGATGAGCGTGGCAACGTCATCGAGAAGACGCAGATGCCGAAGGCGGGCTGCGGCGCGGACGCCTGGTGGTGCCAGACCATCACGACGAAGGCGGAGTATCACCCGACCTGGAACAAGCCGACGAAGATCATCCTGCCGGCCACGATCGGCGGCTTGGCCGAAGGCGAGTGGACCTTCAGCTACAACGGTCAGGGGCTGGTTCAGGAGCAGCGTTCGCCGACGGTGTTCGACTCCCGCAACAATCAGAACGCCCAGGCCGTGACGCGCTTCTGGTACGACGGTTTTGGGCGGCTGACGAAGACGCAGGACCCGACGGGGATCGAGACGGCTCAGGTCTGGGGCGGGGGCGGTTTGCCAGCCTATTGCCTGCGCCAATCGATCGCTTCGTCGCAGTTCGGCGGGCTGAACCTGACGACGACCTACGGCTGCAACGCGGCGGGCGACGTGACCAGCGTCACCGACCCGCGCGGCAACACCACGACGACCAGCTACGACGCCCTTCGCCGCAAGACGGCCGAGGTCGGACCGGCGTCCACCAATATCCAGACCCAGTGGGTCTATGATCTGGATGGCAACCTCACCCATGTCCGCGAATGGGGGCAGGGATCCCAGACCTGGCAGCAGACGGTCACGACCTACTCCCTGACCGGCAAGCCGCTGACGGTGACGGACCCTTCGGGCGATGTCAGCCGCATCTGTTATGACGCGCTGGACCGCGCCGTGGTGGCCGTGGACCCGAGCGGTCGGGCGACGCGCACCAGCTATAACGCCGTCAGCCAGCCGACCCAGGTTGAGCGCTGGTTCACCGCCAACGTCGGCGATCCGGCCTGCGTCCTGACCGACGCGCGTCCGGAGGGGATCAACACCAACATCTGGCGGAAGTACGAGTACAACGCCGCCGGGTTGCAGAGCGCCGAGATCGACGCCAACGGCAACCGGACCCAGATGACCTATGAAGGTCTGGGGCGCCTGATCGTCACCACCTTCGCCGACGGCGCCGAGGCCTGGAGCATCAATGACCAGCGCGGTCAGGTGGTCGTCTCCAAGACGCGGGGCGGCGACTACCGGGACGCCTATTATGATCAGGCGGGACGCATCCAGCAGGTCTGGGAGCATGACGCCGGCGCGCCCTATCTGAAGGGGCGCAACACCCGCACGGGCTATGATCTGGCCGGGCGACCGGTGTGGAAGGATGTCTCGACCCAGCCCAATCCCCAGTGGGACGAGAGCCTGCGCCGCGACGTCCACATCTACGGCTATGACACGGCGGGCCGCCCGACGACCGATCAGGTCCAGCCGATGGATGCGGCGATCGGAAACGCGACCAAGACCCTGACCTATGGCTATGACGCCGCCGGCAACCGGACCTCCATCAAATGGCCGGACGGCTTTGAGGCGACCTATGCCTTTGACGCGGCCAATCGCCCGCAGACCGTCAGCTTCGGCGGCCATTCAGCGACGATCACCCATGACTCTCGTGGGCGACGCACGCGCCTCGATCGCTCCAACGGAACCTATACCCAATGGGTCTTCCGACCGGACAGCGACCTGCAGTCCCTGACGCACAACTGGTCGTCCGGCTCCGGGCAGGTGGCGGGCGGCTGGAGTTACGGCCGAGACGCGGCCGGTCGCGTGACCTCGATCGACTTCACGCGGCTGGAGCTGGAATGGCTGCCGACGACGGCCTACGCCCGCGCCTATGGTCCGGCTAACAACCTGAACCAGGTCGGGTCTCAGGCGGGGCAGGCGCTGATCTTCAACGCCAACGGCAATCTGGCCAGCTTCCAGGGGGCGACCTACATCTGGGCCCTGGGCAATCGTCTGGTCGGCGTCAGCCGGCCGGGCATGACCGCGGCCTATGCCTATGACGGCGAGGATCGTCGCACGATGAAGACCGTCGACGGCGTCACCACCCGCACCCTGTGGTCGGGCGCGGACGAGGTGGCCGAGATGGACGGGGCGGGCAATATCCTGCGCCGCTTCATTCCGGACGGCTCGGGGGCGATGGACGGTCGTCTGGCCTCGCTCGGGGCCAATGGGATCATCTACTGGCACCACACCGACCATCAGGGCAGCGTGGTCGCCACCTCCAACGCCTCGGGCGCGCCCGTCTCCCTGGTCAACTACTCTCCGAACGGGGAGCTGGGCACGGCCTTGGACGGAACCGCCCTGACCGCCCCGCCGAGCGGCAGCCCGTTCGGCTACACTGGGCGGCAGTACGATCCGGAGACGGGTTTATGGCAGTACCGCGCGCGCTACTACCATCCGCAGTTGGGACAATTTCTGTCCACCGATCCTATCGGGACGAAGGACGATCCCAACCTGTATCTCTATGTCGCAAACGATCCGGTGAATAAGACCGACCCGACGGGGATGCAGGTTGCCGTTGAGCGTCGATCATATGAGGTTCCGGCGTTTCCTGGGGCTGGGATGCATCACCAGCTTATCGTGATCCGTGATATGGTGACTGGCCGGGCATTCATATCGCGAGGAGGGCCAGTTGTTACGTGGGGTGGGATCAGGCTGAGAGCGGAAACTCTGCCTTCCTATATGAGTACGGATACGAAGGTCTTGAGGGAGCAGGGTGTGAATATCATTATTAGAGATTCTATTGAGTTGCCAAATATGTCCTTCAGCGACGCAATTTCCATTGCGACTTCTGTTACTAATAGTGTAAATGATAACAATAAATTGTATGGTTCTCAGATGAATTCTAATAGCGTTGGCGCTGATGTTTGGGAGGCATTGACCGGAAGTAGGGATTCTGAGTATGGGGCTCTGCCTGGTTCTAGAAATAGCGCGGCCGATAGAGAGGTTATTGAGGATCCGAGGAGGCGGGCCGCGGAAGCGGCCGGAACGTCGGTTCTGAGTGGAAATTTGGGTGGTTCGTTCACGGGGCAGCGCGCGGTTGGAACAAGGGTTGGGTGTGAGCGGCGAGTATCTTTCTGCTAGTTTCCTTGTGGATAGGAGGAGTTATTTTGTCTAGATTTACATATGGCAAGTTATTTTCATTGCTTCTCTTTGGCGTTGCTTTGGTTGGTGGTGCAGTATTATTCGGATCTATGCCTCCTTGGAATTTGCTTTTAGGTAATATTATATATTTAGTTATAGCTTATATTGCGCTTTATGGCGGCGCTGCTCTGACAGTTTTGTCGGTGGCCTTGATAGCGATTAAGTTCTTAAAAAGGCGGCTTGGTTTTTAGTTTTCCCGCAACTGTGGCGGAGCGCATTTCCAGCGTTTTCTTACTTCCCGATATGCGTAGGTGCGGCCTAGCTTAACCCAGCCAGCTGAGTAGACCGCTCCGGCCGGCCTTGGCACCCGGCACTCAGCCGGAATTAAACGCTCTCGACTCACCCGTCTCGCGCGACGATTAGGCTCACGCAAGCAGCCACGATCCGCCAAACGCCACGGCTGCGCCGATCAGGGGCGTTGCTAGCGCCGGTGACGACAGGAGCCGGGTCGACTGATCGGGCAACTGGAAAATCGACATCAACCAGGGCAATCAGCAACGTCATCACCGCCGTCGCGAGATCAGTGGAGTGGAGCACGGCCCGGGTCCCGATCAGGCCAGCCCTGGCGTCGATCAACGGATAGCGCCGGGGAATGGTCGAGCCGCAGTTCTAGCAACGCCCCCGCGTCAACGCCTAGCTGACGACTGGGATCATACGCCATGGCTTGCGAGCGAACCCGCGCCCGCTGCAGCGCGAACGCCTGAATATACGACGTCCTCTCCGCGCGGCAGACGCTAGCTGACCAGGCCCAGGAAACTGCCAACGCAGAGGCCGATGCCGCCCAGGAAGCATGCTGCGTTTCCCCAACAACTCGCCAGTTCTGCCTAGCGGGAGATCGGCGCTTGGGGAGGCGAAATCTCGCCGCTGCAGGTCAGGGCATCAGTCATGCATTCCAGCACCCTATGCGATCGTACGCCGGGTGTCGTCGGCGAGATAGCCAACCCCCCGCCTTCGGCGCGTACCGACTTTGAGGTGCGGTGTGCGCAACTACGATATGAAGCTGATTATAGGTGTGAGGTATCGACCAAATCCTGCTCCCGCACCCAAGATCCCAAACCCCCGCAGCCCTCGCTACGGGGGTTTTCTGCTTTCTGGGCCTGGTTGGCAGGCCGAGCAGGACGGCCAGGCTGCCGTGCACCCGCAGGTCGAACTTGCCCAGGCCGTCCAGCGGGATGAAGTCCACGCGCTCTATCAGCTTGCGCAATTCGGCGCGCAGATCTTCGCCGGCGTCGCCCTCCAGGGCTTGCTGAAGATCTTCGGCCAGGCGCTGTTAGGCCTCGGCGACGCCGGGGTGCAGCTGCACGTTTTGGGGCGCGGCTACGGACAGCAGGGCGTTCAGCTCATGTCGGCGTTCTTCCAGCGGCGCGGTTCGGGCCTTGAGCGTGTTGAGGTCGACCACGCCCGCCATGAACATGACTTGGGCCCTTTCCAGTTGCCGGCCAATTTCGACCAGCTCCTTCTCCATGGGCGCTCGCTCGCGCTCGACCATGCGTTGGTGCTCCTCGGCGGCTTCCCGGTACAGAGTCACCGCCATGGCGATCGCCTCGGGCGAGACCAGGTGCGTCTTCACGCCAGCCAGCACGCGCCGCTCAACCGTGGTCGCGGCGATGATCTTGCCGTTTGTGCAGGTCGCGGCGCCGCGGTCGTAGTGGCCGGAACAGATATACTTGCCGCCCTTGAGCGTCATGGCGGAGCTGCACTGGTCGCACTTCATCAGGCCAGAGAGCAGCCGCTTCGGTTTACGGCCATGAGCGGCGGGCAGGGTGGACAATTCGGCCTTGCTGTTCTGAACGCGCGTCCACAGCTCGTCATCGATGATGCGCAGGTCGGGGACCGGTTCGCGGATCCACTTCTCGGGCGGATTCAGGACGGACGTGTGTTTGCCGGTGTCGGGATGCTTGCGAAACTTGCGCCGGTTGAAGACCCGGACGCGGGTATAGAGTTCCTGGTGCAGGATGCCGTCCTGCCGGTGCGGCGGTCGCCATGCAGGGTCGACGGCGTCCACGTGCCACCCCGGGGTCACCGCCCCAGCTGAACGTCGCGTTTTCGCATGCTGGGGAATGTCCGAATCTGGCGCATTTCCGACATCCCTGAACCGCCGCTTCCGACGTGGGTCGCCACGCCTGCTCGCAGCGCATTAATCGCCGTCCCGCGCTTTCATGGCCAGGATTTCACGCGTGCGGCGGGTGATGCCGTAAAGCACGCCTGGCGTGCTTTCGTCCCAGTCGACAGCCTGCCCCTCGGCCTCCATGCCCAGGGTCTCGACGTGGTCCAGCACGCCGCCGCCCTTGGAGAAGGCGACGACGTAGAGCTCGGGGTGGTCGTGGCCGCTAAGGTAGAGGCGGCCATCTGGTCCCCAGCCGCCGCCGGAAATGCTCATCGGCGCGATCCGCTCCAGGATGGAGGCGGGAAGGGCCCAGCTTTCGGAGCGCCGCCACTGATCGTCGAAGCGGACCAAGGTGGTGTGGCGATGGTCGCGCGGAGCCTCGCCGCCGCGCCCGTCGTAGTTGGCGAACATGCCCCACCAGGCGCCGTCGTGACGCTCGATCCAGGTCAGTGAGCCGGTCCCCAGGCCCAGGGCGATGGTGCGGACGTGACGCAGGTCCTGCGGGTCGAAGACCTCGACCGTGCTGACGTGCGGCGTGCTGGGGAAGTTGGAGCTGGCGCAGACCAACTCGGCGGCGATCACGGTGCAGGAGTTGATGTGGGGGAAGCGCCTCGGATCGCCCGACCACTCGGCCTTCTTCTCGCCGGTCGCCTTGTCGTAGCGGGTCAGGGACCAGTTGGAGACGGCATAGACGTCGTTCGGGCCGACGGCGACGCCCTGGCGCGCGTCGGAGGGATAGCGGCGAAGGGTCTCCAGTCGCCCGTCGAAAGCGGGGGCGGCCGGTTGGGCCGCGGGTGGCGTCGCCTCCCCGGAGGCGGACAGGGCGAGGGCAGCGAGGGCGGCGATCAGCATGGCGGAGCTTTCAGACAGAAAGGCCGCCTTCCCGATGGGAAAGGCGGCCTGAAGGGCAGGATCAGAAGCTGGCGGACAGGCCGAGCCAGAAGGTGCGCCCGTATTCGGCGGACTCCTGCAGATAGGTCCGGCCCGGGCCGGTCACTTCGCGGCGGCCCGCGTCGTTCAGGTTCTGGCCCTCGACGAAGACCGTCATGCCGTTGTCGAAACGCCAGCTGATCGAGGCGTCATAGAGGTGACGACCCTTCCAGTACTGGTCGGCGTTAGGGATGGTGTCGTTGATCGTCTCCAGGAAGCCGCCGACGTAGTTGTGCGAGATGCGCGCCTCCAGCGGGCCGCGCTGGTAATAGATCGAGGCGTTGGTGGTGGTGTCCGGCTGCTGGAACAGGCCGGTGTGGCGTTCGCCCGCCGAGGTCAGGAAGGTGAACTCGGTGTCCAGGAAGGTGGCGTTGGCGCTGACGCCGAAGCCGTCGAAGGGCGCCGGCAGCATGGTCAGGGCCTGCTGGAAGCCCAGCTCGATGCCGCGGATCTCGGCCGACTGGGCGTTCGTCGGGGTCGAGACCAGGACGTCCTCCACGCCCCGACCGACGTCCATCCGCTCGACCCCGCTGAGGGTGAAGATCTCGTTGTCGATCGACTTGCTGAAGACCGCGACCGAGACCAGGCCGTCGGTCGGATAGTATTCGAACGAAAGGTCGAAGCCTTCGCTTTCACGCGGCTTCAGGTTGGGATTGCCGCGCGACAGGGTGGGTTGCGAGCCGTCGAAGCTCAGGTTCTCGCTGGCGGCCAGCGAGCCGAAGTCGCCGCGGCCGATGGTGTTGGTCCAGGCGGCGCGCACCACCATGTCCTCGCGCACGTCCCAGCGCAGGTGGACGCTAGGCAGCCAGTTCTCATAGCCGCCTTCGTTTTGGGCCGGGGTCAGGACGCCGCCGGTGTTGCGGACGGCCTGGGATTCCACCTCGGTCTTCTCGTAGCGCAGCCCGCCGAGCAGGGTGACGTCGCCGATGCGATAGCTGGCCTGGCCATAGGCGGCGTAGACGTCCTCGGTCACGTCGTAGTTGCCGGTCGGCAGCGAGCTCGTCGCGGTGAACCGGCCGCGGTTGGCCTCGAAGAAGCTTTCGGCCGCCGCCGTGTCGATGCGGTCGCCGAACGGATAGCGCCCCTGGATCAGTTCGGTCGGTCCGGCGACGTTCACTTCGTCGAAGGTGAAGGCGAAGCCTGGCGCGGTCTTGTAATCGGTGCGGCTGTTGGCGAAGGAGCGCTCGCTGGAACGCAGCAGGCCGCCGACCTTGATCTTAAGGTTGTGATCGAAGCCGCCGTCGTCGAAGGCGGCGTTGAAGCGGGCCTGCACCGTGTCTTCGTCGCTGGTGGTCAGGGACACCCGGCGTTGCTGTAGGTTGTAGAGCGAGGCGTCGCGGAACGTCGCCGGGTTGGTCGGCGTGAAGACTGGGAAGAAGTCCGAGGTGTCGTAGCTGAAGCCGAAGTTGGAATTGGCCGCCGTGCGGAACTCATAGGCGGTGTTCGGCGTCTCCAGCGCCGCGGTCGACCAGGACAGGTCGCCGTCCAGCGTCCACTGGGGCGTGGCGTCCCATTGGAAGCCGCTGCGGACCAGGCCGATCTCGCGCTGGGTGATGGGCTGGTTCAGGCCCACGATGTTGCGGCCCGCCGCGAAGACGCCCGAGGTGGCCGTCTGGCTGGCGACGTTGCCGTTCGGCTCGGTGCGGAACTCGATGCGCTCCTCGTCGTCCTCCATGCTGGCCCACAGAGCCGAGGCTTCCCAGCGGAAGTCCTCGTTCGGACGCCACTCCAGCTTGCCGTTCAGGCCCGAGCGCTGCTTGGTGTTATTGTACCAGAACAGGCGGTGCTGGGTCGGCACCTGGATGCCGCTGCCGGTCGCGGCGCCCGAGTTCACCGGCTTGCCGTCGGCGTCGTATTCGCGGACCGAGGGGGCGGCGACCTCGACCTGGGGGATGTCGTAGTCCAGCTGCTCGTGCGAGGCGCCGATCACCACGCCCCATTCGTCATTGGCGCCGAAGCGGCGGCCGGTGGCGAAGCTGAGGCGATAGGAAGGGTCGTCGTTGCGCACGTCGCCGCTGCGCTCATAGACGCCGTAGGAGCCCATGCCGTCGAAGAAGGGGCCCTTGCGGTCAAAGGCGCTGCGGGTGCGCACATTGATGACGCCGCCGATGGCGTTGCCGTCGTTCTCGGGCGTCACCGTCTTGATGACTTCCAGGCGGCCGGCCATGACCGAGGGGACGATGTCCATCGGCACGGTGCGGGCGCTCTCGTCGACCGAGCCGACGAAGGCCCCGTCGATGGTGGTGCGGTTGTAGGTCGAGGCCAGGCCGCGCAGGATCGGCCAGCGCGGCTCGCCCTGATCCTCCATGATCGACACGCCCGGGATGCGGCGCAGGGCGGCGGCGGTGTTGTGGTCCGGCAGCTTGCCGATGTCGTCCGACGACACCGCATCCATGACCTCGAACTGGCGTCGCTTGACTTCGATAGCGGCGCGCTGGGCCTCGCGCTGGCCAGTGACGACGATCTCGCTGACTTCGGTCGCGGTCTCCGGGGAGGCCGCCTGGGCGGCCGCTACAGCGGGCAGGCCAAGGATGGGCGCGCAAAGCGCAGTGCTCGCCAGCAGCCAGGCTGCGGTGCGACGAGAGGCGAATGACATGAGGACAACCCCGGAAGCGTTACCAATGGCCGGGGGCTAGACCGTTATCACGAAGGCCAAGCTTCAGAACGGCTGTCGTTCTGCAACGTTTCGACCAAGGGCGTGTGATAACTCGTCCAGAACCGGAGTCTGCGACGGGACGTCCATCCACTGGGAGATGCGAATGTCGGCTTTTTGCGCCAGTTTCCAATGATCGGAACTGGCGCCTTGAGGCCCTTGCAGCTGAAGGTTAGAGACTCTTGCTCCGGCAAGGGCGGCGGAGGTTCGGACACGCTGCCTCGCGCGCGGTCGTCGCTTCCGCCAGTTATGAGGCGCGCAAGTTCGGCGTGCGGTCGGCTACGCCGTCGAGCACCGCGCTGCGTCGCTGCCCGGAGTTGATCTTTACGCCTCTCGGGCGCAAGGCCGCTTGCCGCGCGGCGCCCACAGGCTTGCCGATCCATGGCGACCGCCGCAGGATCGTTTCGTCGCGGATCGCGATCGTCAGAGACCCTTCATGCGGCCCAATCGAAAACAGTTCATCGTCCTCGCCGTGGCCGTCCTGGTCGGACTGGCCGTGACGGCGGCCATACTGTTGCGTCGCCCGCCCGAGGTGGCCGTGGCGACGGTCGAGCCGCAGACGGTGGAGCTTGGCCTCTCGGTGGTGGGGCGGGCGCGGCCGATGGATCTGGTCCAGGTGGCGTCGCCCAATCCGGGCCAGGTGGTGCGCCTGATGCACGACGACGGCGACCGCGTCGCCGCCGGCGACCCGCTGGCCGTCATCCTCGCCTCCGTAGAGCAGGCCCAGACCGAGGCCGATCTGGCGCGTGAACGCGCCGCCCGCGCCGAGGCCGCCGACGCTCGTCTGAAATACGAGCGCACCCGAACGCTGAGCGAGCGGGGCTTCGCCGCGCCAGCCGCTCTGGACGCCGCCCGAACCGCGCTGCAGGCCGCCGAGGCCAATGTGGCCGCCGCCGCCGCCGCCGTGCGGGCCTCCGCCGAACGCGCGCGGGAGTTCACCATCCGCGCGCCGATGAGCGGGGTGGTGCTGGTGCGGCCTATCGACAACGGCCAGGTGGTGGCCGCGGGCGAGACCCTGTTCGAACTGGGATCGGCGGCCGGGGTCGAAATCCGCGCCGAGGTTGAGGAAGCCTACGCCGACGCCCTTCGTCCCGGCATGACCGC
The DNA here is from genome assembly GCF_003627995.1 of Brevundimonas naejangsanensis. Lineage (NCBI taxonomy): Bacteria > Pseudomonadati > Pseudomonadota > Alphaproteobacteria > Caulobacterales > Caulobacteraceae > Brevundimonas > Brevundimonas naejangsanensis. Next base: position 254,167 of record NZ_CP032707.1, on the reverse strand, counting down.
CCGCGCGTCCCTGTCCGGAACCTCCACGATCTTCGCCGCCCGCGTGACCGAGGTCTCGCCCCAGGTCGATGCGGCCACGGGCGGTCGGCTGGTGAAGCTGGCGCCCGAGGCGGGCCCGTCCCTGTCGCCCGGACGTTCAATCGACGTGACCATCGTCGTCGGACAGCGATCCGGCGCCATCGTACTGCCGCGCAGCGCCGTAGCGGACGCCACCGCCGCGCCCAAGGTCTATGTGGTCGACGCCGACGACATCGTGCGCGAACGCGCGGTCGTGGTGGCGCGGTGGCCCACGGTCAACGCCCTGATCGAGCGCGGCCTGGCGGCGGGCGACCGCGTGGTTCTGGACCCCGCCTCGGCGCGGGTGGGCGCCCGCGTCCGACCCGTAGCGCCCAAGACGGAAGACTGAGGCCGTGTTCGCCCTCAAGGTCGCGCGGCGGTATCTGCTGTCCAATCCCAGCCAGACTCTGCTGCTGATCGCGGGGGTGGCGCTGGGGGTGACGGTGTTCGTCTTCATCACCGCCCTGATCGCCGGCCTGGCCGTGCGGCTGACCGATCAGGTCACGGGCGACAGCGCCCATGTCAGCCTGGAGCCGCCGACGCGCGTGGCGCGGGTTCTGGCGGGACCGGACTTGCCAGTGGAATCGGTCGCCCTGGTGTCCACCTTCCAGCGCAAGCAGATCCGCGACTGGCCGATGATCGTGCAACTGCTGCGGGCCAACCCCGCCGTCTCGGCCATCAGCCCGCAGATTTCCGGCAGCGCCTTCCTGGTGAAGAGCGAGGCGGTGTCGCCGGTGTCGATCCTGGGCGTGGACCCGCAGGGGATCGACGCCATCTCCCAGATCACGCCCAAGATCATCAGCGGCGACGGCGATCTGGGCGCGGACGGCCTGTTGATCGGGGTGCGCATGGCCGAGGATCTGGGTTTGAGCGCAGGGCAGTCCATCCTGCTGCGGACCGACCGCGGCGTGGAGCGTCAACTGACGGTGAAGGGCGTGTTCCGCACCGGCCTGCAGAGCCTGGATGAACGGGTGGCCTTCATGTCGTTGCAGACGGCGCGGCCCTTGTTCGTCCTGCCCGAAGGCGTGACCAATATCGAGGTCAAGCTGAAGAACCCGGACGACGCCCGCGCGGTCGCGCGTTTTCTGGCCGATGCGACGGGGCTGCGCGCCACGCCCTGGCAGGAAAAGAACCTGAGCCTGGAGGACGCGCTGAATGCACAGGGGCAGACCGGAACGCTGATCCAGATCTTTTCGCTGATCTCCATCATCATCGGCGTGGCCAGCGCCCTGGTCCTGTCCGCCTACAGACGGCGCGGCGAGGTCGGCATCATGCGCGCCTTCGGCGTGCCGGGCGGCTTCATCCTGTGGGTCTTCCTGCTGCAAGGTCTAATCATCGGGCTGGTCGGCGCCCTGATCGGCTGCGCCAGCGGCTACGGCCTGTGTCTCTGGCTGCAAGGGATCGTCAAGCCTGACGGAACCTCGGCCCTGCCCATCGCGCCGGAGCAGGGAGGCTATGTCGCGGCCCTGGTCCTGACCACGTTCGGGGCGGTGATTGCCTCGATCCTGCCCGCCCGTTCGGCCTCCCGGGTCGATCCGCTGGAGGCGATTCAGCAATGACGCGCGTGCTGCAGGCGAGGGGGATCGAAAAGGTCTTCCGCAACGGGGAAGAAGAAACCCGTGTGCTGAAAGGCGTCGACCTGGATCTGGACCGGGGCGAGCTGGTCGCCCTGCTGGGGGCGTCGGGGTCGGGCAAGTCGACCCTGCTGTCGATCATCGGCCTGTTGCTGCGCCAGACGGCGGGCTCCCTGTCGATCAGCGGCGAAACCGTGGACGGTCTGTCCCAGGCCCGGCGGGCGCGGTTCCGCAACGAGCGGCTGGGCTTCGTCTTCCAGTTTCATCATCTGCTGCCCGACTTCACCGCGATGGAGAACGTCGCCTTTCCCGCCGCCGCGCCGGCCGGCGGCATGTCGCGCCAGATGCGCGACCGCGCGCGTGGCCTGCTGGCGCGGGTGGGGCTCGAGGATCGCATTGACTATCCGGCGACGCGCCTGTCGGGCGGCCAGAAGCAGCGTGTCGCCATCGCCCGCGCCCTGATGAACCAGCCCGACCTGATTATCGCCGACGAGCCCACGGGTAACCTGGATCGCGTCTCGGCCGACCGCGTGCTGGACCTCATGCGCGAGGTGAACCGGGAGGAGGGGGCGACCTTCCTGATCTGCACCCACGACGAGGGCGTCGCCGCCCGCTGCACCCGCCGCCTGATGCTCAGCGACGGGCTGCTGATCTCCAATGATGTGGTCGGGCACGAGATTCGCGCCGACCTGCCTCATTCCTGACCCGGATGACGGGGCATGCCCGCCGCTCTGATTCAAAGGACCAGACGATGACCTTTTCCCTTTCCCTTCTGGCGGCGGCGGCCTTTATCAGCGCGGCTCCGGCGCAGGACGCTCCGGCGGCCAACGGCGTTCTGGTTCGTCAGGATGTCTCTCTGGACCTGGCCAACCGGCTGCTGGACGGCGTGCTGTCCACCTGTCACGCCCAGGGTCGCTCTGCAGTGGCGGCGGTGGTCGACCGCAGCGGCAACCTGGTCGCCTTGCAGCGCGACGACGTCGTCGGACCGCACAACACCCTGGCGGCGCAACGCAAGGCCTATACGGCGCTGTCGACCAAAACCGCGACCAGCGTCCTGGCCGAACGGGCGCGCAATGACCCCACGTCCCAGAACCTCAACACCCTGGACGAACTGCTGCTGCTGGGCGGCGGCGTGCCCCTGATCGTCGATGGTCAGGTCATCGGCGCCCTCGGCGTGGCGGGGGCCGGTGGGGCGGCCGGCGACGAGGGCTGCGCCACGGCCGCCATCCGCCAGCATTTGCCGACGCACTGAGTTCGAACTTGAAGGCGAACGGTCGTCGCCCCCGCCCGGGCCGTCTGATCCACAGGGCGGGCTGGCGCGTATCGGACGAGGCGCCATGTGGAGTTTCGAGACCGTGACGCGTCTTCATGATCGGACAGAGGCGCCGGCCTCCGGCATGATCGTCTATTACGACGGCGGGTGCCCGCTCTGCTCTCGGGAAATCAGGGTCATGCGGCGGCTGGACCGTCACCGTCGGCTGTCCTTTCTCGATGTGACGCGACATGACGTCGGGGACATGGATCGCGCCGCGCTGCTGCGGCGGTTTCATGTGCGCGGTTCAGACGGCCGGACCGTTAGCGGAGCCGCCGCCTTCGCCGCGGTCTGGCGCGAGCTTCCGGCCCTGAGCTGGCTGGGCCGACTAGCGGCGACCCGACCTGTTGGCGGAATTCTGGAGCTCGCCTACAGAGGTTTCCTGCGCCTTCGTCCTCGTCTGCAGACGGTCGTTCGTTGCCTGGAACGCGGGAGCAAGAGGCCGTGACCCAGGCCCCGCGCCCGGCGATGATCCTGGGCTGGTCCGGGGTCCTGCCTTTTGCCGTCCTGACGGGGGCTCTGGCGTTCGGGCTGGGCGATCCCGACCAGGTCGCGGGCGCGCTTCGGCTCTACGGGGCGGTCATTCTGTCCTTCATGGGCGGCGTGCACTGGGGCGTCGCGACGTTGCGCAGCGAAGCTCGGCTGTCGCCCTATGCGGTCAGCGTCCTCCCGGCGCTGGGGCATGGCGTTCGCCCCGACGCCGATCGGTCTGGTCCGGCTGGCCGCCGGTTTCTTGCTCTTTCTGGTCTATGACCTGAGATGTGTCAGGCTGGGCGACCTTCCCGAGTGGTATGGCCGACTTCGTCTATGGCTGACCCTGACGGTTGGTCTGTGCCTAGTCGCCGCCGAATTCATGACTTGACGCTCAAGATGAGCGCAAACTCACCCGACGCCGGCGCGGTGCGCGCTGGCCGTCATCCTGATCTGCACGGCGATGGAGGCAGGCCACCGGCTCCTCCTCAACGTTACCTTGGCGATAGGATTTGATGGCGGGCCGCTAGGCGCCTTGGTCGAATGGCAGGCGCTGGCCTACGTCGCGATCCCCTTGCATACGGCGGGCTTGGGCCTAGCGCCGAGACGTCCTTGGCGGTGTGGGCGCTTGTAGACCCGATGCGAAAAGCTGGCGCTCTGCGAGTCTGGTACGGTCGAATTCGGTTCTAAGCTCCTCTCCCGAAAGCGGACGTCGGCACTGGCATTGGAATGTCCTCTTTCGGGTAGGACACAAATGACCGGCTTCTCTAATCGGGCATGGGGGCTTTGAACGCCACCAGCGTAGTTACGTCATAAATCGGATTATCGGTATGAGGTATCGCCCAAATCCTGCTCCCGCACCCAAGATCCCAAACCCCCGCAGCCCTCGCTACGGGGGTTTTGTTGTCTTGGCCGGATGGCGTCGCGCTTTTCGTTGATCCGGCCGCAGATCGTCTATCCGGCGTGGTCATGCCAGCTTCGGTCGCGAGCGGAGCGATGTGAGGGGCGGCGGTGAATACATTGACACCCGCCTTCTTCTTTGACCATTAGCCGGCTTTCAGTGGGGTGGCGTCATGATCGGTTCGAGCGAGTTCAAGGGACGCGGCGAAAGGATCGTTGAGGTCACGCCCGCCGAACTGGCCATCGCCGAGGCCTTCGTCGCCGCGCGCCGCGCCGCCCGGGCGCTGCCGGACTATCCGGGCGCGATCCCGGCTGACCTCGCGCGCGCCTATGCGATTCAGGAGGCCGCCATCGGCCTCTGTGACGCTCGTCCGGTCGGCTGGAAGGTGGGGGGCGTGGCGCCCGACCTGCAGGCGGCGCTGGGCGCGCATCGGGTGGCCGGCGCGGTCTTGGCCGACCGCGTCTGGACCGTCGGCGAGGCGCCGACGCCGCTGCCTGTCATCGAAGGCGGCTTCGCGGCGATCGAGGCTGAATTCGTCGCCCGCATCGGTCCCGACGTCGATCCGACCCGCACCGACTGGACCCTGGAGGCGGCGGCGGACCAGGTCGAGGCGGTCTTCATCGGGGTGGAGTTGTCCGGCAGCCCACTGTCCACCATCAACGACCTGGGCCCGGTGGTCGTGGCCTCGGACTTCGGCAACAACCTCGGCCTGGTCATCGGCCCGGAACTGACCGACTGGCGCGCGCGCCTGGACGACATCGCGGTCGAGACCGTCATCGACGGCGTCAGCGTCGGGCGCGGCGGCTCGCTGTCGCTGGCGGGCGGGGCGCTGGAATCGGTGCGCTTCCTGCTGGAGCATCGCGCCCGGCTGGGGCGTCCCCTGGCCGCCGGGACCCTGGTGTCCACGGGCGCCGTCACCGGCGTGCACCGCGTGGGCGTCGGCAGCGCGGCGACCTGCGTGTTCGAGGGCGTCGGCGAGATTCGCTGCACGACCGTCGCGGCTGCGCCTTCCCGCGGCTGAGCGCACCTCCATATCACGCTGTTTTGGAGGCGGCGGCGAGCGTCAGACCGATTGGCCAGACGCCGCGGTTCGTTTAAGCTGCGGGCATGAGCCAGAAACGCCTCTTCCACACGGTCGCCGATCAGATTCTTCAGCTCATCGCTGACGAAGGCTTTGGGCCGGGGGCCAAGCTTCCCGGCGAGCGCGAGCTGGCCGAGCGCTTCGGCGTCAGCCGCGTGACCGTGCGCGAGGCCGAGGTGGCGCTGCAGGCCCAGGGCAAGCTGGCGATCAAGACGGGGTCGGGCGTCTTCGTCTGCTCGACGCCCCAGAAGGCGGACGCCCTGCCGCCCGTCAGCCCCTTCGAGGTCACCGAGGCGCGCTCCCTGTTCGAATCGGAGGCCGCGGCCCTGGCGGCCTCGGTCATCACCGACGAGGCCCTGGCGCGGCTGGACTACCTGGTCGAGGCCATGGGCGGAAAGAACCCCGACCTGGATCCCGACGCCGCCGACCGCGAGTTCCATCGCGTCATCGCCGCCTCGGCCAACAACGCGGCTGTCCTGCACACCATCGAAACCCTGTGGCGCATGCGCACCGAGCAGCCCGACGTCAGCGCCGCCCACCAGGCGGTCTGCGAGATCGACGACTCCTCGCGGGTCGAGGAGCACGCGGCCATCCTCAACGCCCTGAAGGCGCGCGACCCGGGCGCGGCGCGGCGGGCGATGCGGACCCACTTCAACCGCCTGCTCGCCGCCATGCTCGACGCCAGCGCCGCCTCGGCCCTGGAGGCGCTGGAGCGCCAGATGGCCGCGAGCCGCGAACGCTTCCTGATCAGCACGCATTCCGTCTAGGCCAACTGGTCTAGAAATTTCTCAGATTTATACGAACCAGGTGGTTGCCTTTGGCGACCTCCCTGATAGCTTTCCCCTGCGGGTGAAAAACCGCGAACAAGTCCGCGCCAAAGCGGACCGGAGGGGGAGGCCATCATGTTGTCGAGATTGGCGCTTGCGGCCGCCTTGCTGTGGGCCGGAGCGGCGTCTGCCCAGACGTCGACCCTGGTGGCCACGCCGGCGGAGTATCAGCAGGCTCTGCGCGGGGTTAAGCCCGGCGACGTCATCGTTCTGAAGGACGGGGTGTGGCGCGACTTCCAGATCCTGTTCGAGGCCGAGGGGCGGCCCGGCCGGCCGATCACCCTGACCGCCCAGACCCCGGGCGGGGTGGTGCTGTCGGGCCAGTCCAATCTACGGCTGGCGGGCAGCCAGCTGGTGGTGTCCAACCTGGTCTTCCGCGACGGCTGGTCGCCGACGGGGGAGGTGGTGTCCTTCCGCCGCTCCAAGGAGCATCGCGCAGTCGACAGCCGCGTCACCGGCCTGGTGATCGACGGCTACAACAAGCCGGACCGGGCCACCTCGGACAATTGGGTGGCGCTGTACGGCCACGACAACCGCTTCGATCACAACCACCTGACCGGCAAAAACAACGTCGGGACCACGCTCGTCGTCGTGCGCGACGAGCAGCAGGGCCTCGATAACCGCCACCGCATCGACCACAACTATTTCGGCCCGCGCCCCAACCTGGGGTCCAACGGCGGCGAGACCCTGCGCGTGGGCACCAGCGCCGACTCCCTGTCGGCCTCCAACACCGTGGTCGAGAGCAACTGGTTCGAGGGCGCCGACGGCGAGGTCGAGATCGTCTCGAACAAGTCGGGCGGCAACACCTATCGCGGCAACGTCTTCTATCACTCGCGCGGGTCCATGGTCCTGCGCCACGGCGACGGAAACCTGGTCGAGAACAATGTCTTCCTCGGCGGGGGCAAGCCGCACACCGGCGGCATCCGCGTCATCAACCGCCACCAGACGGTGCGGAACAACTACATGGAGGGGATCACCGGCGACGGCTTCACCGCCGCGCTGAGCGTGATGCACGGCGTCCCCAATTCCTCCATCAACCGCTACCATCAGGTCGTGGGCGCGGTGATCGAGAACAACACCATCATCGGCGCGCACAGCCTCTTCCTGGGCGCGGGCATGGACGCCGAGCGCTCGGCCCCGCCGATCGACAGCCGGTTTTCGCGCAACCTGATCGTCAATGTGGACGGCCACGATCCGATGCGGAGGCTGGGCGACCTGTCGGGCGTCGCCTTCACGGACAACATCCAGGCGCGCGACGTCGCCCTGGTGCGCGGCGCCAACGGTCTGCTGGTCCCCGAGACGCCGCAAGGCGCAGGCGCCTCGCCCGATCTGGTCATGATCCCGCGCGAGGCGACCGGGGTGGCCTGGTATCCCAAGGATGTTCAGGCCGTGCGCCTGGACCAGGGCGCCGAGATCGCCGTCGGTCCGGCCGAGGGCGCGCTGGAGGCCGCCGTCGCCGCCGCCCGTCCGGGCGATGTCCTGGTGCTGTCGCCGGGACGTTATGCGGTCGACCGGACCCTGACGGTCGGCGCGCCGCTGACGGTGCGCGGATCGGGGCAGGGGCGGGTCGAGATCGCCTTCTCACGGCCCTCTCTGTTCGAGGTGGCCAAGGGCGGATCGCTGAAGCTGGCTGGCCTGTCGGTGACCGGAGCCGACGCCCCCGACGAGACCGGCAACGCGGTGATCCGCGTCGCGCCGGGCTCCAGCGCGGCCAACTTCGACCTGGTGCTCGAGGACGTCGAGGTCCGTGACCTGACGGTCAATCGCGGCTTCAACCTGATCGCCCTGGGCAAGGGCGTCATGGCCGACCGCGTCCTGCTGCGCGACGTGCGGGTGGACAACATCACCGGCTCGGTGATCTCGGCCGCCGCCGAGACGGACGACCGGGGCACCTACAACGCCGAACTGGTGCAGATCGAAGGCGGCGCCTTCAGCCGCATCGGCGGCCCGGTCGTCGACCTCTATCGCGGCGGCACGGACGAGAGCACCTTCGGGCCGCGCCTGGTGATCAAGGGGGCGAGCTTCGAGCGGGTCGGTTCGGCCGAACGGCCGTCGATCCTGATGCGCGGCGTCCAGCACGCCGAACTGGTCGACAACACCCTGACCGACAGCGGCGCGATCAGCTTCTCCCACCGCGTCGGCGAGCCCGTGCTGGCCGTGGCGGGGAACCGCCTGGTCCGCACGCCCGAGATGCAAACCGACATCGCGCCCATCGCGGCGCGGGAAGGACACTGAATGCTGCGCGCCCTGCCTCTGACCGCCCTTCTGCTCGCCGGCAGCGCCCTGAGCGCCCCGGCGGCGGCTGCTCCCGTCGCGCCAGCCTCCGCCGTCGTTTCGGCCGAGACCGCGCCGGTGCTGACCACGCCCCAGGAATGGCGGCGGATGGCCGAGGCGGGGTCCGCCTATCCCCTGTTCGCCGTCGAGCGCGAGCGGGTCGAGGCTCTGGTTCGCGCCGCCATGGCCCAGGGCGTGAACGTGCCCACGCCGCGCGATCCCGGCGGCGGCTACACCCACGAGCAGCACAAGCGGAACTACCAGGCCATCTACAACGCCGGGGCCCTGTATCGGCTGACGGGCGACAAGGCCTACGCCGACTTCGCCCGCGACCTGCTGCTGGAATACGCCGAACTCTATCCGACCCTGGGCAAGCACCCGGCCGGGCGGGGAGAGATCCCGGGGCGCCTATTCTGGCAGACGCTGAACGACTCGGTCTGGCTGGTCTATTCGATCCAGGGCTATGACGCGATCCGCGAGACCCTGACCGCCGAAGAGCGTCGCCGCATCGACGACGACGTCTTCCGTCGCATGGCCGGCTTCCTGTCCCATGAGACGCCGAACAATTTCGAGCGCATCCACAACCACGCCACCTGGGCGGTCGCCGCCGTCGGCATGACCGGCTATGTGCTGCGCGATCGCGACCTGTCGGACAAGGCCCTGACCGGGCTGAAGAAGGACGGCTCGGCCGGTTTCCTGACTCAGGTCGACCAGCTCTTCTCGCCTGACGGCTATTATGAAGAGGGGCCCTATTATCAGCGTTACGCCCTGGCCCCCTTCATCATCTTCGCCGGCGCGATTGACCGGAACGAACCGGGACGCGGCATTTTCCAGCGCCGCGACGGGGTGCTGCTCAAGGCCGTGGATACGCTGATCCAGTCGAGCTACGGCGGCTATTTCATCCCGATCAACGACGCCATCCTCGACAAGGGGTTGGACACCGAGGAACTGGTCACGGGCGTGGCCTCCGTCTACGCGCGCACCCAGGACGCAGGCCTGCTGTCCATCGCCCAACGGCAGGGGCGCACCATACTGTCGCCCGAGGGGCTGAAGGTGGCCGAGGCGGCGGCCTCGGGCGCGGCGCGGCCCTACGCCTTCCGTTCGGTCCTGCTGAGCGACGGCCCTGACGGGACGCGGGGCGCCCTGGCCATCATCCGCGCGCGCGGCGAGGACGGTCAGGCCCTGGTCCAGAAGGCGACCGCCATGGGTATGGGGCATGGCCATTTCGACAAGCTGAACTGGCTCTTCTACGACAATGGCCAGACGGTGGTGACCGACTACGGCGCCGCGCGCTTCCTCAACATCGAGGCCAAGGCGGGCGGCATCTACCTGCCTGAGAACACCAGCTGGGCCAAGGCGACGGTCGCCCACAACACCCTGGTGGTGAACGAGCGCGACCAGTTCGGCGGCCACTGGCAGACGGGTGAGAACCACGCGCCCCAGGTGCTCTTCTTCGACAAGGCCGAGGGGACGCAGATCGTCTCGGCGCGTCAGGCCGGAGCTTATGAAGGCGTGACGTTCACGCGCACCCAGGCCCTGGTCGAGCATCCCGAACTGGAGCGGCCGGTCGTGATCGACCTGCTGCGCATCTCCGGCGAGCGTCCGGCGCGCTACGACCTGCCGCTGCACTACAACGGCCATATCATGAAGCTGGGCTTCGAGGCCGAGCGGGCGGTGGCCGAGCGCCCCGTCCTGGGCGCATCGGACGGCTATCAGCACCTGTGGGTCGATGCGGTCTCCAAGCCTTCGCAGGACAGTCGCAGCCTGACCTGGCTGCTGGACGGCCGCTTCTACACCTGGCGCTTCGCCTCGAGCGTGCCGGCCCAGGCCATCCTGGCCGAGAGCGGCGCCAATGACCCGGACTTCAACCTGCGCCGCGAGCCGGCCCTGATCCTGCGGGCCGACGGCCAGAAGGACGCGACCTTCGTCGGCGTGCTGGAGCCGCACGGCCGCTACGACGGGCGGGCCGAGACCGTGGTCGGCGCCGACAGCGCCATCCGCGACCTGCGCAGCGTGCGGGGCGCCGACGCCGAGGTGGTCGTCGTGACCCTCGCCTCGGGCAAGACGGTGGTCCTGGGCGTCGCCGACGATCCGTCGCCCCGCGCCGCCCACGTCGTCACGGCGAACGGCCGGACCTGGCGTTGGACCGGGCCCTGGGCGCGACTGGATCAATAGAGAGGCCGGCGCCGCGCGCGACCGGCCCGACAAGGGGAGGACCAGACATGCAAAAGAGATCCGCCATCCGGTGGGCCATCATCGCCATGATCGCCGTGGCCACGGTGATCAACTACATCGACCGCAACGCCCTGGCGGTGATGTGGCCCGAGATCGCCGGCGAGATCGGCGCGACCAAGGAGGACTACGCCCTTCTGGTCACCATCTTCATGCTCTTCTACGCGGCGGGCCAGTTCGCCTTCGGACGGCTGTTCGACCGCATCGGCACGCGCCTGGGATTCGCCTGGTCGATTGGCCTATGGTCGATCTCGATCGCCCTGCACGCCACGGCCAGCAGCATCGCCTCCTTCGGCATCTTCCGCGCCATGCTGGGCGTCAGTGAGGCCGGCGCCTGGCCCGGCGCGGTCAAGGCCAACGCCGAGTGGTTCCCGCCCAAGGAGCGCGCCTTCGCCCAGGGCATCTTCAATGCCGGGGCCTCGATCGGAGCCATCGTCTCGGCGCCGCTGATCGCCTTGCTCTTCCTGTCGCTGGGCTGGAAGGGCACCTTCCTGCTGGTAGGCGCCCTCGGCTTCATCTGGGTGCTGCCCTGGCTGGTGATCTATCGCGCCGGGCCGGACAAGCACCCCTGGGTCAACGCCGCCGAGCGCGCCCTGATCCTGGACGCCCCCGCCGAGACGGCCGCGGAGCCCGAGGCCGAACCCGCCAAGGCGCCCAGCCTGAAGCAGATGATGTCGCACCGGCAGAGCTGGGGCATCGTCCTGGCCCGCTTCTTTCTCGATCCCATCTGGTGGCTGTTCGTCTCCTGGCTGCCGATCTACCTGGCCGAGACCTTCTCCTTCGACATCAAGCAGATCGGCATCTTCGCCTGGGTGCCCTTCGTCGGGGCCATGCTGGGCAGCCTGTTCGGCGGCTGGCTGTCGGGGCGTCTGATCGCCTCGGGCCGCTCGGTCGACCGCGCCCGCAAATGGGTCATCACCCTGGGCTGCCTGATCATGGCGCCGGCCCTGCTGGGCGCGGTTCTGGCCAATGATCCCACGGTCGCCGTGCTGACCATCGCCGCCGTCCTGTTCGGCTTCCAGGTCGCCATCGGCAACATCCAGACGCTGCCCGGCGACGTCTTCCACGGCAAGTCGGTCGGCTCCCTGGCGGGCGTCGGCGGCATGGCGGCCGTGGCCGGGACCCTGATCACCACCTGGCTGGTGCCGGTCATGACCAAGGTTTCCTACGCCCCGATCTTCATCCTGGTGGCCGCGCTCGTACCGCTGTGCCTGGTCGCGATCTGGGTTGTGACCGGCCGCATCGAGAAGGTCGACGTCTCGTCGGCGCGCGGCTGATCCCCTTCACTCATCACTTTGCTTTCAAGGATTAAGAGCGAGATGAAACTCAACAACAAGGTGGCCATCGTCACGGGCGGCGGGCGCGACATCGGACGCGAGGTGTCGCTGAAGCTGGCCGCCGAAGGCGCCAAGGTGGTGGTCAACTACGCCAACGACGCCGCCAGCGCGGAAGAGACGCTGAGCATGATCGAGGCAGCGGGCGGAACCGCGGTGCTGCACCGCGCCGACGTCACCACGCCCGAGGGCGTCGACGGCCTGGTGTCGGCCGCCCAGGCGGCGTTCGGCCCCGGCGTGGACATCCTGGTCAACACGGCCGGCGGCATGGTGGCGCGCAAGCCCCTGCTCGAGATCGACGACGCCTTCTTCGACAAGGTCATGGACGTGAACTTCCGCTCGACCTTCCTGACGACGCGGGCGGTCGTGCCGCACATGTCGGAAGGCGCGGCCATCGTGAACTTCGCCTCCCAGGCGGGGCGTGACGGCGGCGGCCCCGGCGCTTCGCTCTATGCGGCGTCCAAGGCGGCGGTCATGACCTTCACCCGCGCCATGGCCAAGGAACTGGGTCCCAAGGGGATCCGCGTCAACTCCCTGTGCTGCGGCATGATCTCGACCCGCTTCCACGACGACTTCACCAAGCCGGAAGTGCGCCAGGCCGTGGCCAACGCCACCCCGCTGCGCCGCGAAGGCCGCCCGCAGGAAGCCGCCGACGTCGCCGTCTTCCTGGCGTCGGACGCCGCCAACTTCATGACCGGCGCCAACGTCGACGTGAACGGCGGAACCTACTTCTCCTGATCCGGGAGCGTGCGAAGGCGGGCGCGTCCCGCCTTCGCCGCGACCCTGTCTCCATCGAGGCCTTGCCATGATCCGTTCGACCTCTGTCCGGCTGCCGCTCCCTCGCCGCTTGAACCGGCGAGCGGCCTGTGTGGCGGCGGCCCTCGTCGCCGCTGCGGGCGCCACGACGGCCTCGGCGCAGGTCTGGACCCCGGTCTGGACCGCTTCGCCCGCGCCCGACCGGAAGGACGGCACGCCCGAGGCGCCCGTGCAGTTCGAAGGGCAGACCGTTCGCCAGGACATGCGTCTGGGAGCGTCGGTGCGAGGCATCCGGCTGCGCATCAGCAACGAACTGGGCGATGCGCCGCTGCGAGTCGCCGACATGAGGGTCAGCGGGCCGGACGAAGCTGCGACGACGCCCGTTCTCTTCGACGGGCGCAGCGAGGTGGTGATCCCGGTCGGCTCCGTCCTGGTCAGCGACCCGGTGGCTCTGCAGGCCCCGGCCTTTTCCCAGGTCTCGGTCAGCCTGCGCTTCCCCGAGGCGACCCGCCCCGCCGTACGCCGCACGGTTGTTCGGATAGGGCAGGGCGAGGCGACGCCCGGCGACGAGGTCGCCCTGGACTACCGCCAGAACGTGATCTCCGCCGTCTATGGCGAACGCGAGACGGCGCCGATCGTGGTGGTCGCTTTCGGCGACTCCATCACCGAGGGGGCGACGGCCACCCTGGGCGCCGAGCGCGACTGGCCCAGCGTCCTGGCGCGCCGTTTCGAGGCGACCTGCCCCGGCCAGGTCGTCGTGCTGAATCAGGGGATCAGCGGCAACAAGCTATTGGACCACGGCCGATCCCATTCGGGCCTGGCGCGGCTGGACCGGGACATCCTGGCCCTGCCTCAAGTCAACTACGTCATCGTGCTGGAAGGCATCAACGACATCCGGCACGGGGGCGATCCCGCCAAGCCGGGCCGCAACGCGGCGGACATGATCCAGGGCTATCGCCAACTGGTCGCCCGCCTGCACGATCACGGGGTGAAGGCGGTCGCCGGCACCCTGACGCCGTTCAAGGGTTCGGAGCGCTACGACGCCCCGTCGTCCGAGGCGCGCCGGACCCTCAACGCCTTCATGCGCGACGGCGGCGCCTTCGACGGGGTCGTGGACTTCGACGCGGCCGTCCGCGATCCGGCCGATCCCGAGGCCTTCCGCGCGGGCGCCGCCCGCGACGACAAGCTCCACCCCAATGACGAGGGCTACCGAATGATGGCGGAGGCGGTCGATCTGTCGCTCTTCGGGTGTGACGCGCGATGAGCGGGGTGGCGCGTTCGTGGGCGCTGCCTGTCGGCGGCGGCAAGCGGTGGGACCTGGCCGCCCTCGGCGAGGTGATGCTGCGCTTCGATCCCGGAGAGGGACGTATCCGCAGCGCCCGCGCCTTCGACGTCTGGGAGGGCGGGGGCGAGTACAACGTCGCGCGCGGGCTCAGCCGGACCTTCCGGCGGCCGACGACGGTGCTGACGGCCCTGCCGCGCAACCCCCTGGGGGCGCTGGCCGAAAGCCTGATCGCCCAGGCGCGCGTGGACGTCGGCGCCATCGTCTGGCGCGACTACGACGGCGTCGGGCGCGAGGCGCGGATGGGCCTCAACTTCACCGAGCGCGGCTTCGGCGTCCGCCCGCCCCAGGGCGTGTCAGACCGGGCGCATTCGGCGGCCTCGGCGCTCGAGCCGCAGGCGTTCGACTGGGACGAGGTCCTGGGCGCGAGCGGGGCGCATTGGCTGCACACCGGCGGGGTCTTCGCGGCCCTGTCGGCGGAGACGGCGCAGACGGCCCTGACGGCCGTGCGCGCGGCGCGGCGCCTCGGCGTCACCGTCTCCTACGACCTCAACTATCGCGAAAGCTTGTGGCGCAGCCATCCGGACCCCGAGGCCCTGCGCGCGGTCAATCGGGCGATCGTGGCCGAATGCGACCTGGTCTTCGCCGATGACCGGGGGCTGGCCGCCTGCCTGGGCCTGGTCAGCGAAGAGGTCGGACGGCGCGCCTGGCCGACCGATCCGGGGCCGCCGTCCAAGGCGGCGCAGATGGCCTTCGACGCCTTCCCGCAGCTGAGGGGAGTCGCCTACACCCTGCGCGATCCGAAGAGCGCCACCGTCAACGGCTGGCAGGGCGTCTTCCACGAGCGGGACGAGCGGTACGTCTCCATCGCCCGGCCCGACCTGGAGATCCTGGACCGCGTCGGCGGCGGCGACGCCTTCGCCTCGGGCCTCATCCACGGGCTCATGGCCGGCGAGAGCGCCCAGCGGGCGGTGGAGCTGGCGGCCGCCCACGGGGCGCTGGCCATGACCACGCCCGGCGACAACGCCGAGACCAACCTGGCCGAGATCGAAGCGCTGATCCGGGGCGAGCGCGGCGGCAGCCGCTGACGCCCGCCGGTCCGAAGGGAGAGGGCGTCGACGACGCGCCCGGCCGTCCGGCCCGGGCCGTCAGTGACGGCTGGATCAGAGGCTGGTCTGGGTGACTTATCCAACTGGTCCTGACAGTTGGTCTGGAAAATGATCAGCATCTGGTCTGAAAATGGGTTGACAGATGGGTAAGGCCAATCCAGCGTTCAGCCAACAAAAAGAAGCGCGGCTGGGAGGCACGCAATGAGGCAATTTGGGGATGCCGGAGCTCGTTCGGGCTCGGGCAAACGACTGACGACCGTCCTGCTGACGACGACGGCGATGATCATGATCGCCGCTCCGGCGTTCGCGCAGAGCGTCGATGCGGGGCAGGACGGGGGGGCCACCCAGGTCGACGAGATCGTGGTCACCGGCATCCGCGCGTCGCTGCAGAACGCCCTGTCGCAGAAGCGCAACGCCGACAACCTGGTCGAGGTCATCGAGGCCGAGGACATCGGCAAGCTGCCGGACCAGAACCTGGCCGAAGTGCTCGAGAACGTCACCGGCATCCAGATCACCCGCGAGGCGGGCGTCGGGCGCGGCGTGCAGATCCGAGGCACGGACGCGAACCGGGTCGAGATCAACGGCGTCTCCACGGTCGGGTCGGGCTCGGGCCGTTCGGGCATCAGCTTCGACGACCTGGCGGCCTCGATGATTAGCTCGGTCCAGGTCATCAAGGTGCCCGAGGCCAAGACCATCGAAGGCTCGGTGGGCGGCACCATCAACCTGCGGACCATCCGTCCGCTGGACCTGAAGGAACCCCTGATCGCCTTCCGCGCCCAGTCGGAATACAGCGACCTGTCCGACACCCTGACCCCGCGCTACTCGGGCACCATGGGCAAGCGCTGGGACACGAATTTCGGTGAATTCGGCCTGGTCGGCAGCTTCAGCTACGCTGAACAGGACGTCGCCGCCTTCCGGCCGCGCGTCGACCGCGACGCCGTCGTCACGCCTAATTCGGGCCGCGCCAGCGCCGAGGCCTTCCCCTTCCTGCGCATCCAGTTCTTCAACCAGGACCTGGATAATTTCGAATACGAGACCAAGAACTTCTCGGGTTCGGCGGAGTGGAAGCCGAAGGACAACCTGAAGTTCTATTTCGACATGACGCTGAACGATCAGCAGCGCGCCGAACAGAGCTCGACGGTCCAGATCTCGACCGTGTCGGACAACGGCGTGGTCGACAACACCAAGAACACCTCGTTCGAGACGGTCAACCTGGGCAAGGTCCAGGGGCCGAACGGCACGATCAACCTGGGCTCGGTCCAGGCCGCCCAGTCGGGCATCATCCTGCCGCGCACGAACGGCAACCTGGCGCCCTATCTGCGCACCACCAGCGACACGGGATCGCGCCTGACCGAGAGCCAGGTGTTCGCCCTGGGCGGCCAATGGGATCATGATCGGCTGACGGTCAGCGGCCAGGCGTCGCTGTCGACCTCGGACTCGACCCTGCCGAGCTTCAATACGACGCTGGAATTCGTCAATCCGAACGGGCCGCAGCCCGTCCAGGGCGTGTCGCTGGCCAATGGCGTGCCGATTGAGTTCGACCTGACCGGCGGCACCCTGCAGTTCGGCATCGCCCAGGGACAGGCCTCGACGCCCAGCGCGGCCCAGCTGCTCGACCCGGCCAACTACCGCCTGCAACAGGTGGCCCAGGGCCGCAGCATCCGTGAGAACGAGGAAAAGGCGCTGCGCCTGGACGTCTCCTACGCCACGGACGGCATCCTGCCCTTCATCACCTCGATCGACGCCGGTCTGCGTTGGAACGAGACGAGCGTGCTCAACGACAACGTCACCGGCACGACGAACTTCACTAACGTCAACTCGTCCTTCTTCCGGCCGAGCGGCGACCGTTTCTCGAGCCTGCTGATCGCCGGCCCGAACAACTTCAACGCGGCGGATGGCCGTCGCCTGTACTTCTCGGACTTCCTGATCATCGACGGCGCCCGCGCCTTCCGCGATCCGGCCGGGACCCTGGCCGAGCTCAACGCCGCCATCGCGGCCAGCAACAGCGCCAACGGCGCCAACATCCCGCTGATCGGCGAGCCGACGTCGCAGGCCAGCGCCTTCTTCGAGATCGTCGAGGACACCAGCACCGCCTACCTGCAGGCGAACTTCGACACCGAGGCCTTCGGCGTGCCGATGCGCGGCAACGCGGGCGTGCGCTATGTCAGCACCGACCTGAGCTCGGTCGGCAACACGATCGCGACCGGCGGAATCTCGACCCGGGCGGTGCACAACACCTCCTATGAGTTCTGGCTGCCGCGCTTCAACCTGGTCGCCGAACCGCGCGAGGACGTCATCGTCCGCGCCGGCGTCGCCCGCGACATCCGTCGTCCCGACTTCAACCGCCTGTCGTCCTCGGTGACCTTCGCCACCAGCGAGAACACCGCGGTCAACCGCGGCAACCCGAACCTGGAGCCGGAGACGGTCCTGTCGTTCGACCTGTCGGCCGAATACTATTTCGCCCCGTCCAGCCTGATCAGCCTCGGCGTCTTCCACAAGGTCCGCGACAACCTGTTCGCGAGCGTCACGGAAAGCCCGCCGGACAACGCCGTGAACGGGGTGGTGAACCGCAGCCGCGATCAAGCCTGCCCCGGCGGCGGCATCTACAACCCGATCGCCATCATCAACGTCAACAACCCGGCCAAGGGTCAGACGGGCATCTGCGTGCCGCTGACCTCGACCTTCAACGTCGACGGCGAGACGACCCAGACCGGCGTCGAGGCGGCGTTCCAGTACGACCTGTCGCAGTGGGAGGACCGCCTGGGCTGGATGTCCGGCTTCGGCTTCATCGGCAACTTCACCTATCAGAAGACCGGCGGAAACGTCGCCAACTACCGGACCATCGGCCTGACGCGCAACACGACCCGGGACCTGGGCTTCGACCCTCTGCCCCAGGATCTCATCGAGCTGGAGAACCTGTCCAAGTATGCGTACAACGCGACGGTGTTCTACGAGCGGGGCGGTCTGAGCGCGCGGATGCGCTACACTTGGCGCTCCGACTTCATCAACACCGAAGCCTTCACCTCGGCCTTCGACGTTCCGCGCGTCAGCGACGACCGCGGCCAGCTCAACGCCAGCGTCAACTATGAGATCAACCGTTGGGCCAGCGTCGGCGTCGAGGCGATCAACCTCACCCGTGAAGACGCCAACGAGTACTGCATCAACGACGATGCACTGCTCTGCTACAATGGCCTGACCGACCGCCGCGTGGTCGCGGGCCTCAACATCCGCTTCTAAGGGCGATCAACGTCCCTGAGGCAAGCAGCAGGCCGGTCCGCCCAGCGGGCCGGCCTGTTGTGGTTTGGAGCTTTCGGCGTGCGGGGGCAGCTTCGCTGGGTTGCCCGGAAAAGGCAGCGCCATCCGTTCCCGCATTTCCTTTTTTCAATGGGAAACCAATCGGAAACCATGTCATTAATGGTGCTGCGGTGCGCCATTGCAAAGCGCCGCCTCATCTTCTGGCGTCGCACCAATTTCACCGTGCTGAAGGCGTTGCCCAGTGCTCAGACGGACGTTGTTGATCACTGCCCTGTCCTTGCCTTTCGGCGGGATCGCCTCGACATCTCGCGCATCGCTGCAACCCCCTTCCGGCGCTCCGTTCCGACTGCTTCTCGGCGGGGACACCAGCTTCGGCGAAAACTATCGGTTTGACCATGACGGAAGGACGACCACGTCGGTCGCCGCCTTCAGCTATGGCCACTCGCTGGAAAGGCTGAGCCCTTTGATCGCGCGGGCCAACTATACGGTTCTGAACCTTGAGACTCCGCTTACCGACGACCGGCGGCCTGTCCTTCAGGGCAAGGCCTATCTGCACTGGTCGGACGTCGAACGAGCCCCCGAGCAACTGCGGGCGCACGGGGTCGACGCCGTCGGATTGGCCAACAACCATACGCTGGACTTCGGCCAGGCAGGCCTCAGGAATACATTCGAGGCCCTGCGCCGACATGGCATCCAGTGGTTCGGCGCCGGCGAGAATGCGGACAGCGCCGCCCGCCCGCTGATTATTCCGGCTTCGGTCCATGGGCCGGCGCGGCCGATCGCCGTGTTCGGCCTGTTCGAATACCGTCGCCGTTACGACCAGCGGTATCGTTTCTACGCCACGGACCGGCGCGCCGGCGCCAATCGGCTGGATGTGGCGGCCTTCGCCAGCGCGGCCGAGGATTTCCGTCGCCTCTACCCCTCGCTCTTCGTCATCGCCTTCCCGCATTGGGGCGCCAACTACCAATGGCGATCCGACGAACAGGTCGCCCTGGCGCGGGGCCTGCTGGATGCAGGGGCGGACATGGTCATCGGCCACCACGGTCATGTCCTTCAGGAGATCGAGCGGTATCGCGATCGCTGGATTCTTTATGGGGTGGGCAACTTCATGTTCAACTCGCCGGGGCGGTTCAGCCGATATCGCAACGTCTTGCCGTTCAGCCTCGCCGTCGATCTGCTGTTTCCGGACAACGGCAGCGGCCCCGAGGTTCGCCTTTACCCCATCCTGTCGAACAATCGCGTGACCGATTTCCAGCCACGTCTCGCGTCCGCCGAAGAGTTCAGACGCGTGTTCGATGCGCTGGCGGCGCGGGCCGACGCCGCCACGCGCGCTCGGATGAGCGCCTCGGAGGACGACCTGGGTCGGTTCATCCAGCTGCGTTCGGATTGAGGCCTAGAACCGTTTGCGCAGCGTCAGGGAGAAGCGATTGCCGTCCTCTTCCTGGGTGCTGTCGTTGGAGCGGCGGAAGTCGCGACGATACTCCGCCTCTATGCTCATATCGTTCGCCAGGGTGTGGATGAAGCGCGCCTGGGGCTGGATGCGCCAGCTGTGCAGGCGTTCGCCGCCGCCGCTGACCTGGCGGGTGTCATATTCCCAGTTCTGGAGCGCGGCCCCCAGCCGCAACCGGTTCTGGCGGCCGAAGGAACGCGTGTAGAAGGCCGTCAGTCGTTGACGGTCGTAATCGAAGACGGGAAGGTTCGTGTCGACCCATTCGTAACGGGCTTCCATGTCGAAGCGATGGATGTTGCTGGGCTGATAGCGGTAGCTGACCTCGACGAAGGGCGCGTCGCCGCTAGCGCCGGTCGGATCGTCATATTCACGACGGCGGTACTCGGCCCGTGCGCCGAACCGGTGCTCGCGACGGGGCCGATAGGAGATCTCCGCGCCCAGCGTAAGCTGGTCCGCTGATCGGTATTCCAGCGTGGAATAGTCGGCGCCGACGGCCGCTCTCAGGTCCAGGGTGACTGCCTTGGAAAGCGAGATCTCGTGCGTCAATTCGATCTCGTTGTTCCAGCGGTCCTTCCGCCCCTCGTCCGTATAGTTGAAATAGTTGCTGGAGATCGTCAGCTGGGTGGTGTGGTCGCCCCGCCTCCAGCGCGCCCCGGCGTCGCCTCTAAGGATGATGGCGGACCGGTTGCTGTCCTCCTCGTCGTCCGCGAGCTTCGCGCCCTCAGCGTACACGCCCGACGCCGATATGTTTCCGAAATAATCCTGGGCCGTCGCCGTCGAGGCCGCCCCGACGGCGACGGCCGTGGTGGCCAGCCAGATCAGGCGCTGAGTGATGGACTTGATGTTCATGCCGCCCCCTAGGGGTAAAGATAAGATCCCAAACGCCATGTACTGAGTATTGCATTTATCAGTGTTTCTTTGCCGGATCGCATTCTAGTAGGTGCTTCTATGAAAAAATATTGATTTCAGTCTTTCATTTTCCGGGTTGAGGTCGAGCGCGCTCAAGTACGGATCAGACGTCGTTGCGGTTGCCGTGGTCTGGCTGTCGGGCCGCATCAGGAATTCGAAGCTGACGCTCATCATATCGCCGACGAGGATGGCCTGTTTCAGAGAATGGCCGACGCCGGAGAGAAGCCGAAACTCGAACTGATCCTTGATGCCGCGCCGCGCGGCCTCCTGTGAGAGGTGTTTGAACCACCGTCGGGCGCGTTCCAGGCGATGGACGCCCTGACGGCGATCGACATCGGGATCATTCCTGAAATGACGTCCTCTGCCGGTGTCCTGATCGCCGACGGCCACCAGCATGGGCAGGCGCAGGAAGGCATCGGTTGTCGACGGCGTGTGGCCGCCCAGGCGGGCGATGCCCTGGGGATAGGCCAGGCGCGGGTCCAGGTAGGTGTACCAGCCGGCCGAGGCCACGACGGCCCGCCGCACCTGGTCGGGAAAGCAGATGGCGAAACGATGGGCGAATTGCGCTCCCGCGGAGAAGCCCATCAGGTCAAAGGGACCAGATGCGAGGCCGTTCTGTCTGCGCGTGCGCTCCACCGCCCGCGACAGGGCTCTGGCGGCCTCCATCGCCCGGCCGTTCGCCGACAGTTGTTGGAAGCCAGAATAGCCCGGTCCCGAAAAATCCGGAGCCAGCAAGGGAACCCCGAAGCGCGCGGCGAGCGGAGCGGCGTAGGCGATCAGGCGTTCGGGACGCGTGGTGACGCCGTGCGCCAGGACCAGCAGCGGCCGCTGGGGACGCGGGGGCAGATAGAGGTGGCAGCGAAGCTCGGTCTTGGTTGCAGGTGCTCGCCGCTCCATCGCAAGCCCCTATGAGATCACGAGGTCGGCGCGTCGCGCCAGCTTCTCGTCGGCTCGTCGCATCGCCCGGTATTCGTCGCCCGCCATGTCGCTGGCCAGCCGCCCGTCCTCCAGCCGCCAGACACGGTCCGCCAGTTCGGCGACCGCGGGGTCATGCGTGACCATCAGCACCGTGCCCTTGTAACGTCGCAACGCCTCCTGGGCGATCCGCCGGGACTCCTCGTCGAGACTGACCAGCGGTTCGTCCAGAAGCAGGATCGGCGGGCGTCCGAGCATCGCTCGGGCCAAGGCCACAAGGCGGCGCTGCCCCAGCGACAGATTGGCGCCGCCCTCGGTGATCCAGGCCGACATCCCGCCCGGTAACCGGCCCAGAACAATGTCCAGGCGGCACGCCGCCATGACCTGTCGGATCTCCTCCTCTGGGGCCAGGGGGTCGCGATAGGTCAGGTTGCGCCGCAGCGTCCCGCGCATGAGCGGCAGATCCGGCCCCACCACGCCCAGTCGAGCGAAGATCGATAGGGGCGAGCAATCGGCCAGGCGCTGGTCATCGATGGCGACCTCGCCCGACGCGGGTTCGACAATGCGGGCCGCTACGCCCAGGAGGGTCGACTTGCCGACCGCCGTCGCTCCCATGATGGCGATATGCTGTCCCGCCTCGGCCGTGGCGGTGAAGCCGTTCAGCACGCCGTCGACGATCACGTCGCGGAACTGGATCCGTCCGCGCCGCGCGCGCAGCTTCTCATCCGCGGGGCCCTCCAGATTGCGACTGGAGCTGGCCATGAAGTCCTGCAGCTTGCGCTGCGAAATCTGGGCCCGTCGCCAGTAGTCATGGGCGAACCCCAGGGTGCGCACGGGATTGCTCATGAAGCGGACCGCCGTGACCGCCGCAGCCAGCGCGCCGATCGACAGCTGCCCCCGGGCGACGTCCAGGGCCCCCAGGGCCAGAACCGCCAGTATCGTGGCCCAGCCGGCGCCTGCGGAAATGCCGCGCAACACCCCGCGCACCGTGGCCTCGCGCACCAGAAGGTCCGTCAGGCCATCGTTCTGCTTGGCCAGGCGGCTACGTTCGCCTTTCGAGCGCCCGAAGAGCTGGACCACCGACAGGGCGTTGATCTGCTCGTCAATGTTGCTGGTCAGCAGGGAGCGGCGACGCCGGACCCTCCGCGTCAACCGCGCCAGTCGCTTTCCCGCCCACACCGACAGCACCAGGCCGACGACGAAGATCAAGGCCACGACCGCGGCGATGTTGGCGCTGATGAAGGCCAGGACGGCCATGCCGCCCGCCACCATCATCGCGGCGATGATGCCGCGGCCGATCCCCCGGCTGATCCAGGTCCGTAACATGGTCAGGTCGCCCGTGAGGCGCAGGATCAGGCTGCCGCGCGAGCGGTGCTGAATCTGTTTGGGCGTCATGCCACTCATGTGGTCGTAGATCAGCATGCGCAGGCGGCGCGCCAGGATCAGGCCGATGCGTTCGGTCACGGCGAACTGAAGCGCGCGAAGCACCGCGCTGACGACCATCACCACGCCCAGGGCGCCGATCAGCGGAAAGGCCGACGCGGCAGCCAGGGGCGAAGCCGTAATGCGGTTCACGATCAGCCAGACCAGGGCGATAATGCCGCCGATGGCCGTCATCTCGGCCAGGCCCAGCGCCAGGATGACCGCATAGTCGCGAAATCGGAGCCAGGCTCCGCCCAGCCTTTGCTCGTTGCCCGTCATGGCGCGACCGACGCCGACGGATGGGCGGCGGCTGTCTCGGCTATGCCGAAGTCGCCGACATGGAAGCCGTTCAGGCTCTGGAGCCGGCGCTCCTTGCCGCGCCACTGGCCGGCCTTGAGACCCCGCGCATCGCGCGACCGGCGATCGCGGTAGCCGACGTAGTAGGTCGCGGGATTGAAGGTCTCGATCGGGGGCGAGGGCGCGGCGGCGTCTGTCGTGAGCCCGACGATCTCAATCGCCCTGACGGGATCGGCCAACTCCTCCTTGGTGTAGATCGGCGCCGAACAGGCGCGCGCCGCCTCCTTGACCAGGAGTTCCGACGCCGTGAAGCTCCCGGACACGCCCAGGACGGGCACACCCAGGGCCTGTAGCTGCGACACGCCCAGGACCGCGCCCATGGAGTCGCACGCCGCGAACATTACTCCGTCGACGAACGTCCTGAAGAAGTCGGTTTGCAGCAGTTCGATGTTCTGCTGGTGCAGGAGGCCGTCGGCGATTTCGAGCAGGATGACGCCGCATCCCTGGCTGGACAGGTGCGTGACCAGGTCGATGGCCGCCTTTTCCAGAAGGTCGGTCGGAATCTTGTAGGTCGAGGCGTAGCCGACGTCGGTGAAGTCGGCCACGGCGTGGGCGCCGGCGTCGGCCATGACCCAGAAGTCGCCGCCCGATCCCGTGCCGGTGACCTTGGCCGCGCCCGGACGGCGGCCGGCTCGGCTCAGCCCCGAAACCAGTTGGCGATTGATCGTCGTCTTGCCCGAATTCATCGAGGTGCCGAGCACGACGATGATGCGCGGCCGCACGGCGGGGGGATCTGCGGCAGGAAGGCGAATTGGGAGAGGTTCAGCGGCGCCCCCTGGGCGTCTCCGATCAGCCCCAGCGGCGTGATGCCGGTCGCCGCGCGCATGCCCTTCAACCGCGACAGCATCCGCGAGGCGACGCCTCCCGTGGCCACCAGGTTGGTCGGGCCCAGGTCGGGCGGAACCTCGGCCTCGAACTGGTCGGTGGCATAGCGGTCGCCGTAAGCGAGGATGATTTCGTCGCCAGGGTGCAAGGACGCCTTGCGGCCCGACGTCAATTCCAGCCGCGTCTGATAGCCCAGGCGATCGACCCTCGCGAGCAGCAGGTCGCCCGTTCGCGGCCGCATCGGCCCGCTGATCAGAGTCTTCATCGCCGTGGATGGCACGCGGCGCGTGACGAAGGCCGCCTTGGCCTCTGCCTGTCGAGCCGGTGAGAAGTCCGCGACGGAGGGGCCGGGTTGGCGCTTGGCGCGCTTCTTCTCAAATGAGGTCGATTCTGAGGGGAGGATAATGTCGACCATTACTCACAGATCCATCTGTTAGCCGTTTGTTAAGAATGAACACAATTTTTCCGTCCCTTCGACAAGAAAAACTCATGTTTCCAATGCTTAAGCTTCATTCTTTGATTAGCGGTGGGAACAAGAGACAAAGGCGTGCGCCGGCGTCGTCAGGCTGGCGGGTTTCTTCAGGGGAGTTTGGCTGAGGCTGGCGCCTCCTGATCTCCTGTCCTCTCCTCTGCTGGCTTCATCCAACGCACGTGGCTGTCGGTGGTTTAACGCTTATCGAGCATGGTCAGGGCGTCGCCTCGCTGTCGGCGATCAGCGCCTGCATGTCCTGGACGGTGACAGCGCGCGGCTGCCCCATGTACGGCGTCAGGCCGAGTAGTTGGCTCCAGATGCCGATCGCGCCCGCCAGGGCGATGGCGACGCCGTAGGGAATGCCGCGTCCCCAGTTTCCCCTGCCGCGCAGGGTGATCATGGCCAGGGCGCGTCGGGGGCGGCTGGCGAAGCTGGCCAGGGCCATCACGCCGCCGATCAGCACGGTGAGCAGGGCCACGGCAGGCAGGTTGTCCAGGCCCAGGAAGAGCGCGACCGTCGCGAACATCTTGGAATCGCCCGCGCCGATGATGTTGGTCAGCCACAGCACCATCGTCATCCCCAGGGCGATGCCGGCTGCGGCCAAGGCGGGGCCCAGACGGACCCCGTCCGCCAGGAAGCACCACGGCACAAACAGGATCAGCAGGACCAGCAGCGCCAGATTGGGGATGCGGCGACGCTGCGCGTCCGAAACCGCGATCCAGGCCGCTACGGCGCAGAAGGCCGCGGCGATCACGTACTGGAAGATCTCAACGATCGGCATTGGCGGTCGGCCTGCGCTGGTCGCCCGCGGCCAGGTCGCGCGCATACTGCAGGTTGGCCGAGGCGCGCTGATAGTATTCGCCCCGGGCCTTGATCGCCTGGGTCAGCAGCGTGTCGGCCTGCCGATAGTCGCCGCGAACCGCGGCGGCGAAGCCTGCGTTGTTCAGCAGGGCGGCGGCCTCGGCCGGCGTGGCCCCGGACACGGCCCGGTCGTACTCGCCGCGCATCGCCATCGCCAGCCGCAGGTTGGTGCGCGCCGCGTCCATGTCCGGCTTGCGTTCGAGCGCCTGGACGAAGTCGGCGACGGCTTCGTCCAGCCGCCCCTGAAGCAGACGCGAGAAGCCGCGGTTATTGTATACCGGCGCCGGGTCGGCGCTGGTTGCGAGCGCCCGTTCATAGGCGGCCTCGGCCTGAGCCCACTCGCGCCGACGGTCGTGCTCGGCGCCCAGGCCGTTCCAGGCGCGGCCCGCGTGGGGATCGGCGGCCACCGCCTCTTCGAGCGCGGCCCTGGCTTCGTCGCTCTTGCCCAACAGCGACAGGGCGAGGCCGGCGCCCTGACGGGCGGCGGCGTGGGCGGAGGGCGCGGCGCCGGCGCGGGTGAACGTCTCCAGCGCGTCGGCGGGCCGTCCGCGCGCGAGCTGCAGCTCGCCGGTCAGAAGGTCCAGCCGGGCGTCCTGAACGCCGGCCAGCAGGGCCTGATCCAGCATCCGTCCGGCGTCGACCAGGCGCCGTTCGTCCAGCGCCCGACTGATGTCGGCGACCCGCGCGTCCGCGATCGCCGAGGCGGCGGGGCTCGCCAAGGTCGGCGACCAGGCCGCGCCGGCGAGCGCCACGATCGTAAGCCAGCAGGCCAGAGTCCTGTTCAGCGTCATCATGATCTCCTGGCGGGGGATGGGCCGAGCGGTTCGGCGGGCGGCGGCAGACGCCAGGTCCGGGCGTCGGCGCCGAGGGTCAGGCGCACCCCTTCGCAGGGCGTCGCGCAAGGCGTCAGGCGGGCGGGGCCGGGCAGGGTCCGCGACAGGGCGAGGGCGATGGTGCGGCGCGATTCCGGGAAGCTGATGGTCGTGCGCGCCTGGGGCTGGATGACGGCCCGCGACAGGCGCGGCGAGGTCCAGCCGCGGCTGGTCAGGTGTCGCCGCGTGGCCGCCGTCAGGGCGGGGCGGCCCGAGGCGTTCTCGAGATCCAGCGGGCGTCCCATCAGGCCGGGCGAGCGGGGGGGCGGCGGCGAAGCGGCGTCGGCCCGCGCGAGCACGGGGACAGGGACCGGCGCAGACGGCAGGGCTCCGACGGGGGCGGCGAGGGATGGGGTCTCGACCATCATGACGGCCGGGGCAGAGGGGGTGACGGGGGCGGCCGCAATGGCGACCTGAGGAGCGTTTGCGGGGGACGGCTGGGGGAACGGGGCGTCGGCGAGGCCTGCGAAAGCCACCGGGGAGGCGGGCGTCAGGCCCTGCAACTGATGCGAATAGGCGAGGTTCTCGGCCACGACGCGGGAGGCGGGCTCCAGTTGCAGCGCCTGACCATAATAGCGGGCGCTGAGGTCGAACCGCCCCAGCTTGTCATAGACGACGCCGAAGGCGTTCAGGACGCGAACGTCCGAGGCGTCCTGGGCGCGGGCGCGCTGGAGCAGGTCCAGCGCCAGCGCGTAGTCGCGGCGCGCGATCGCCGACACGGCGCGATCATAATAGGCGTCGCCGTTGGACAGGGCCGAGGCGCTCGACATCGAGGCGGGGCGAGGCACGACGGGGCGGTCGGGCTTGATCCAGCCGAAGGGCAGCAGGCTGCAGCCGCCCAGGGCGACGGCCAGACCCAGCGCCGGCATGAAGCGGAGACCTGGCATCACCCTCTCCCTTGGCCGGCGAGCGCCGGCGCCAGTTCGCGAATGACGTCGATGATCGGCGGCAGCAGCAGGGCGAACACGACCACGGGCAGGATGCAGGCGACCAGGGGAATGGTCATCAGCACGGGAATGCGCATGGCCTTCTCCTCCGCCGCATGGAAGCGGTTGGCGCGCATCTCGGCGGCGTAGCTGCGCAGCGTCTGGGCGATACTGGCGCCCAGGGCGTCGCTCTGGATCACCAGGGTCACGAAGGAGGAGACGCCGTCGACCTCGACGCGCTTGGCCATGCTGCGCAGCGCTTCGGCGCGGGATTGTCCGGCGCGGAGCTGCTGCGAGACCCGGGCGTAGGCGTCGGCCATGCGCGGGTGGGATCCGCCGATCTCCTGACCAACGCGCACGAGGGCGGCCTCCAGGCCGAGGCCTGCCTCGATGCACACCACGGTCAGGTCCAGGACGTCGGGGAACTCCTGCTCCATGGCCTGGCGTCGGGCCTTGATGCGGTTGTCGAGGATCATGTGCGGCAGGATCAGGCCGACGCCGCACAGCGCCAGGGAGATGACGACGAGTTGGAGCAGGGACGCCGGCTGGGCCACGAACCTCTGACTGAACAGAAACAGCAGCGGCAGGCCGATCGCCAGGGCGAAGCGGCCCATGACGTACCAGACGGGCGCCGCCGGATGTTCGACGCCCACCAGCGACAGCCGGTTTCGCAGCTTGCGCCGCCCCTCGTTGTCGCTCAGCGACGAGGAGCGCTGGACCCATTTCATGAAGGAGCCGCCGACCGAGTCGGCGCGCACGATCGACGGCTCGCCCGCATCGGCGGCGGTCAGGGTTTCGCCCAAGCGCCGCTGCGTCCGCGCGACCCGCGAGACGGTCTGGATCATCGCGAGCGTGCCCAGCGCGGCGGCGGCGAAGCTGAGAACATAGATGATCGCGTCGAGTATCATGCTGGGTTCAGTATTTGAAGTTGATGATCTTGTTCATGATGAACTGGCCGACGAAGTAGATGGCTGCAATGGTGATGGCGAACGGCCAGAAGATCGGGTCCGAGAACTTTGATGAATAGAACTGGGGCTGGAACAGAACGATCGCGCCGATGATGAAGAGCGGCAGAAGGCTCAGGATCAGGGCCGAAGCCTTGCCCTCGCTGGCCAGGGCCTTGACCCGCTTGGCCAGCGAATGCCGACCGCGCACGACGCCGGCCAGTCCGTCGAGGATCTGCACCAGATTGCCGCCGGTCTCCGTCTGGATCGCCACGCTGACGGCGAAGAAGTGGGCGTCGGACGACCCTGTCCTTTGGGCGAAGCTGATGAGGGCGTCCTTGAAGGTCGCGCCATAGGTGGTTTCATCGACGATCAGGCCCATTTCCGAACCGATCGGATCGCTCATCTCGGTCGCGGCCAGGTTCACGGCGGAAATGACGGGATGGCCGGCGCGCAGGGCCCGAGTGATGACGTCCAGGGCGATGGGAAGCTGTTCCTCCAGCTTCCTCAGCCGCAGCCGGCGACGATGGGCGATGATCAGATAGGCCGCCATGGCCGACAGGCCCAGGGCGGCGACCAGGGTCACCACGCCGTTCGCCGCCGCGGTCGAGGCCGCGGCGGGGCGCATGAAGGCGAACGACAGAAGCCACAGGGCCCCGGCTGCGGCCAGGACGATCACCGCCAGCCGCGTCGGCGAGATCGTCATCCCGGCCTGTCGGCAATAGCTCCACACCGCGTCATGAAGGGCGGCCAGCCGCCGTCCGGCCGAGGACGGGGCGCCGGGCCGCCGCACCAGGCGCTCGTAGACCTCTTGCGCCGGCGCGCCGGCGGCCTGCATGCTCAGGCGGCGGTTGATGCGCCGATGGCTGACGCGCGCGGACAGCAGGCGGTCCGCGGTGGTCTGGACGACCAGCACCACGGCCGCGAAGGTCAGCACATAGGCCAGGGGAATTAAGCTGGTCGGCGTCATCGGGAGATCCTGCCCGGCACGAAGATGTCATGCGGAAGCTGGATGCCGCGCGTCGACAGCAACTCCATGAATTTCGGCCGCACGCCGGTGGTTTCCAACTGCCCCTGAACGCGGCCGTCGCCGTCCCGGCTGAGGCGTCGGAACCGGAAGATCTCCTGCATGGAGATGACGTCGTCCTCCATGCCGACGATTTCGGAGATGGAGACGATGCGCCGTCGCCCGTCCTCGAGCCGCTCGGTCTGCACCACCAGGTGGATGGCCGAGGCGATTTGCTGGCGGATGGAGCGCGACGAAATCTCCAGCCCCGCCATGCCGATCATCTGCTCGACGCGGCCCAGGGCGTCGCGCGGCGAGTTGGCATGGACGGTGGTCATCGAGCCTTCGTGCCCGGTGTTCATCGCCTGCAGCATGTCGAAGGCCTCGCCCGCGCGAACCTCGCCGACGATGATCCGGTCGGGACGCATCCGCAGGGCGTTGCGCACGAGATCGCGCAGCGTCACCTCGCCCGTGCCCTCGATGTTCGGCGGACGCGTCTCCAGCCGGCCCACATGGGGCTGCTGCAGCTGAAGTTCGGCCGAGTCCTCGATCGTGACGATGCGCTCGCGGTCGTCGATGAAGGCCGACATGGCGTTCAGCAGCGTCGTCTTGCCCGAGCCCGTGCCGCCCGAGATCAGGATGTTGCGGCGTGCGCGAACGACGCCCTCGAGGATGGTCGCCATCTCCTGGGTGAGGGACTGCAGCTCCACCAGGGTGCCCATGCGGATGGGGTCGTGGGCGAATTTGCGGATGGACACCAGCGGACCGTCGACGGCCAGGGGCGGGATGATGGCGTTGACCCGGCTGCCGTCCGGCAGGCGGGCGTCGACCATGGGCTGGGACTCGTCCACCCGCCGACCGACGGCGGAGACGATCTTGTTGATGATCCGCACCAGATGGCGCGTGTCCTCGAACCGCACGTCGGTCAGCTCGAGCTGCCCCTGCCGTTCCACGTAAACCGTCGAATGGGTGTTGATCAGAATGTCGTTGATCGTGTGATCGGCGAGCAGCGGCTCCAGCGGCCCCAGGCCCAGAAGCTCGTCCAGCACGTCGTCGATCAGGACGTCGGTCTGGGCCGGCGACAGCAGGCGCTTCTCCTCGGCCAGCAGGCGCGTGACGACCCCGCGCACCTCGCCGCGCAGTTGCTCGCGCGACGCGCGCTCCAGGGCGCTGAGGTTCAGGAGGTCCAGGAGCTGCTGATGGATGCGCACCCTCAGGGCGACGCCGTCCGGCGACGCAACGCCCGAGGATTGATCGTCCCGCGGCGGGCGAGGCGTCGGAAGGCCGGCGTCGTCGGGCGTCCACAACATGTCTATGACTCCGCGGTCAGGCGCATCGGGGCGTGGAGGATGTCGGCGAACTGTCCGAGCGCCTTTTCCAGCCGCGTGCCGCGGCGGATGCTGGACAGCTCGACCCCCTGGTTGACGGCCACGTCCATGGCGCCGTCCTGGGGCAGGCACAGGTCGAAGGGACGGCCCAGCGCATGCTCGGCGGCCCGGACCGACAGGGCGGCGGTCTGTTCGGGCGAGACGGCGTTCAGCACCAGGGTCAGGGGGCGATCGCTCAGGCCCTGCTTGGCGATGACCGCGAGCTGCCGTCGCAGCAGGTGGATGTGCGGCACCGACAGGGCGGTCACCACCACGATCCGGTCCGCCAGCTGAAGCGCTCGATTGGTCCAGGCCGTCCAGACCGAGGGCATGTCCAGAAGGGTCAGGGCGAAATCGCGACGCAGGCCGGCCAGCAGGGCGTCGATCTGCTTCGACGACAGGGCCTCCAGAGGGGTCACCTCCCTGGGGCCGACCAGAACGCGCAGGCCGTTGGCATGGCGCGCCAGGGCGGCGCCCAGCGGCACGTCCGCGATTTCTCCGCCCGCCGCCATGCAGTCCGTCAGGGACACGGCGTCATGAATGTCGAGATACAGGCCCGCGCATCCGAACTGCAGGTCCAGGTCGGCCACGCAGACGTCGCCCGCGCGCCGTCCGGCGAGGATGGCGCCGACCTGCACGGTCAGGGCCGTGGCGCCGACGCCGCCGCCGGCCTTGATGACGGCGACGACCTGATTGTCGCGCTTGCCCTGCGGGCGGGCCTCGCCGACGCCCAGCAGGCGCTCCAGCGACAGCGCCAGGGCCGCTTCCGACACCGGCGCGGGCAGGACGTCGACGGCGCCGTCGCGGATCAGCTGGCGGGTGGTGATGACGTCGGCCTGGCGCAGGACGACGATGATCCCGATGTGGCGCGTCGCGAGGATGCGGGCGCGCGCGGCCTCCACTTCGGTGGCCGAACCGCCGTCGACCGCGGCGATGATGAAGTCCAGCCCCGGCGGCGGCGTCGACGGCCATTCCGCGCCGAGGGGGACGAAGGCCGCGTGGGGAAACAGCCCGGCGACCATGTGCAGGCCGCTGTCTCCCAGGGCGCCGTCCACCACGCCGATCCGGCGCGCGGCGGGGCCCGCCTGGCGGGCGTTGGTCGTTGAAGACCCTTGTCGACCGAACCTGGAGAGAAGTTGACTGACCACGGTACCTTGCGCCTTCCGACGCGATAGACGCCGGTCGGCGTCTCCTGAGTGTTAGCGGGGCGAACCTGTCGTCGCGCGGATGGCGGTGGTGTCGACCACGCGGGGCGGGATGACGGTCCCGGTGCGATAGCGCGCCTGCGCCAGCCCCACCCGGGAGCCGTCGGCGTTCGGCGGACCTGCCGGATATTGGGCGTCCGGATCGGCGATCTGAGCGGCCAGGGCGGCGTTCAGCGCGACGCCGAGGTCCGGCGTGACGTGCATCTGGCTCTGGGTGCAGGCCGCGAGCGGCGCGAGCAGGGCCGCCGCCAGGGCGGCGCGGGCGATGAGGCTGGGGGCAGGGGTCATGGCGAGCGCCTTAGTAGAGGACATGGCCGTGCGGCCCTTCGATGCCGCCCGCGCCCGGCGCCGAGCGGAGCAGGACCCGGTCTTCGGGGCGGACGGAGCCGGCCGAACCCGTCTGACGTCCCAGCAGGAAGAGCTCGAAGTCCGACGGAGGGATGTAGTTGTCGGCGGCGGTCTGCAGGCGTCCGCGCCGGGGGGTGACCAGATGCGGCGTCACCACGATCACCAGTTCGGTCTCGTCGCGCTGGAAGCCCGTCGACTTGAACAGGGCGCCGATGATCGGCAGGTCGCCCAGGAAGGGGAACTGGCGGATCTGGTTCTGGTAGTCGTTGCGCAGCAGGCCGGCGATGGTGAAGGATTCGCCGTCGCGCAGTTCGACGGTGGTGTTCGCCCGGCTGACGCGCAGGCCGGGGATGATGATGCCGCCGTTGGTGATCGACACCGACGGGTCGATGCTCGACACCTCCGGGGCGACGACCAGGTTGATCATGCCGTCGGCCAGGATGGTCGGCGTGAAGGCCAGGGAGACGCCGAACTGCTTGAACTCGATCGTGACGTTGGGGCCGTTGGCGCGCTGGGTGTCGACGGCGACGGGGATGGGGAACTCGCCGCCCGCCAGGAAGCTGGCGGTGTCGCCCGACATGGCGACCAGATTGGGCTCGGCCAGCGTCTTGACCAGGCCGCGCGTCTCCAGGGCGTCGAACAGCAGGGTCAGGTCGCCGTCCCCGGCGCTGAACACCAGGGAGGCCTTGCCGAAGGTCCGCAGCAGGTTCCCCGCCGTGGCCGTCAGGGTGTCTCCGGTGGTGATGTCCAGCGACGGGTTGCCGCCGGTCGGGTCGCGCTTGACGTTCAGGCGCAGGTCGCGGGCCGTCGACGAGCGCATCTCGGCGAAGCGCACGTTCAGCATCACCTGCTGAGTGCCCTCGACCGACATCAGGTTCACCACATGGCCGGGCGCGTAGCTTTCGGCCAGGGTCATGATCTGGCCGAGGGCGACGGGGCTGCCCACCGGGCCGGACAGGACGATGGACTCGTTCGAGGCGCGGATCGCGACGCGGGTCTCGGCGGGCAGGATCTCATGGATCCGCTGCTTCAGACCGTTGACGTCCGGGCCGACCGTGATCGCCATGTTGGCCATCGCCCGGCCGCCGGCGCCCCGGACGGTCAGGGTGGTGGAGCCCATCTTCTTGGCCACCACATGAACCGAACGGCTGTTCAGGGGCATGACGTCGGCGATCTCGGCGTCGCCGATCATCAGGGCCGTGTAGCCCTCTGGCACGTCGACGGTGCGGGCGGCGCCGGGGCTGAGGAACAGTTCCCCGGATTGCCGGTCCTCCATCGCCGGGTAGGGCGTCGGGCGGTCCTGGGCCGCGGCCTCGGCCGCCAGGCCGGTCAGGCCCAGCAGAAGGGCGGAGGCGGCGGCGGCCGCGAGGCGGCCGGCGCGGTGCTGGATAGCGTGTGCGTTGTGGCTTTTCATGCCCCCGCCTCTCGTTAGAAGCCGACGGAATATGCGGACGTTTCCGTGCCGCGGGTGACCTTGATCTCGACCGGCGCCGGGCCGCGCGGGGCGCTCGGCGAAGGCGACCGCGCCGGTCGGGCGCGCGGCGCGGAGGCGTAGGTCGCGGCGACCGGCGTGAAGACCGCGCGGCGCCCGGGCAGGCCCAGGTCGGCGGTGGTGATCATTGCGGGCGACTGCAGCGCCCCGTCCTCGATCCGGCGCAGCGACAGCGACACCGTGCCCACGACCCCGCCCAGGGAGATGGTCTGGGCCTGGTCGGGCGACACCTCCAGGGTGACGGCCCGCGCCACGACGGGCTTGTCCGCCTCGTCGTCGTCCGACTGGTCGACGCCCAGGACCATGACGTTCTCGGCCAGGACCTGGGTGATCGCGGGCTTGTCGCCCTCGGCCGCGCGGGTCAGCAGGACGTCGACCCGATCGCCCGGCAGGACGAAGCCGCCGACCCCGGCGACGTCGTTGACGCGCACGCTGACGGCGCGCATCCCGTCGCCCAGCGCGGCCGACAGGTTCAGGCGCGTGGTCGAGCTGGACACCCGGTTGCTGAGGATGGGTTCATTGGGCGACAGCGGGCGCAGGGCGCGCCTCGGTTCTGTATCCGCGAGTAAAGCCTGAGTAGAGCCGAAAGATCCGTCCGGGGCGGCGTCGGCGGGGAAATGGACGACCTTGAGCATGGCGGGCGTCAGCTGGGTTCCGCGCGGAATGGGTCCCGCGGCGACCACGACGGGCACGGCGGCGGTGTTCGCGGCCTGTTGGGCCGGCGTCGACCGGGTCGAGTTGACGTATCCGCGGACAAGGACGACGACGACCAGTCCCATCAGGACCGCCGCCAGAAGGGCGACCAGAGATCGCGTTGAGGTGGACATGGCCGACCGCTCCCCCGAAACGAGGTCTAGGGCATCCGTTGTTCAACTGTCCTCAGTGAACAAGGATCGTTTAGGACTGTTACCAAACCGATAAGCACGCGAACGGACTAGGAAAAATACGGCCCGGGCCGAAGCCGCGGGCCGTAATCTCGCTGTCAGGAGCAGGTGCCGCCGTTCGTGTCGATGCATTCCTTGGCGCGGGTCATGGCGTCGCTGATGCTGCCGCCCAGCGCGATCGCCGCGACGGCGATGCCGACGCCGACGATGGCCAGGATGAGGGCGTATTCGGCGGCCGAGGCGCCGTTTTCGTCAGCCAGATAGGACATGAGCTTGCTCATGGGAGTGTCTCCTTCATCAGATTGAGAATCCGACCCTGGGACGCGGGTCGCTTACCATTCCGGTGAGGGACAGGCGGTCCTATCGCCTACCGTGACTGTTTTTAAAGCACCGCTTTTACCAAGTGTAAACCCTAATAGATAGTTAACGCCAAGTTTTCGTCTTCTACGCGTATTAGCAACTCGTGATTTGGTTCCATCCGAAAACATTAATTTCTACTGCCAAGCTTGTTTTGTCAGCCGATCGATGCGCGGAGGCCATGAATTCGGCGTCTCAACTATTGAGATGCGCGTCATCGTCGTGGCGCGAGGCGTCGCGGCGGCGGTCTAGGGGATGGAGGCCGGGTCGCGGTCTTCGGCGCGGCGGCCGATGATCTGGCGACGCCGTTCGATCGGCTGCGCCGCCAGCCCTTGTGCGGCGGCCCGGCCCGCCAGGACGGCGCCGATCGCCAGCAGGACGCAGGCGGCGACCTCCTGAACCAGGGGCAGGGCGCCCGGCGCCTTGGTCAGCAGCACGAAGGGCGTGAAGGGCGGAACCCACAACAGCCAGTCCAGGCGATCGCCCGCGCCGAGCGGGACAGCAAGGGCGACGAAGAAGGTCGCCAGCAACAGGCCGAACAGCGGACGGGTCAGGTTCTGGGCCGAGGCCGCATCGCGGGCCCGCGCGCCGACCGCCACGGTCAGCAGCCCATAGAAGGCGAAGGCCAGCAGGTAGATCGCCGCGGCGCGGACCAGGGACACCGGATCGCCCAGGCTGTCGGCCAGCCCGGCGCCGCCCGCTTGCCGCACGCCCGGCGCCAGCATGGCGAGGGCCGCCGCCGAGCCCAGCCAGGCGCCGAGCACCAGCAGCGACACGGCCCCCACGCCGACCACCTTGCCCAGCACGATCTGCATGGGGCGCACCGAGGCCAGCAGGCTTTCCAGCGACCGGTTGCCGCGTTCACGGACGACTGCCTGAAGCAACATTCCCAGCGACCCGGTCAGGGTCATCCACAGCGTCAGCACCAGGGCGAAGCGCCCCAGCGCCGCCGCCGCGCCCACGGAAGGCGGCGAGTCCCCCGGCGGCGGCGCCGCCTCCGGCCGGGGCGGGGGCGAGGCGGCGAGGACGCCGCGCGCCACGTCGCGCTCGACCGTGCGCGTCAGCAGGCGCCACGGCAGCGGCCCCAGGGCCGGGGCGCCGGACTGGGCCAGCTCGACCTCAGCCGGGCCGGTGCGGCGCACCTGGATGGTCAGAGGCGGCGTCGGCGAGGCGGGCGGCGGGCCGATGCGGACCACGGCGGCGCGCCCGTCCAGCCCGACGACCTCCTCCAGCGCGGCGGCCGTCACGCGGGCCAGGGCGGGGGCGTCGGCGACCACGTGGATCGGCGCCGGCGCGGTCGGCGCGGCCGAGGCCGCCAGCAGACCCGCCGCCAGGGCCATGAGGACGGGACCGACCAGCAGGGCGATCCAGAAGCTGGCCGTGGCGACATAGGTCCGGAACTCGCGCTCGGCGATGAGCCGGACAGGCCCGCTCATGCCGCCCGCCGGTCAGGCGCGCGGGCGGCGTCCGGGGCCCGGGTCAGGCTCCAGAAGGCGCCCTCGAGATCCTGGCGAATGGGCTCGAAGGCGAAGATCGGCACGGAGCGCTCCGACAGGGCGCGCATCAGGACCGGAGGCGTCACGTCCTGCGGCAGGGCGACCTGCCAGCGCGTCGCCGCCCCCAGGCGCACCGTCGTCCGCCCGAGCGGCAGGGTGCGCCCGCCGACGGCGTCGGCGGCGGCGATCAGGCCGGCGTCGTCGTCGGTCACCACGATCGCGCCGTGCGGCGCCAGGGCCGCGGCCTCGGCCACCGCGCCCTCGAACACGGTGCGGCCGTTCGACAGGATGACCACCCGGTCGCAGATCGCCTCGGCGGCCGCCATGGAGTGGGTCGAGAACAGGATGGCGCCGCCGCCGGCGCGAAACTCGGCGAACAGCGACAGGATTTCGCTCTGGGCGATGGGGTCCAGCCCCGACAGCGGCTCGTCCAGCACCAGCAGCTCCGGGCCGTGGGCCAGGGCGCACAGCAGCTGGACCCGCTGGGCGTTGCCCTTGGACAGGGTTTCGATGCGCGCCCGCTCGCGCCCGCCCAGGCCGATGCGGCCCAGCAGCCGGTCGGCGGCCGCCAGCGCGGCCTTGCGCTCCATGCCCTTCAGGCGGGCGTTGAAGGCGATGACGTCGCGCGCGCGGTCGCGCGCGAACAGGCCGCGCTCCTCGGGCAGGAAGCCGACCCGCCGCCGCCGCGCCGCGTCGGCGGGGCCGCCGAACAGCCGGATCTCGCCCGCGTGCGGCGACAGCAGGCCGAGGACGCAGCGCAGGGTGGTGCTCTTGCCTGCCCCGTTGACGCCGATGAAGCCGGTGATCGACCCGCGCGGCACGCCGATCGACACCTCGGTCACGCCGCGACCGCCGCTGTAGCGATGCGCGAGGCCGCGGACTTCCAGCGCCAGGTGGGGCGACGTCTGCTGCATGGTCGGATGAGACGGCTGGGGCGGTTAAGAAGCTGATAACCGCGATTGACGGGGATGCTCGCTCGCGGCGTCAGGGATGGCAGGCCGTCACGGTGAACGGGCTTACGCCCCCGGCGCCGGGCAGGCCGCTGATCAGGGTCAGCGACCCCGACGCGGTCACGCGGTGGCCGCACGGCGCGATGGCGTAGGTGAAGACGGGGCTCACGCCGAGGCCGCGATAGCGACCGTTGGCGAAGGCCGCGACGCTGGTCTGGTCGAAGCAGACGGCCGTCCGCACCGAGGCGCAGCGCGCCGCTTCCTGCGCCGTGCTCTGCAGGTTGGCGTAGGCGAACACCAGCATGGCCATGTAGATCGAGCCGATGGTCAGGGCCAGGAAGGCCGGGGCGACCAGGGCGAACTCGACGGCCGAGGCGCCGCAGCGATCCCCGACCGGCCGACGCGCGGCGCGCGGGCGCATCAGTCCAGCCTCATGGTCGAGGTTCTCACGATCGGCGTGGTCAGCATGCCGCCCAGGCTTACGCCGTTGAACAGCGGGGCGTAGGGATAGGAGACGGTCACGGTGACGTAGTCGCCCGGCACGGTCGTCGCGGCACCGCCGACGGAAGTGCAATCCGCCGGGCGGGCGGCGGGCGGCGCGGCCACCTGCTGTCGATCGCCCGAGGGGGTGATGCAGAAATAACCTTCGGTCACGCCGACCCGCTGAATCGGAGCGTCCGGCTCATCCGGATTGCGCAACTGGACTGCGGCGCCCAGGGACGTGCTTTGCGCCGCCGCCAGGATGCGGTTGGTCGGCGCCGTCAGCAGCGGACAGCGCGTCGCATCCGTGGCGGGCAGCTTGGCGCGCGTGTCGCAGGTCTCCCAGATCATCTGGGCGGCGACCTGGGCGGCCTCCTCGACCTGCATGCGCCGATGGACGTAGAGCCCGATGTCGATGACGTTCAGGATGGGGATGGTCAGCACGCTGAGCCATAGGGCGAATTCGACCCCGGCTGCGCCGTCCCGTCCGTGCCGCAGGCCTCCGCGCCCCCTCATTGCACCAGCCTCAGCCGGTTGGCCGTGCCGGGCACGGCGGGCAACTCCAGTCCCGCCTCGCGGCATTCGGAGGTCGGGTTGTCGAAGATGCTGCCCGTGCCGCTGACCAGGATGGTCTTGGCCACGATGCCGATGCAGGACAGGCCGTCGGTCTTGTGGTTGATCGCGCCGTTAATCTGGAAATTGCCGTTCGGCATATAGATCAGCCCCTGGATCAGCAGGGTCGGATCATTGCCCTTGTAGACCATGTCCAGGTCGTTCTTGTTGCCTGTCAGGCGGCCGTCCTGAAGGATGGCCACGCCTTTCAGCGCCCCGGTCTTCGGCGCGGCGATGTCGAGGCGGCCCGTGCCCGTCGAGTTGGCCGGGAAGTGGCTGTAGGTCGTCGAGCCGCCTTGGGTCCGCGTGCCCGAGAAGATCACCGTCAGGCTGCCCGATCCCGAGGTCTGCAGCTTGTGGCCGTTCAGGTCCAGTTTGCCGTTGTACACCACCAGGACGCTGTTGGGCGCGGTGACGTTGACGTCCGCGGTCAGGCGGGTGTCGCCGCACTTCTTGACCGGCGAGGCCCAGGATTCCGAGGTGGACAGGACCGGCCCGCTCGCGCCCTGGGGATAGGCGCCGCAGGTGTTCGCCGGGATCGGCGGATTGGCCGACAGCTGCGCGAAAGGATCCACGATCGGCGATTGGCCGCCGCGCTGCACCTGGCCGCAGTTCGACGTGCCGACCGCGTCGCCGTAATAGACGCCGTTGTCCGAATTGGCGCCGTTGCAGCGCAGGTTGCTGTTGCTGAACATGTCGCAGCCGGCCAGGTCCACGTTCGGGCCGCCGTTGATCCGGATCGCCTCTCCGCTGGAGCTCAGGCCGATCAGGCAATAGTTCTCGCCGCGCCCGCGCGGCCGGGCGACCGCCTGGGCCCTGACCGTCTGGGCGCGCCGGTCGCCGATGGCGGTGTCGCCCGAGAAGCCGACGATGCCCATCATGTAGAGGGGGACCGGGCGGCTGATGGTCACCCGATAGCAGTTGGTCGCGGTCGAGGGGGGCGGACAGGCGGCGGTGTCGATGGCGTCGACCGTCGTGTTGAGCGCGCCGTTGGCGTAGCCGTAGCGGGCGCCGACGGCCCGCGCCTCGATCAGATAGCCGACGTCGCCGTTGGTCGCCGCGGCCAGGGCGGCCGAGTCCGCCGCATGCTGCATCGAGCGCTGGGTCAGGTACCAGTTCCCCCCTCGATCGCGAGGCTCAGCGCACCCAGAAGGGGAACGATCATGAGGGCGCCCAGCGGCCCGACATTGCCGTCTTCCCGACGCAGGGCGCGCGAAAACGTCCGGCTCAGGCGCGCCGCGCGGGTCAGAATGACTTCCAGGATACGCGGCATGCTGTTCCCCCGAGCATCGGTTGGCGGCCGGACGATCGTGGCAGTAATGCGTCACGAGGAACTCTGTTCCGTCAGTAGCGGGCGCGACGTTTGCTGACGACGCCAATCCCATCAGTCTATTATCGGGACCAACGCGCCCACGGTCGGCCGGCGGCTGTGCGAGCCGTCATGGCGATGAAGATGGACTATGAGTTTCGCGGCCGCGCGCCGGGCGGGCGCCCCGTCATCCTGTGGTTCCGCCGCGACCTGAGGCTGGCGGACAATCCGGCCCTGGCCGCCGCGATCGACACCGGGCGGCCGATCCTGCCGGTCTATGTCCTGGACGAGGGCGGCGAAGGGCGTCGACCCGGCGCCGCCCTCGACGCCGCGCTGGGGCGATGCGGAGGCCGGCTCATCCTGCGGCGGGGCGACAGCGAGGCCGAACTGCGCCGCCTGATCGACGAGACGGGCGCCGACCAGGTCTTCATGAACCGCCGGTTCGAGCCGGAGGCCTTCATCCGCGACGCCGACATCGCCCACGCCCTGAAGGCCGAGGGCATCGCCTGCCACGGCTTCAACGGCAGCCTGCTGGCCCGGCCGGGCGCCGTGCTGACCGGCGCTGGAAAGCCCTACCGGGTGTTCACCCCCTTCCTGAAGGCGCTGCTCCAGGCCGCGCCCGACAGGCCGGCGACGCCCGCGCCCGAAACCCTGGCCACGCCCGAGGGCCTGGCCGGCGAGGACATCGACGCCTGGGGTCTGCACCCGACCGCGCCCGATTGGTCGCAAGGCTTCGACGGGACGCCGGGCGAGGCGGGCGCCGCCGCGGCCCTGTCCGCCTTCCTCGAGGGCGGCCTGGCGGACTACGCCGTCGGCCGGGATGTTCCGGAGCGCCGGGGCGCCTCGCCCCTGTCGCCGCACCTGCACTGGGGCGAGATCAGTCCGCGCAGCGTGGTGCGGGCTGTCCGCGCCGCCGCCGCCCAGGGCCGCGTCGCCCCCGCCCAGGCGGACAAGTTCGTCGCCGAGGTCGGCTGGCGCGAGTTCTCGGCCCATCTGCTGCATCAGTTCCCCTACATGGCCGAGCGCGCCTTCCGGCCCGAGTTCGACGCCATGCCGTGGCGGACCGACCCCGAGGGGCTGGCGGCGTGGAAGCGGGGGCGCACCGGCTATCCGCTGGTCGACGCGGGGATGCGGGAGTTGTGGGCGACCGGCTGTCGCCTCCTTCCTGGTCAAGCATCTGCTGATCGACTGGCGCGAGGGCGAGGCCTGGTTCTGGGACACCTTGGTGGACGCCGACCTGGCCAGCAATGTGCAGAACTGGCAGTGGGTCGCCGGGTCCGGCGCCGACGCCGCGCCCTATTTCCGCATCTTCAATCCGGTGGCCCAGGGCGAGAAGTTCGACCCCGCCGGGCGCTATGTCCGCCGCTGGGTTCCCGAACTCCGGGCGTTGCCGGGCCGCTGGCTGCACGCCCTGAAGTCGATCGCCACGCGTCCTCACGATGACGAGCCGCTATGACCCTTCCGGCGCGGCCTGGTCCCTGTCGTTAGCGACGTCCGATCCCGCCACCCTGCGCAAGGAAATCTCGATCCGGCCTCCGCA
The DNA here is from genome assembly GCF_003627995.1 of Brevundimonas naejangsanensis. NCBI lineage: Bacteria > Pseudomonadati > Pseudomonadota > Alphaproteobacteria > Caulobacterales > Caulobacteraceae > Brevundimonas > Brevundimonas naejangsanensis. The sequence goes on along the minus strand of NZ_CP032707.1, from coordinate 212,703 downwards.
ATAGGTCTCGCCATAGTCGCGCCAGGCGCGCGCGGCCAGGTCGGCCAGGGCGGGGACGGCGGAGACGCGGCGAACCAGGTTTGCGGTCAGGGGCGCCGTGTCTTCAAGCATGGCCCCGATCTTCGGAAAGCGCTCGGACAGCGTCGACCAGAGGGTCGCGGTGACCACGTCCGCGATGCCGGGCGCGTCGCCTCCCAGCAGAAAGCCGGAACGGGCGCGCAACCCGTGTCGGCGCCCCTGCTCCTCCCACAGCGCCATCCATCGTCTCAGGCGCGGCGCGAAGGCGGTCCAGCGCTGCTCGGTCCACATCTGGCGTCCGCCGTCCAGGGTGATTTCGTCGATGACGTCATTGGCGTCGTTGACCACCTTGATCGTCAGCGCGCGCAGGGCTGGGGTCGACGGCAGGAGCCCGAGGGTTTCGCCGAGGTAGAAGACGATGGCCGGCATCTGGGAGATCGCGACGTCGGCGGCCGCGTCGACCAGCACCGGCGGTCCCATGAAGGGGATCGGCATGTCTTCCGGCGCGCCCGCCATCAAGGCCGCGATGGCGCCGTCGCCGGGCTCGGCCCAGTCCTCGCCGGCAAAGGCCAGGACGGCGCGCACGAACTGGCCGCGAAAGGGGGCGGACCAGTAATAGAGGGCGTAGGGCATCCTGACCTCGCTGACGTCGCGCCTTGGTCAACGCGATCAGGCGAGGAGCGTTCTAGAGCCGCCGATCTCGGCGGCGGCTTGCCGCCTACTTCCGCTGGGCGTGGGAAAGAAGTTGATGTAGATGTAAATAGGAGGGCGTGACGGCTGCGGTGGGGGTCTGAATGTTATGGCTGCCGCTGGCTGCCGTGATGATGGTGGAACAGCCGCAAGCGTCGAGCCTGGCGGTCGCCCCGGGCCATGCGGACTGGCAGGGGAGCCGCCAGCGCCTCGATGACCCTGTGCGAGTGGATGACATCGAGGTCCGTGGCCGTCGGGGCGTCGCCCTCGTGCCGCCCGAGACCGAGCTGGACGGCGCCGACATCGACGCCCTGGGCGCCTGGGACATCGGCGAAGTGCTGCGGCGCATGAACGAGACCCTGGACCTCGGCGAAGAGCCGATGGTCCTGATCAACGGCAAGCGGGCGCCCAATTCAGCCGTTTTTTCGGGGTTTCCGCCCGATGCCCTGGCGCGGGCGGAAGTCCTGCCGCCCGAGGCGGCGGCCCTCTATGGCGGCGCGCCTGGCCAGAGGGTCGTCAACCTGGTTCTCCAGAAACGCTTCTCCAGCCACGACGGCCGCATGAGCGGCGCACGCCCGACCCAGGGGGGAACCTCCTCCCTGTCGGCCGATCTGCGCCGATCGGCCATCACGGGCGGCAGGACCCATCAACTGGGCCTGCGCGTTTCGCGCGACACCGCTCTTCGCGCTGAAGAACGCGAGCGGGGCCTTGTCGACGAAGGGGCGAACGACGGAGCGATCACCCTGCGCCCCCGCGTCGACGCCGTTTCGGTCAACGCCAACATGACGCGGCCGCTGGGCGATTGGTCCAGCGTCTTCAGCCTGAACGGCCAGGCGCGCGACAGTCGGTCCGTGGCCCGTTTCGGCGAAAGGATCGTCGACAGCCGTGGGCGATCCGAAAACCTTGGAGCATCGGCGGGATTCAGCGGACGGGCGGCCGGCTGGTCCCTGCAGGCGAACATGAACGGCCAGGCGTCGCGCGCTCGGGAAGACGGCTTCGCCGACACACGAAACGAGCGCCGGTCGCTGGGGCTGACCAGCTCGGCCAATCGCGCCCTGTTCGAATTGCCGACCGGCGCGGTGGTGGTGAATCTGAACGGTCACCTCAGGGGAAGCTGGTCGACCATCCATCGCGATCATGTCCGGGCCAGCACCGACTTTCACACGGGAGAGGCGCGTGGGTCGTTGGCGATTCCGCTGTCCAAGGCCGGGGAAGAAGGGACGGGGCGTCTGTTCGGCGAGCTTCTGGCGACCGTGGGCGGCGGCGTCCGGGAAAGCAGCGCCGGTTCCGGCGATGAGGTGAACGCAGCCCTGGCCTGGACGCCGCGCAAGGGGCTGCGCCTGAACGGCGTCTGGTCCGCGTCGAGCGACAGCGTGCCGGATCTGCAGAGGTTCGAGCCCCTCCATCACGGGACGCCGACGATCGTGTTTGACTTCAGGACCGGGCAGGCGGTCGAGGTCGTGCCCATCCGGGGCGGAAATCCCGACTTGCGGCCGCCCCGTTCGGAACGGGTGTCCCTGACGGCGGCGGCGGGGCCGTTCACCCCCTGGGGCGTGACCGGCAACCTTGGCTACCAGCGCATGGCGTCGACCGATGGGATCGGCGCTCTGCCGGACCTGACGGAGGACGTCGAAGCGGCCTTGCCCGATCGATTTCAGCGCGACGCCGACGGCCGTCTGATCAGCATCGACTATCGACCGATCAATTCGCGGTCCAGCCTGTCGGAAACCTTGTCGACCAGCCTGAACTTCAAACTTCCGCGCCCCGCGGGCGTCGCCGCGAACGAAGCGATGGTCCTGCGGGTGGCGCTCAGCCACAGCCTTCGGTTGAGGAATACGGTCGCGCTGCTGGAAGGACGGCCGGATCTGGATCGCCTGAGGGGCGACGGCGGCGGCGTCTCCCGGCAGGAGGCGAGGGGCACGCTCGACGCGCGGCGAGGGCGATGGGGCGTCAACGCCTCGGCGCGATGGCAGGACAGCTATCGCACCCGGCGCGTCAGCGGCCGGGACGACCCGCGCGACCTGGTCATGGAGCCGTTCACGGCCGTCGACGTGAAGCTGAGCTATCTGGTGATTCCGTCGTCGGCCCGGCCTGGCCAGGACGGCGAGGACGGCCCGCCGTCCAGAAGAGGCGGCGGGCTGCAGTTGAGCCTCGAGATCGACAATCTGTTCGATGCGCGTCCCGGGGCGCGCCTGGGAGACGGCTCGCCCGCGCCCGGCTTTGGGCGGGACCTTCAGGACCCGATCGGGCGAACGGCGCGCCTGACGCTGCAACGCCGCTTCTGAACCCGAGCAGGCCCCTGCTGGGGGACCGCCTCTATGCGAGATGCAGCGTGTTGTACTGCTCGATCGGTCCCGGATACTCGCCGCCGCGGTCCTCGCCGACCTCGCGCGCGATGAGGGCGTTGGTCATGGCGTTGAGGCGCAGGATCAAGGCCTTGTGGCGCTCGGGCTCGGCGGCCAGATTGATGATCTCGTCCGGATCGGCGTGGGTGTCGTAAAGTTCCAGGTCGTTGTGCGCCAGGAGCTGCTCCCAGGTCGCTGGCGTATGGTGCTGGCTGGGGGCGAAATAGCGGGCGAATTTGTAGCGGCCGTCGAACACGCCGCGATGCACGCGCCGCTTCGACAGGTCGAAGATGGGACGGTCGAGGTAGTTCTTGTTCAGCCGGTCCCATGACAGCAGGACGCCGTAGTTGAACAGGTGCCCTTCCTCGTCGCGGCGGGTGCGGGCGTCGGGCGTGCGCGCCAGGCCCGACAGGTCGTGGCCGACCAACTGGGGGAAGTTCGCCGTGCTCCAGGCCTCGTCCTTGCCCGCGAAGCCCAGCAGGGTCGGAGCGATGTCGACCGAACTCATCACCGCCTGACTGGTCACGCCGCGCGCGCCGTCGGGGTGGGCGATGAACATCGGGACGTTGGTCTCTTCCTTGTAGATGGTGCCGCCCTTCTGGCGCATGCCGTGGGCGGCGGCCCGCTCGCCGTGGTCCGAGGTGTAGACGATGATGGTGTCGTCCATCTGCCCCGACTTCTCGAGCGCCCACAGCAGGGTCAGGATGTTCTGGTCCACGTCACGCAGGCAGTTGCAGTAGTAGTTGACGAAGCGCAGCCAGGCGGCCTCGTCCTCGCGCGGCATGGCGCCGTAGGTCTTGACGTCCAGGGCGGCGATCCCGCGATGCGCCTCGGGCTTGGTCGACAGGTCGTCCAGGCGGAAGCTGCGGGGCAGGGGGAAGCCCAGGTCCGTCTGATACAATTCGTCGCCCGGCTCGGCGCGCATGACCCCGGCCAGGTTCCACACGGCGCGCGTCTCGGCCTGCTCGCCGGTGGCGTCGTAGAACATGATGTCGTGCGGATTGACCAGGTTCACGGCCATGAACCAGGGCTTGTCCTGGCGCTTCTTCGGGTCCCTGGCCAGGTCCTGGATCAGCATGGCGGCGTCGCCGGTGACGGCCCGGTCGGTGCGGTAGCCGGCCCAGGTCAGGCCGATTTCCTCACCGTAGAAGTTGTAATCGGAGAAGCCGAACGGCTCCATGGCGTCGGTGGTGTCGGGGAACTCGCGCTGGAAGCCCGGCGCGGCGGTCGGCAGCTTCGAGAGGTGCCACTTGCCCTTGTAGGTCGTGTAGTAGCCCGCCGCCCGCATCATGTCGCCCAGGGTGTCGATCTCGGGCGTCAGCACGGCGCCCTGTTCGGCGTTGGAATAGACCTTGGTCTTCTGGGTGTGCTGGCCGGTGTAGATGACCGCCCGCGACGGTGTGCAGGGCGTGGTGTGCACATGGTAGTTCGGCAGGTGCAGGCTGCGCTCAAGCAGGGCCTTGTGCCCGGGCAGATGGTCCAACAGGCCGTCGGGATAGGACCGCAGGCCGAACTCCTGGTCCGTCATGATGAAGAGGATGTTCAGCGGCTTGTTCGGGTCACGCGGCGCGCGGGGCCGGGCGCGCACGGGCGGGGCGACGCCGGCGGCGGCGCTGACGCCGGCCATACCGGCCAGAAGGGAACGACGATCGATCCGGGGCATGTCTCACTCCACTGAAAGCCCGGCCGTCTTCGCGGCCCAGGGGCGAAGGATGGTCAGGCGGCGGCCACCTGTACATAGCGGCCGTCGAAGTAAGCGAGGGGCGGCATGGGCGAGGGCAGGTCCACTGTCTGGACGTCGCCGATGACGATGCGGTGGCTGCCGTGGTCGACCACATGGGCCTGTTTCAGGCGGATGACGGCGCAGGCGTCGCGCAGGGCCGGGGGCCGGTCGTCTTGGCCGCCGTCCCAGGCGCCGATGGCGAAGCGTTCGCCGCCGCGCACCCCGCCGCCGCAGGCGCGCGACACCGCCTCATGGTCGGCGCTCAGCACGTTCAGCACCAAGTCCGACCCGGCGTCGATGGCCTGGAAGATGGCGGCGTCTCGGTTGATGCAGACCAGCATGGAAGGCGGGTCCATGCTGACCTCGCTGACGGCCGTGGCGGCCATGGCGAAGGGGCGGCCGTCGTGCTGGGCGGTGACCACCACGACCGAGCGGACCAGATTGCGCAGGGCGCTCTTCAGCGCCGGGGCCAGGGCGTCATCCATGGCGGTCTCGTCTCCTCCTTGCGCCTGCCCTGTTGCCGGACATGACGTCGTCGATACTGCGATGGCTGGTCAGTATGTCAAGTTACTTTACTATCAAGCGGCGTGACTTTCGGCGTCGGAGGGCGGCAGGGCCAGCATGACGCTCTGGGCGGCGCACAGCGGCCTGGCCTGGCCTTCGCCCTCGATCACGCAGTCGCTGACAATCTGCCAGCCGCCCGCGCGGGCTTCCACGGCGACCACCGTCTGGCGCAGGCGGATTCGGACGCCGCTGGGCGCGGGGGCGATGAAGCGCACCTTGTTGACGCCCACGTTCAGCACCCGGTCCGCGCCGTCGATGCGCAACAGGTCGTCCTGAAGGCGCGGCAGCAGCGACAGGGTCAGGAAACCATGGGCGATCGGCCCGCCGATCTCGCGCTGCGCCCTCTCGACATCGACATGGATCCATTGGCGGTCGTCGGTGGCCGCGGCGAAGCGGTCGATGCGGCCCTGGTCCAGTGCCAGCCAGTCGGAGACGCCGAGGTCCCGCCCGGCCAGGCCGGGCAGGTCGGCGAAAGCGACGACGCGCGCGCCGCCGCTCACGCCTTTCTCGCGATCTTGTTCGGCCCGGCGAAGCCGAACATCCAGGCGGCGATCTTGCGCATCTGGATCTCTTCGGCGCCCTCGGTGATGCGATAGCGGCGGTGGTGGCGATAGATGTGCTCGAACGGCTTGTGGCGCGAATAGCCCATGCCGCCGTGCACCTGCATGGCCGTGTCCGCCGCCTGGCAGACCAGGCGGTTCGCCCAGTAGTTGCACATGGACACCCGGTCCGAGAGTGTGGTCGCCACCTCGGGCTTGGACATGCGGTCCATCTCCCAGGCTGTCTTGCGGATCAGCAGGCGCAGCATCTCGACCTGGGTGGCCAGTTCGACGAGGGGGAATTGGATGGCCTGGTTTACGGCCAGCGGCTTGCCGAAGGGCTTGCGCTCGCGCGCGTACTTCACCGCCTCACGGATGCAGTAATCCGCGGCGCCCAGGGACGAGGCGGCCTGGCGGATGCGGTTCTCGTGGACGAAATGCTGGGCCAGCTCCAACCCGCCGCCGGCCGGGCCGAACAGGGCGCTGTCGGGCACCCAGACGCCGGTGAAGCTGACGCGCGGGTGGTCGGTCGGCATGTTGAAGGTCCAGAGATACTCCTCGACCTTGACGCCCTCCGCCTCGGCCGGGACCAGGAAGCAGCTGATGCCCCGCGCGTCGCCTGCCTCGCCCGAGGTGCGGGCGAAGACCATGACGTGGGTCGCCACGTGCATCCCCGTGGTCCACATCTTCTCGCCGTCGATGCGCCAACCCTCGACGCCGTCGCGCGTCTCGCGCACGGCCGTGGTGTCCATGTGCGTCGCGTCCGAACCGTGCTCGGGCTCGGTCAGGCCGAAGCAGACCGAACGGGTCCCGTCCAGCATGCCGGCGATGAACTCGTCCTTCTGCGCCTGGGAGCCGAAGTCGCGGAACATCAGCACCTGCGGATAGTTGGCGACGATTGAGTGCTCGTTCTGCAGGTCGTTGTGCAGGCCCAGGCCCTTGGCGGCGAAATGCTCGCGGATCACGGCCATGGCCAGGTTCGAGCCGTCCTTGCCGCCGAACTCGGCGGGCAGGGCGAAGCGGAGGTGGCCGGCCGCGTCGGCGCGGCGCTTGGCCTCGCCGAGCAGGGCCTCCCACTCGTGGCGGGGCAGGCCGCCGTTGTCGAAGTCGGTGCGCGCCCATTCGCGGCGGTGGTCGAAGAAGCGCTCGTTGTCGTCCTGCGCCTGCAGGGGAGCGATCTCGGCCTCGATGAAGGCGTCCAGCTCCGCCAGGTAGTCGGTGATTTCGGCGGGCAGTTCGAAGTCCATGCGCGCTCCTCCTTACTCTTTGATCGGAGCCTATGACGCAGGAGGAATAACGTAAAGCAATTTGACAAACATCGGCGGCGCGTATGGAGTCGATTTCATAAGGAAACGACAGGAAGGATGAGTCCCATGGCCACGCCGGTCACCACCGAGAGCGGGCTGCGCTCGCTGCATCACGCGGCGTTCCGCTGCCGCGACGCCGAGCAGACGCGCTGGTTCTATGAGGACGTTCTGGGGCTGAAGGCCTCGGCCGGGATCGTGCTGGACGAGGTGCCGGGCACCCATGAGCCGACGCCCTACATGCATATCTTCTTCGAGATGGGGGACGGCAATTTCGTCGCCTTCTTCGACGCGCCCTCGACTGCCGATCCGGCCTGGTTCCAGCGCAAGGACAGCTTCGACATGCACATCGCCATCCAGGCGCGCGACGAGGCGCACATGCTGGAGATGCAGCAGCGCATCCGCGCCCACGGCGTCAGCTGCCTGGGCCCGGTCGAGCATCACTTCGTGCGCTCGGTCTATATGTACGACCCGAACGGCATCCAGGTGGAGATCACCACCCGCACCGCCGACCACGACCGCATCCTGGGCGAGGAGGGCGCCGCCCTGCCGCAGACGCTGAAGGCCTGGTCGGCTCAGACCCGCGCGGAGAAGGAAGCCAAGTTCGGCGCCGAGGCCCTGGACCGCCGCGGCAAGCCCCAGTCGGAGCTGAAGGGATGAGCGAGGCGCCCGTGAAGAAGAAATACCAGCGCATCCCCTATCTGATCGTCTTTCAGGAACAGGCGACGTTCAAGGACACCTATGGCGGGGCCGAGGGCGCGGTGGCGCTGGAGGCGCACCTGCTGAAGCCGGACACGCCGTCCGACACCGTGGTCGTCATGATGCACCCGATCGGCGGCGGCGCCTGGCTGCCCTTGCCGGCGGCGCTGGCCAAGCAGGGCGTTCACGTCATCTATTGCAACAGCCGCTATCGGGGCATCGACAACGCCCTGATCATGGAGAAGTGCGCCCTGGACCTGGGCGCCTGCGTCCGCGACGCCAAGGAGCGGCTGGGCTACAAGAAGGTCATTCTCGGCGGCTGGTCCGGCGGCGGCGCCCTGTCGCTCTTCTATCAGGCCGAGGCCGAGAACCCGACCGTGACCCAGACCCCGGCGGGCGATCCGATCGACCTGACCAAGGCCAACCTGATCCCGGCCGACGGCATCGCTCTTCTGGCCGCGCACCTGTCGCGCAACCTGACCCTGACCGAGTGGATCGACCCCTCGGTCACGGACGAGAGCCGTCCGTTCGAGCGCGATCCCGAACTGAACATCTACGACCCCGCCAATCCGAACCAGGCGCCCTACAGCGCCGAATACATCGCCCGTTATCGCCAGGCCCAGATCGCCCGCAACCGACGCATCACCGCCTGGGTGAAGGCGCAGCTGGCCGAGCTGAAGGCGCGAGGGTTGCACAACCACGAACGCGGCTTCGTGGTGCAGGGGACGATGGCCGACCCGCGCTTCATCGACGAGACGCTGGAGCCCAGCGACCGCCGTCCCAACTACTGCATGCTCGGCGACCCCGAAGTGGTCAACGACGGCCCGGTCGGCCTGGCGCGCTTCTCGACGCTGCGTTCATGGTTGTCGCAGTGGTCCTACGACGACTCAAACGCCGACGGGCTGAAGTGCGCGGCGCGGATCAGCGTGCCCATGCTGGTCATCGAGAACAGCGCCGACGACGCCTGCACCCCCAGCCACGCGGCCCGCCTGATGGAGGCGGCCGTGAACGCGCCGCAGACCCACGCGGTCATCAAGGGCGCCAACCACTACTACTCCGGCCAGCCCGACAAGGCCGCCGAAGGCGCGGCCGTCTTCGTGGAGTGGATGAAAGCCACCTTCTGACGCTCGGCGACAGTCGACCTGTGGAAACGGCCGCCTCCTCGCAGGGGCGGCCGTCATCAATTCGGAGAGATGACAAAAAAAGACCGGAGCGTCGGGGGACGCTCCGGCCAGGGTGTCAGGGGCCCCGATCAGGCCCCGGACGAGGACAAGATCAGTAGCGCAGGCCCAGCTGGATCGAGACGACCCGGCCAGGATCGACCACATAGGTCTGCGACGAGGCGGCCAGGAAGGGCGTGCCGAACGAGTGTGAGGCGGTCCATTCGTTGGTCAGGTTCCGGCCGATCAGGGCCAGGGTCCAGCGGTCGTCGGGCGAGGCCACGCCCAGGCGCAGGTCCACCTTCGAGAAGCCTTCCTGATAGGATCGCGGGTTCAGGTTCTCTTCCAGATAGGTCCCGCTGCGGCCGCGCACCGTGGCGTCGGCCAGCAGGCGCATGCCGTTCTCCAGCGGATGGTCGACGTTCAGCGTCAGGGCACCCGACCATTTGGGCGCGCGCGGCAGGCGCACGCCGCCGATGTCCTCGACGCAGTTAGCCGCGGGAGCGACGCCGTTCTTATAGACGCAGGGCGCCGTCGGGTAGGAATCGTACCGGGCGTCATTGTAGGCGACCGAGCCCGACAGGGTGACCGACGGGTTGATGCGCAGCGTGCCCTCGGCCTCGACGCCCTGGCTCTTGGCGCTGGCGGCGTTGGTGGTGATGAAGGCGTTGGTCGCGGCGTTGAAACCCGACACCTGCAGGTCCTCGAACTTGGAGGTGTAGGCCGCCAGGTTCAGGGTCGCGCGGCCGTCCAGCAGGGTCAGCTTGGTCCCGACCTCGATCGAGTTGGAGGTTTCGCCCTCGAACTCGAAGGCGTCCTGGCCGCCGGTCGACTGGGCGCCGACGAAGCCGCCCGCCTTCGAGCCCTTGGCGTAGGAGGCGTAGAACATCATGTCGCGGTCGACGACGTACTGGACTTGGACCGAGGGATCGAGCTGGCTCTCGCGGCGCTGGCCGCTGAGCGGGGTGTTCACCCACGACGGCGGCAGGACGCCCGAGGTCTGGCGCGTCTGGTCGGCGGCCTTGTCCTCCCAGGTCTGGCGCAGGCCGGCGGTCAGTTTCCAGTGGTCGTTGAAGGCATAGGTAGCCTGACCGTAGATCGAATAGCTCTCGTTCGTCTGGTTGAAATCGCGCTTGCTGGTCCCGTTGAGGGCGCCCATCAGGATGGCGGACTCCTGATGCATGTCGATCTCGTTCTTGTGGGCATATGCGCCCACGATCCAGGTCAGCGGCCCCTCGTTGGACGAGGTCAGGCGCACTTCCTGCGAGATCTGGCTGAAGTCTTCCTGGAAGATGGTGCGCAGCAGGGGGGCGGCGACGAAGTCGCTGTCGATCTGCTTGTCGTAGCCGAAGGCCGAATAGGCGCTGATCGCGGTCAGGGTGACGCCGTTGGCGAAATCCTTGTTGATCGTCAGCACGCCGTTGAAGCTGTTGGTGTCGTCATAGTCCGGCACGCCGGCCGTGGTCGTGCGGGTGAAGGACTTGGAGCCGCCGACGGGGACGCTGCTCATGGGCTGGCCAGTCAGCTCCTGGCGCGCGCCTTCCAGCTTGAGACGGAAGGACAGGGTGTCGCTGGCCAGATAGTCGACGACGGCGCGGCCGATCAGGTCCTCGCGGCCCGGATTACGGTCGCCGGTGGTGGTGTTCTCGACCCAGCCTTCGTTGTCGCTGTACTTGCCGGCCAGGCGGACCAGCAGCTTGTCGGTGATCGGACCCGAGACGATGTGGCTGATCTCATAGCCGTTGTCGCCCTCGACCGTGCCGGTGATGGTGGTCGCCAGTTCACGCGTGGCGCGCGGGCCGTTCGAGGTGATGTTGATGGCCCCGGCGGCGGTGTTCTTGCCGAACAGGGCGCCCTGGGCGCCGCGCAGCACCTCGACGCTGGCCACGTCCAGGAAAGGGGCGGCGAACTGGCGGCCGCGCCCGGCGTAGGCGCCGTCGACGAACAGGCCGACCGACTGCTCGAAGGCCAGGTTGCCTGGCGAGGAGCCGATGCCCCGGATGTAGATGGCGTTGTTGCCCGGCGTGGCCTGGATGTGCAGGTTCGGCACCGAGCCCGACAGGGCCTCCAGGTTGCGCACGTCCTGGCTGGCCAGTTCCTCGCCGCTGGTGACGTTGACCGAGATCGGTACGTCCTGCAGGCGCTCGGTGCGCTTGCGCGCGGTGACCAGGATATCGGCGACCGTGGTCGTATCGGCCTGGGCTGCGGGCCCTTCAGGCGCCGTCTGGGCCATGGCGGCGGTGCTGAGAACCAGGCTGCTCGACGCGAGCAGCATCACATAACGACAACGCATGCGTATTCCTCCCCATGCGGCCCCGGCCCGGAGGCCAGAGCTGTGTTTGCTACGAGGAGGCGTTGAGACCGCGAACGGACCATGTTTCCCTCCCTCCCTGACCGCCGCTTCTTGCCGAGCTGCTTGTCAAGAAACTAGACAAACTCGATCCGTTTTGATCGTCAAGTTACTTTACTGATTTTTGTTCGCGGTCTGCCGAAAATCCGCCGCGCGCCCGCCGGGCTCGCCCAGGCTGCACAGAATGGGGGCGCCCCAGTCGGAGCCGAAGGCCTCACGCAGGGCCTTGACCCGCTTGGCGCCGATGCGACGGCCAAGCTCTTCGGTCAGCTCGGCGACGATCCTCTGGGCGTCCTGACGCATGGCCCTGCCCATGGGGGTCAGCTGGACGATGCGGATGCGGCCGTCCGTGGGATCGTCCGCCATCTCGAACACGCCGCGCTCGACCAGGGAGTTGATGGTGGAGTGCACCGCCTGGCGCGTCAGGCGCAGGCTGCGGGCGATGTCGGCGGGGCGCACGACGTTCATCTGGACGTGCATCATGACCATCGACTCGGGCCGGGTCAGATGCGGCCAGCCAGCCTCGCGCAGGCTCATCTGCAGGCTTTCGTCGAACCATTCAAATCCCGCCAGCAGCGGCACGATCAGATAGTCGGAATTCATGATCATCGCGTTCTCCCGATATCGACTTATGCCGCTGCTCCGCTTGGCCCGCCAAGTGTAAACTGGCGCGCGCGCCTTCGTTTCAGAGCGTGCGGGCGATCAGCATCTTCATCACTTCGGACGTGCCGCCGTGGATGGTGTCGATCCGCGCGTCCTTATACAGCTGAGCGATCGGATATTCGTTCATATAGCCGTAGCCGCCGAACAGCTGCAGGCATTTGTTCACGCCTTCCAGTTCGGTCTCCGTGATCCACAGCTTGGCGATGGAGGCGGTCGCCGCGTCCAGTTCGCCGCGGATCAGTTTTTCGGTGCAGCTGTCGATGAAGCTGCGGGCGATCACCGCCTTGGCCTTGATGTCGGCCAGGGTGAATTGGGTGTTCTGGAACTCCATCAACGTCTTGCCGAAGGCCTGGCGCTCGCGCGTGTAGTCGACCGTCAGCTTCAGCGCCCGCTCCAGGATGGCCAGGCCCATGGCGGCGATGCCGAGGCGTTCCTGGGGCAGCATCTGCATCAGTTGGCCGAAGCCCTTGCCCTCGATCCCGCCGACGAGGTTGGACGCGGGAACACGCACGTCCTCGAAGAACAGCTCGGAGGTGTCCTGGGCGGCGCGGCCCATCTTGTCGAGGTTGCGGCCGCGCACGAAGCCCGCGCGGTCGCCTTCCACCGCGATCAGAGAGATGCCGCGCGAGCCGTTGTCCGAGGTGCGGCACACCACCAGGATCAGGTCCGCCGTTTGGCCGTTGGAGATGAAGGTCTTCTGGCCGTTCAGCACCCATTCGTCGCCCTCCAGCCGGGCGCGGGTGCGGATGCCCTGCAGGTCTGAGCCCGTGCCCGGCTCGGTCATGGCGATGGCCAGGACGATCTCGCCCGAGACCACGCCGGGCAGCCATTTCTGCTTCTGCTCTTCGGTGCCGAAGGCGATCAGGTAGGGGGCCACGATCATGTTGTGCAGCGGCACGCCCCAGCCCTCCATGCCGCGCGCGCCGAACTCCTCGATGACCACGCGCTCATGGCGGAAGTCGGCGCCCATGCCGCCGTATTCCTCGGGGACCGACAGGCCCAGTAGCCCGAACTCGGCGCCCTTGGTCCACATCTCGCGCTCGACGATCTTGTTGCGGCTCCAGGCCTCGATCTTCTCCGGCGGGCACTCGGCGTCGAGGAATTTGGACAAACCCTCGCGGAACAGGTCGACGTCTTCCTGAGTGTAGGGAGAAGGGCCGGAATGGGCGCTCATCGGAGACTCTCAAACTGAAATTAGGATAGGGGCATCCTGTGACGCCCTCACGATAAACGTCAATCTATTTGACAAATATCCTCAGCTTCGGCCATCCATTCGTCATGTCCGCTTCCGCATCACCGCCCGCATCCGAGACGGCAGAGCTCGTCCAGTCGCGCCTCGCCGCCCTAGCGGCGGCCCTGGCCAGCGGAGGGCGGCAGGCGACCGGCCTGCGCCGGCTGACCGGCGGGGCCAGCCTGCAGACCTGGGCCTTCGACGTCGAGGGCGACGGACCCGCGCGGGCCCTGATCCTGCGTCGTCGGGGCGGGGGCGGCGAGGCCGAGGTGTTCGAGACCTCCCTGCCGTTGCCGGTCGAGGCCAGGCTGCTGAAGGCCGCCGAGGAGGCGGGCGTGCCCGTGGCCCGGCTGGTGCGCGACTGCCGGCCCGAGGACGGCCTCGGCGAGGCCTATGTGGTGGAGCGCGTGGCCGGCGAGACCCTGGGCCGCCGCATCGCCGCCGATCCGGCCTTCGCCCTCGCCCGCGAGAGTCTGGGCCGCCAGTGCGGCGAGGCCCTGGCGCGCATCCACGCCGTGGGTCCGGAAGCCCTGCCGCCGCTGGAGACGCAGGACGCCCGCGCCGTGCTGGACCGCTACGCCGACATCTACCGCAAGAGCAGCGGCCCGCGCCCGGTCATGGAGGCGGCGCTGAAGTGGATGGAGGCGCGCCTGCCGGAGCCGGTGGCGCCGCGCCTGGTCCACGGCGACTTTCGCAACGGCAATCTGATGGTCGATCCCGAGAGGGGCCTCGCCGCCGTTCTGGACTGGGAGCTGGCCCACCTGGGCGACCCGGCCGAGGACCTGGGCTGGCTGTGCGTAAACAGCTGGCGGTTCGGCGTGACCCACCGGACGGTCGGGGGTTTCGCCGATCTGGAGACCCTGCTCGACGCCTATCGCGCGGCGGGAGGAGAGCCGCCGTCGGTCGAGCGCGTGCGCTTCTGGCAGGCGGTAGGCACGTTCAAATGGGCGGTGGTGACGATGATGATGTACCGCACCTTCGCCACCGGCGCCTCGCGGTCGGTCGAGCGCGCCGTGATCGGCCGTCGCCTCAGCGAGTGCGAGGTCGACCTGCTGGCCCTGATGGAGGCGTCGCGATGATCGAGGGACCGAGCCGGGACGAACTGCTGCAGGCGACGACCGCCTGGCTGGAGGACGCTTCCTCCCCTGTCGAGGGCTTCCACCGCAGGGTGGCGGCCAATGCCCTGGGCATGGTGTCACGCGAACTCGCCCAATGGCCCGCCGCCGAGGCCGCGGCCGTCATGCGGATGCAAGCCATCCTGGGCTGCGACGGCGACTACGCCACGCTGAACGCCGCCCTGGCCGAGGCCCTGCGCAAGGGGACGGTCAGCGCCGAGGATCCGGCCGTGTTCGACCATCTGCGCCGCGCCGCCCTGGCCATGCTGGCGATCGACCAGCCGCGCTATCGCCACGAACTGTCGCAGGGGGTCGAGGCATGATCGAACTGGTCGAAGTGTCGGCCCGCGACGGGCTTCAGAACGAAAAGACCATCCTGTCCACCGCCGACAAGGTCTCCCTGATCGAGACGGCGATCGCGGCGGGCGCACGGCGGCTGGAGGTCGCCAGCTTCGTCAATCCCAGGCTGGTGCCGCAGATGGCCGACGCCGAGGCGGTGATCGCCGCCCTGCCGAAGCGCGACGACGTGCGGACCATCGGCCTTGTCCTGAACGAGCGCGGCGCCGGGCGCGCCCTGGCGACGGCGGTGGACGAACTCGGCGTCGTGGTCCCCGCCTCGGACGCCTTCGGCCTGGCCAATCAGGGCCTGGACGTGGACGCGAGCGTCGCCATGGCCGGACGCGTGATCGAACAGGCGAGGGCGACCGGCCGCGACGCCCAGGTCACCATCTCCGTCGCCTTCGGCTGTCCGCTGTCTGGCGCGGTCGATCCTACGCGGGTGGTGGACATGGCGCGGCGCCTGGCCGCTTTCGGTCCGCTGGAGATCGCCCTGGCCGACACCATCGGCGTCGCTCGCCCGGACGAGGTGTCGCGCCTGGTCGCGGCGACGGTCGAGGCGGTGCGGCCCCTTCCGGTGAGGGTGCATTTCCACGATACGCGCGGCACGGGCGTGGCCAACGCCGTCGCGGGCGTGGCGGCGGGGGCGGTCACGGTGGACGCCTCCATCGGCGGCACGGGCGGCTGTCCCTTCGCGCCCGGGGCGGCGGGCAATGTCGCCAGCGAGGACGTGGCCTACGCCCTGAACGGACGCATGGCGGTCGACGTCGACGCCCTGTGCGCGGCGGCCGTCTGGCTCAACGAGAAACTGGAACGCACGCGCACCAGCGCCATGACGCGCGCCTGGCTGGCCGCGGCTGAGAGGAAACAAGCATGACCCAACTGTCTCACCACGGCCGCGTGGCCCTGATCACCGGCGCCTCCTCGGGCCTGGGGGCGGAGTTCGCCCGCCTGCTGTCGAAGGGCGGGGCCAAGGTGGTGCTGGCGGCGCGCCGGGCCGACCGGCTGGCGGCCCTGGTCGCCGAGATCGAGGCGGCGGGCGGCGAGGCCCTGGCCGTGTCCATGGACGTGTCGGACGAGGCCTCGGTCATCGCCGGCTATGACGCGGCCGAGGCGCGCTTCGGCCTGGTCGACACCGTCATCGCCAACGCCGGGGTCAACGCCGACGGCCCGGCCACGGACCTGTCGATCGAGGAGTTCGACCAGATCCAGGCGGTCAACAGCCGGGGCGTCTTCCTGACCGCGCGCGAGGGCGGGCGGCGCCTGCTGGCCAGCGGCCGGTCCGAGCGGGGGCGGGTGGTTATCCTGGCCTCGATGGGCGGCCTGCACGCCCTGACGGGCCTGGTCGCCTACTGCGCCTCCAAGGCGGCGGCGGTCATGCTGGGCCGGTCCCTGGCCAATGAATGGTCGCGGGCGCGGATCAGCGTCAACGTGGTCTGCCCCGGCTATATGCTGACCGACATCAACGAGGAGTGGTTCACCAGCGAGGCGGGCCAGAAGATGATCTCCAAGCTGCCGCGCAAGCGGCTGATGCCCATAGACGCTCTGTCGCCGATGATCGGCTTCCTGACCTCGGACGCTGCCGCCTACACCACCGGCGCGGTGATCAAGATCGACGACGCCCAGCACGTGGATTGATGAACGATGCCCCTCTGCCCGTCGGGAGAGGGGCAAAAAAAGGGGGGCCGCAAGCGGCCCCCGAGTAAGGGATCTTCTGAGCCTGCCTAGGTCAGCAGGGAGTTCGGCGCCAGGCCGACCATCGATCGGCCGTGAAGCTCGGTGGACACGTCCATGTCATAGACGATGTGGCTGGCCATGACCTCGATGTCGCGCAGGATGCGCTGCATCGGATTGTCCATGGCGTAGATGCCCGAGCCGGACGCCTCGCAGCAGGTCCGAACGGCCTCCAGGCATTGGCTGACGGCATAGGCGATCTGGGCGCGCAGACGCAGGCGATGGGGCAACTGCTCCTCGTCGCTCAGGGCCGAGAGCGTCAGGTTCTCGTCCGCCGCCTGGCGGATCGACAGTTCGGCCGAGCGCACCATCAGGTCGGCGCGGGCCAGGCGCATCTGGGCGGCGGGCTTGTCCACCTGGGTCGACTGCCCGCCCATCTTGGTGTGGACCGTCAGCCGCTTGCGCGCCAGCTCGACCGCCGCCTTGGCCGCGCCGACCGAGGGCAGGGCCGCCGTGACGCACAGCTGCGGCAGCATGGGCGCCGCATAGAGGGGATTGTCATGCACCTTGCCGCCGTTGCCGCGTCCGGTGCGCACCGGCCCGACCTCGAACGTATAGGCCTCGGGCACGAACAGGTCCTCGGCGAGGATGTCGTTGGAGCCGGTGGCGGCCATGCCGCTCATGAACCAGGTGTCCAGCACCTTCACGTCCTCGGCGCGGACCAGCATCATGCGCACGACCGGCGGCTTGCCCTCGCCCATGTCCTCCATGGCGTTGAGCATGGCCCAGTCGGCGTGCATGACGACGGTGCCGAACTTCCAGCGGCCGCTGAGACGGAAGCCGCCGTCCATGCGCACCGCCTTGCCCGGAGGGGCGGCTACGCTGGGGGCGATGACATAGGGGGTGCGGCCCCAGACCTCGGCCTGGGTCTGTTCGGGATACTGGGCGATCAGCCAGTTGTGCTCGGCCGCGAAACTGGCCGTCCAGCCGGTCGAGGGGCAGGCCTCGCAGATGGCCAGGGTGGCGTCGATATAGGTCTGGGGATCGAACTCCAGCCCGCCGAACTTGCGCGGCACATAGATGTAGAAATAGCCGGTGGCGCGCAGGGCGCTCCACACCTCGTCCACCGGGCGGCGCAGGCGTTCGGCCTCGGCGGAGGCGGCGGCGATCATGGGCTTCAGCGCCGTGACCCGGGCGACCAAGTCGGCCGGGGTCAGGGCCGCCACGGCCTCGGGGGCCAGAAAATCGTCTCCGACAGGAATGCGTCGGTCCGCGAGCTTTTCGCCCGTCATGTTGAATCCTCCCTCTTGGGACGGTCAGGTTCGCTTCGGAAGAATATGAATGTCAAGTAAGTTGACTAAAAATCGACATGACGGTGTTTTGGGGCTTTCCCGGCGCGCGGCGGGCGGCGACACTGGCGCGATGAATCGCCCCCTGCTCATGCTCGACCTGGTGCGGACCCTCTACTGGTTCGACGAACAGCTGCAGTCGCGTCTCGACACGCGCGGTTGGGGGCGGCTGGGCCGGTCGCAGTCGCTGATCCTGGTCAACGTCGCCAACGGTGAGACCCGTGCCGCCCGCATGGCCGAGAACCTGGGCGTCTCGCGCCAGGCCATGAGCCAGTTCCTGACCGAGATGGTCGATCGCAAGCTGCTGGAGCTGGCCCCCGACCCGGATGACAAGCGCGCCCGCATCGTCCGTTTCGCCCCCGAGTCCCAGGCCATTCGCGACGACGCCCAGAAGGTGTTGCGGGAACTGGAAAGCGAGCTGGAAGAGGCCGTGGGGGGCGAGAATCTGGAGGCCCTGCGCCAGGGGCTGCGCAATTTCCTAGGCGGTTCGGAGACCCTGTCCGAGCGAAGAATGGAAATCGCTTAAGTCAAATTTCTTGACAAGATTGGTCGCCCGTCCGATCACCGTGTGAAGCCCCGCAGAGGGGATCAGCGGGAGGACGGGTCATGACGGACCACATCTGCGGAAGCCTGCGCCGATGAGCGCAGGCATCGTTTCCGGCGGCGCCTTGGCCGGGCTGAAGATCATCGAGATGGAGGGCATCGGGCCCGGCCCCTTCGCCGGCATGATGCTGGCCGACCACGGGGCGGAGGTGATCCGCATCGCCCGTCCCGGCGTCCGCATCGATCCCTCGGACGTGCTGGCGCGGTCGCGGTCGCGGGTCGAACTGGACCTGAAGTCGGAGGAGGGCAGGGCGGCCGCCCGCGCCCTGATCCGCGACGCCGACGGCCTGATCGAGGGCTATCGTCCTGGGGTCATGGAGCGGTTGGGCCTGGGGCCCGAGGCGCTGCTGGCCGACAATCCGCGCCTCGTTTACGGCCGGATGACCGGCTGGGGCCAGGAAGGGCCGCTGGCCCACGCCGCCGGCCACGACATCAACTACATCGCCATCACCGGCGCCCTGAACGCTTTCGGCCGCAAGGGTGAGAAGCCGACCCCGCCGATCAACATGGTGGGGGACTTCGGCGGCGGCGGGATGATGCTGGCCTTCGGCATGCTGGCGGGCATCCTCTCGGCCCGCGCGACCGGCAAGGGCCAGGTCATCGACTGCGCCATGACCGATGGCGCTTCCCTGCTGATGGGGATGATCTGGGGCTTTCGCGGCCAGGGAATCTGGAGCGACGAGCGGGGCGCCAACTACCTGGACACCGGCGCGCCCTATTACGACACCTATGAGACCGCCGATGGCGAGTTCATCGCCATCGGCTCGATCGAGCCGCCCTTCTACGCGCGGATGCTGCAGGCTGTGGGCCTGTCGGGCGATCCCCTGTTCGAGGACCAGAACGCGCCGGACGGCGTCGAGGCGCGCCGCGAGCGTCTGACGGCCGTCTTCCGTCGCAAGACCCGCGCCGAATGGCGTGAACTGATGGAGGGGACGGACGCCTGCTTCGCGCCGGTCCTGTCCTTTGCCGAGGCGCCCGAGCATCCGCACAACAAGGTCCGCGAGGCCTTCATCACCCTGAACGGCGTGGTGCAGCCGGCCCCGGCCCCCCGCTTCTCCCTGACGCCTGCGCCGCAACCGCGCGCGCCTGGCGACGCCTGATCCCTGCACGAGGAAACGACCGTGAGACAAGCCTACATCTACGACGCCGTGCGCACGCCGCGCGGCCGGGGCAACGCCAAGGGCAGCCTGCACGAAGTGACCGCCATCTCCCTGGCGACCCAGGTGCTTCAGGCCCTGCGTGATCGCAACAACCTCGACACCTCGCTGATCGACGACGTGATCCTGGGCTGCGTCGCGCCCATCGCCGAACAGGGCGCCAACATCGCCCGCGTCGCCGCCATCAACGCCGGCCTGGCCCAGACGGTGGCCGGCGTGCAGATGAACCGCTTCTGCGCCTCGGGCCTGGAAGCGGTGAACACCGCGGCGGCCAAGGTCGTCTTCGGCGAGGCCGACGCGGCCATCGGCGGCGGCGTCGAGAGCATGAGCCGGGTCAAGATGGGGTCGGACGGCGGCGCCTGGTCGACTGACGCCGACGTGGCCTTCACCACCTATTTCGCGCCCCAGGGCATCGGCGCCGACGCCATCGCCACCCTGTCGGGCTTCAGCCGCACCGACGTGGACGCCTACGCCGCCGAGAGCCAGAAGCGCGCCGCCGCCGCCTGGGCCGACACCCGCTTCAAGAACTCCATCGTCCCGGTCAAGCATTGCGGCGTGACGGTGCTGGCGCACGACGAGTTCATACGCCCCGACACCACGGTCGAGAGCCTGAGCGCGCTGAAGGCCTCCTTCGCCGGGCTCGGCGCGGCGGGCTTCGATTCCATCATGCGCCAGCGCTACCCCGAGATCGAAGCGGTCAACCACGTCCACCACGCGGGCAACAGCTCGGGCATTGTCGACGGGGCCTCCGGCCTGCTGGTCGGCACGAAGGAGATGGGCGAGAAGATGGGCCTGAAGCCCCGCGCCCGCATCGTCGGCACGGCCTCGATCGGTTCGGAGCCGACCATCATGCTGACCGGGCCGGTGGCCGTGACGCAGAAGGCCCTGGCCCGCGCCAGCATGAGCATCGACGACATCGACCTGTTCGAGCTGAACGAGGCCTTCGCCTCGGTGGTCATGTATTTCATGCAGCAGCTGAACGTGCCGCACGACAAGATGAACGTGAACGGCGGCGCCATCGCCATGGGCCACCCGCTCGGCGCCACGGGCGGCATGATCCTGGGCACGCTGCTGGACGAGCTGGAACGCACCGGCAAGTCGACCGGCCTGGCCACCCTCTGCGTCGGCGCCGGCATGGGCACCGCCACCATCATCGAGCGCGTCTGATCCAACCCCACGCCGTCATCCCGGAAGGCGCGCAGCGCCTATCCGGGACCACGGCAAGCGCCGGCGTTTCCGGCGGTCCCGGCTCTGTCGTTTTGCGACGGCCGGGATGACGAAGAAAAGGGACTGAACCCAAATGAACAACTTCACCGTTTCGGTGGACGCCGACGGCATCGCCACCTTCCTGTTCGACGTGCCGGGTCGCACGATGAACACCTTCACCGACAGCGCCGTGGCCGACATCGACGCCATCGTCGCCAAGATCCGCGACGACGACTCGATCAAGGGCGCCATCCTCGCCTCGGGCAAGGCGAACGGCTTCTGCGCCGGCGCCGACCTGGGCGAACTGGGCGAGACGGCCGGCGGGCAGGCCTCGGGCGCGGCGCGCGAAGCGGCTCTGCCCGCCACCTCGCGCATGACCTGGGCCCTGCGCGCCCTGGAAACCGTCGGCAAGCCGGTGGTCGCCGCCATCGAGGGCGTCGCCCTGGGCGGCGGCTTCGAGTTCGCGCTCGCGGCCCACTATCGCGTCGCCTCGACCAAGGCCCGCGTCGGCCTGCCGGAAGTCACCATCGGCCTGCTGCCGGGCGCCGGCGGCACCCAGCGCGTGCCGCGTCTGGCGGGCGTTCAGGCCGCGCTCGACTTGATGCTGACCGGCGCGCCGGTCGACGCTGAAAAGGCCAAGGCCATCGGCATCATCGACGAAGTGGTCGAGCCGGGTCAGGCCCTGGCCGCCGCCAAGGCCTGGATTCTGGCCGGCGGCGAGGGCGTCCAGCCATGGGACCGCAAGGGCTATGTCATGAAGGACGGCCCCTATTCGGAAGCCGGTTCGCCTGTCTTCATGATGGTTCCGCCCCGGATCATGTCGAAGACCTACGGCAACTATCCGGCCCAGAAGAACATCGCCCGCTGCGTCTATGAGGGCTTCAACCTGCCGATGGACGCGGCGCTTCGCGTCGAGGCGCGGCTGTTCCTGGACACCCAGCAGTCGCCCCAGGCGCGGGCCATGATCCGCTCGCTCTTCCTGTCGAAGCAGGCCCTGGCCAAGGGCGGCGCCCGCCCGGCGGGCGTGCCGACCTATGCCGTCAAGAAGGCCGCCGTCCTGGGCGCTGGCATGATGGGGGCGGGCATCGCCTACGCCCAGGCGCGGGTCGGCATCGACACCGTCCTGATCGACGTGGCCCAGGCCGGCGCCGACAAGGGCAAGGCCTATTCGGAAGGTCTGGTCGCCAAGGCCGTGGCCAAGGGCGCGATGAGCCAGCAGGCCGCCGACGACCTGGTCGGCCGCATCACCGCCACCACCGACTATGACGCCATCAAGGGCGCCGACCTGGTGGTCGAGGCCGTGTTCGAGGACCGCGCCCTGAAGGCCGATGTGACCAAGCGCGCCGAGGCCCAGATCGGCCCGGACGCCGTCTTCGCCTCCAACACCTCGACCCTCCCGATCACCGGCCTGTCGGAAGCGGCCGAGCGTCCGGCCAACTTCATCGGCATCCACTTCTTCTCGCCGGTTGACCGGATGGAGTTGGTGGAGATCATCGTCGGCAAGGCCACCTCGCAGGAGACGCTGGCCAAGGCGCTGGACTACTGCAAGCAGCTGAAGAAGGTGCCGATCGTCGTCAACGACAGCCGGGGCTTCTTCACCAGCCGGGTGTTCGACACCTACATCCGCGAAGGTCTGGAGATGCTGATCGAGGGCATCGCCCCCGCCATCATCGACAACGTCGGCCGCATGACCGGCATGCCGCGCGGCCCACTGGAGCTGCTGGACGACGTGGCCATCGATCTGGTGGACCGCGTGGCGGGCCAGCGTCGCATCGACCTCAACCTGCCGGCGCCTGTGGCGGGCGACACCGACAAATTCCTGATCGACATGATCGGCCAGGAGCGTTGGGGCCGCAAGAACGGCAAGGGCGTCTATGACTATCCGCAGGGCGAGCCCAAGCGCCTGTGGGCCGGTCTGGCCGAAATGCATCCGGTCAAGATCAGCCAGTCGTCGCCGGAGCTGATCGAGCACCTGAAGCAGCGTCTGCTATACCGCCAGGCCGTCGAAGCCGCGCGCTGCATGGACGAGAACGTCGTCACCGCCGCCCGCGACGCCGATGTCGGCGCCATCCTGGGCTGGGGCTTCGCGCCCTGGACCGGCGGCCCGATCAGCCTGATCGACAGCACCGGCGTCGCCGAGTTCACCGCCGCCTGCGAGGCCCTGGCCGCGCAGTACGGCGAGCGGTTCGCGCCGCCGGCCCTGCTGAAGACCATGGCCGAGAAGGGCGAGCGCTTCTATCCGGCGCCGAAGCCGCTGGCGGCCTGATCGCCTTGGCGGATACGTGAACAAGGAAAGGCGGGGCGCAAGCGTCCCGCCCTTTTTCCCTCTCCGGCGGGAGAGGGCTTGAGCGCACGGCGGCGTAGCCGTCGTCCTTGCGCGAAAGGGTGAGGGGCTTGTCCCATCAGTCGGCGTCAGCCGTCGCACCACGGCCTTCGGCCGACTTCCCCCGCGAACCCTCACCCTTTCGCCTGTTCCAATCGCTACGCTCTTGGAGGCTTAAGCCCTCTCCCATCGGGAGAGGGTTTTCTCAGGCCAGATTCAGATTCCTCAGCACGGCCTCCCGGACCGGGCCCTTCTGGATCTTGCCGGCGGCGCTGCGCGGCAGGCGGGTCTCGCTGAAGCTGACGCTCTTGGGCGTCTTGTAGCCGGCGATGCGCTGGCGGCAGAAGGCGGACAACTCCTCGAAGCTCGGCTGCTCCACGCCCGCCTTGCAGACGATATGGGCGTGGACCCGCTCGCCCCAGACCGGATCGGGCACGCCGATCACGGCGCTTTCCTCGATCGCCGGGTGCCAGGACAGGGCGTTCTCGACCTCGATCGAATAGATGTTCTCGGCCCCGGACACGATCATGTCCTTCAGCCGGTCGGTGATGTAGATATAGCCGTCCTCGTCCATCCACCCGGCGTCGCGGGTATGCAGCCAGCCGTTGCGCATGACGTCGGCGGTCTCTTCCGGGCGGTTCCAATATCCCATCATGACGTTGTCGCCGCGCCCGACGATCTCGCCGATCTGGCCGCGCGGGACCTCGTTTCCGGCCTCGTCGACGATGCGGATCTCGAAGCCCGGCGCGACCTTGCCGCATGAGCGCAGACGCGGGTGGTCGTCGGCGCACTGGTGGTCCTGGGGCGTCAGCACGGTGACGGAGGCCATCTCGGTCTGGCCGAAGCCCTGGATGAAGTCGACGTGCGGGAACTTCTCGCGCGCCAGGGCCAGGGTGGCGGCGGGCAGGGACGAACCGCCGTAGCCCAGCATCTGCAGCTTCGACAGATCGAGCTGGTCCAGCCGCTCGTACTTGGCCATGCGGTCGATGACGGCGGGCACGGTGAAGCAGTGCGTCACCCCGTGCTCGGCGATCGCCTCCAGCATGGTCTCGGCGTTGTAGCTGCGGCGGAAGACGTGGGTCGCGCCGGTCATGGTGGCGAACAGGATGCCGATGTCCGCCAGATGGAACATGGGCGCGGCGTGGAAATTGACCCCCGTCTCGTCGAACGGAATGGTCATCAGCAGGTTGGACGCGATGGCGTGCAGATTGCCGTGGCTCAGCATCACTCCCTTGGGCAGGCCCGTGGTGCCGCCGGTGTAGAAGATGCCCGCCAGATCGTCATTGGCGGCCAGATGTTCTTCGGCGGGTTCCGACGCCCGGATCAGGCCTTCGTGGGTCAGGCGCGCCTCGTCTGCCGCGCCGTCCATGGCGATCAGGCGCCGCACCGCGCCCTCGGCCAGCAGCTGCTCGGCGACGGCGGCGAACTCCTCGCCGAAGCACAGGGTTTCGACCCCGGCGTCCTTCAGTTGGAAGGCCAACTCGGGCGTGGCCAGGCGGGTGTTCATCGGCGTCAGCACGCCTCCGGCCCACAGCACGCCGAAATAGGTCTCGAAATAGAGGTCGCAGTTGTGGGCCAGGATGGCGACCCGGTCGCCGGCCTTCAACCCGGCCTGGCCGCGCAGGCCGCCGGCCAGGCGGGCGACGCGGTCGCCGACCTCGCGCCAGGTGCGGCGACGGTCTCCATCGATGGTGGCGGTGCGGTTCGCGGCCGTGACGACGGCGCGCACCAGGCCCTGCGTAATTCTCATCGAAAGGGGTGCTCCTGCCGCCGCGGAGGGCGGGAAAGATTGTCAAATCTATTGACATCTAATCCCGTCCCGAACCATGTCTGTCAACTCATGTTCAGGCGTTTTTCGTTGTCCGGGCCGTCGGTTGCGCGGCCGGGGCGGCGCGGCGAGGTGTGCGATGATCGGTTTTGAACGCAAGGGCGAAGGCGCGATCATCCGTCTCGACCAGCCCCAGCGGATGAACGCCCTGACCGAACCCATGGTCGAGGCGCTGGACGCCGCCGTCGACGCCGCCGTGGCTTCGGGCGCCCGCGCCCTGATGATCACCGGGGCGGGCCGGGCCTTCTGCGCCGGGGGCACGCTGTCGGAGCCGCTGCCCCAGGACGCCGGGGCCATCCTGGAAAGCCACATCAACCCCCTGCTGCTCAAGCTGGCGGACTTGCCGATCCCCCTGGTCGCGGCGGTCAACGGCCCGGCGATCGGGGCGGGGGCGTCGATCGCCCTGGCCGCCGACATGATCGTCATGTCGCGCTCGGCCTTCCTGGCCTACGCCTTCGCTCAGGTGGGGCTGGCGCCGGACGGCGGGGCCAGCTGGCTGCTGCCGCGGACCCTGGGCTGGCACCGGGCCATGAGCCTGATGATGACCGGCGAGCGCATCACGGCGGACCAGGCGCTGGACTGGGGCCTGGCCTGGAAGGCCGTCGATCCTGAAGTGCTGGTCAGCGAAGCCGAGGCCCTGCTGGAGCGGCTGGCCAGCGGGCCGACGCAGGCCTACGCCGCCGTGCGCCGCACCGCGCGGGCGGCTCTGGATCTCGGCTTCGCTCAGGCCCTGGATCTCGAGCGCGAGGCGCAAGGGGAGGCGGGGCGCACGGCCGATTTCCGTGAAGGCGCCGCCGCCTTCATCGCCCGTCGCCCCGCGCGCTTCACTGGCCGCTGAGGAGGCTGAGATGACCGCGCCCTGCACCCTGCTGGACAAGATCTACGACCGGCACTTTGTCGCCGACCTCGGCGACGGCGATATGCTGATGTACGTCGACTTCCATCTCGTCCACGAGGTCACCAGCCCCCAGGCCTTCGAGGGCCTGCGCCAGCGCGGGATCGGAGTCCATGCGCCCGACCGGACCCTGGCCGTAGCCGATCACAACGTGCCGACCCTGAACCGGGGGGCGGGCATCCTCGATCCCGAAAGTCGGGCGCAGATCGAGCAGTTGGAGGCGAACGCGGCTGAGTTCGGCCTGCCGTGGATTCCTCTGGACAGCCCGGACCAGGGCATCGTCCACGTGGTCGGGCCGGAGCAAGGGCTGACCCTGCCGGGCACGACCATCGTCTGCGGCGACAGCCACACCGCCACCCATGGGGCTTTCGGCGCTCTGGCCTTTGGCATCGGCACCTCCGAGGTCGAGCACGTCCTGGCGACCCAGACCCTGGTGCAGAAACGCGTCCGGTCGATGCTGGTCGAGGTGGAGGGTGAACTCGGCCGCGGCGTCACGGCCAAGGACCTGATCCTGGCCGTTATCGGCCGCATCGGCACGGACGGCGCCACCGGTCACATCATCGAATATGCGGGTCCGGCGATCCGCGCCCTGGACATGGAAGGGCGGATGACGGTCTGCAACATGTCCATCGAGGCGGGCGCGCGCGCGGGCCTGATCGCGCCGGACGAGACGACCTTCGCCTATCTGGAGGGCCGTCCCCATGCGCCCCGGGGCGAGGCCTTCGCGGCGGCGGTCGCCGATTGGCGGACCTTGGCCAGCGATCCGGGCGCGACCTACGACAAGGTGGTTCGGATCGACGCCTCGGCCGTCGAGCCCATGGTCACCTGGGGCACCAGCCCCGAGACTACAACGCCCATCGGCGGCCGCACGCCCGATCCCGCCGCCGTGGCGGACCCGGCGCGGCGCGCCCAGGTCGAACGGATGCTGGACTATATGGGCCTGGCGCCGGACCAGCCCCTGGCGGGCCTGCCGATCGACGTCGTCTTCATCGGCAGTTGCACCAACGGGCGGCTGGAGGACCTGCGCGCCGCCGCCGACGTGGCGCGGGGGCGGCGGGCGGCCGCGGGTGTGCGCGCCCTGGTCGTGCCCGGCTCGGGCCGGGTCAAGGCGGGGGCCGAGGCCGAGGGGCTGGACCGCGTCTTCATCGAGGCCGGGTTCGAGTGGCGCGAGGCGGGCTGCTCCATGTGCCTGGGCATGAACCCTGACCGCTTGGCGCCGGGCGAGCGCTGCGCCTCGACCTCCAACCGCAATTTCGAGGGCCGTCAGGGGCCGGGCGGCCGCACCCACCTGATGTCGCCCGCCATGGCCGCCGCCGCCGCCGTGGCGGGGCGGCTGATCGACGTCCGGAGCCTGGTCTGATGCAGCCCTTCATCACCCTGGACGCCGTCGCGGCGCCCCTGCCCATCGCCAACCTGGACACGGACAAGCTGGCGCCCGGTCGCTTCCTCAAGGGCGTGACCCGCGCCGGCCTGGGACGCATCCTGCTGCATCCGCTGCGTTTCGACGCCGATGACCGGCCGCGCCCGGACTTCGTGCTGAACCAGACGCCGTGGGATCGCGCGGGCGTCCTGGTCGCGCTCGACAATTTCGGCTGCGGCTCCAGCCGTGAGCACGCGCCCTGGGCGCTGCTGGACTTCGGTATCCGCTGCGTCATCGCGCCAAGCTTCGCCGACATCTTCCGCAACAACTGCCTGAAGAACGGCATCCTGCCCTTGGTTATGGCCGAGGCGGAATGCCTGGCGCTGATGACGCTGGCGCGCGACCCGGCCACGGCGCGGTTCAGCGTTTCCCTGCCGGACCAGACGGTGAGGGCGGGCGGTCGCGTCTGGCCCTTCGCCATCGCGCCGGGCGACAAGACCAAGCTGCTGGAAGGCAAGGACGAGATCGACGCGGCCCGGGCGCGCATGGCCGAGATCGAGCGGTTCGAAAGCCGGATCGCTTACGCCGCCCCGCACCTGGGCTAACCTTCGCCGTCATCCCGGCCGCAGACGCCGCGTTTCCGGCGGTCCCGGATAGCCCTGCGGGCTTCCGGGATGACGGTGTTGGCGGATCAGGCCCCCAGCCAGCGCGACAGGATTTCCGCCGTGTCCTGGCCGACCTCCAGCGGGGCCGGGCGGCGCACGGCTCCAGGCGTGTCCGACAGCCGGGGGAAGACGTTCTGCATCGGCACCTCGCCCAGGACGGGATCAGGCACGCTGATGATGGCCTCGCGCGCCGCGAAGTGGGGGTCGGCCATCATGTCTTCGGCGTCATATACCCGGCCCGCCGGGACGGCGTGCTCGATCATCAGGTTTTCCAGTTCCTGCACCTTCAGCGTCCGGGTCCAGTCGCTGACCAGACCGTCCAGTTCCGTCTGATGGTCGCCGCGCGCCAGATGGGTGGCGTAGCGCGCGTCGCTGGCCAGTTCGGGGCGGCCCATGGCCGTGCACAGCCGCGCGAAGACGGCGTCCTGGTTGGCCCCGATCAGATATTCGCCGTCGGCGCAGGGATAGACGTTCGACGGCGCGATCTTGGGCAGGACCGAGCCGGTGCGCGTGCGCTTGTGGCCGTTGATCGCATATTCGGGGATCAGGCTTTCCATGACCTGCAGCACGCTTTCATACAGCGAACTGTCGACCACCTGGCCCCGGCCGGTGCGCTCGCGGGCCTGCAGCGCCGCCAGGGCCCCCATGCAGCCGTAGGTGGCGGCCAGGGTGTCGCCGATCGAGACGCCCATGCGCGACGGCGCCCGGTCGGGCTCGCCGACGATGGCGCGCCAGCCCCCCATCGCCTCGCCGATGCCGCCGAAGCCCGCGCGCGAGGAATAGGGGCCGGTCTGGCCGTAGCCGGAGACCCGCACCACGATCAGACGCGGATTGGCCGCCATCAGGTCGGCGGGCGCCAGGTTCCACTTCTCGAGCGTGCCGGGGCGGAAGTTCTCGATCAGGATGTCGGCCTGGGCGATCAGGTCGCGCGCCGTCTGTTGGCCCTCGGCAGAGCGCAGGTCCACGGCGACCGAGAATTTGTTGCGGGCGATGACCCGCCACCAGGTCGGAACCTCGCCCTGGCCCCAGTGGCGCATGGGATCGCCGACGCCTGGCGCCTCGAGCTTGACCACCTCGGCGCCCATGTCGCCCAGCAGCTGGCCGCAGAAGGGGCCGGCGATGAGCTGGCCCATCTCCACGACCTTGAGGCCGTCCAGGGGGCCGTTCAGCGAGGGGCTGGTCAAGGTCATGCGCTCCAAAATGTCAATTTATCTTACAAGCACTGGCGGGGCCGGGCGCGAAAGTCAACGCCGAGGTCGAGGGTTGAAGTTGACAAATAAATTGACAAAACTCTGTCCGTCCCGACGGGCGGCCGAGCCCCGCGTCATTCGAGCAAGCCGATGCATCCCAGCCATTTCGCCGCCGTCACCCCCGACAAGCCCGCCCTGATCATGGCCCAGTCGGGCGCGGTCACGACCTTTCGTGAGCTGGAGGACGCCTCCAACCGCGCCGCTCATCTGTTGCGCGCGCTGGGATTGAGGCCCGGCGACGCGGTCGCGGTGTGCCTGAGCAATACGCCCGACTATTTCGCCCTGGCCTGGGCGGCGCAGCGGTCGGGGCTTTATTTCGTCGCCCTGTCGTCGCGGCTGACTCTCGCCGAGGTCGACTACATCGCTCGCGACTGCGGCGCCAAGGTGCTGATCGCGGGCGCGGACCTGCCCAACACGGCGGCCCTGCCGGCGGGGCTGTCGGACCTGGCGCTATTCTCGCTGGGCGGCGTCGTGCCGGGCTATCGCGTGTGGGAGGACGAGGTCGCGACGCAGCCCGCCAGCCGCATCGCCGACGAGGTCGCGGGCGGAGAGATGCTCTATTCCTCAGGCACCACGGGGCGGCCGAAGGGCATCCGACCGGAACTGCCGAAGGACGGCGACGTCACCGCCATGCCCATGACCACGGTGGTGGCCAAGGCCCGCTTCGGCGTGGACGAGGCCAGCATCTATCTGTGCCCGGCGCCCCTGTATCACGCCGCGCCGCTGCGTTGGTCCATGGCGGTGCAGCACCTGGGCGGCACAGTGGTTCTGATGGAGAAGTTCGACGCCGAACTGGCCCTTGCGGCCATAGACCGTCATGGCGTGACCCACAGCCAGTGGGTGCCGACCCACTTCATCCGCATGTTGAAACTGCCGGACGAGGTCCGCGCCAAATACGACGTCTCGACCCTGAAGCTGGCCATCCACGCCTCGGCCCCGTGCCCGGTTCCGGTCAAGCAGGCGATGATCGACTGGTTCGGCCCGATCCTGATCGAATACTACGCTGGGACCGAGGGCAACGGCATGACCATCATCACCTCCGAGGAGTGGCTGAGGAAGCCCGGCTCGGTGGGGAAGGCCAACTTCTGCGTCGTCCATATCTGCGACGACGAGGGGAACGAATTGCCGCCCGGCGAGGTCGGGAACATCTATTTTCAGGGCGACCATCCGTTCGAGTATCACAACGACCCGGAGAAGACGGCGACGGCCTATGACGCGCGCGGCTGGACGACCCTGGGCGATGTCGGGCGGCTGGACGAGGACGGCTATCTGTTCCTGACCGACCGCAAGAGCTTCATGATCATCTCGGGCGGGGTGAACATCTACCCGCAGGAGATCGAGAACCTGCTGATCCAACACCCGCAGGTGGCCGACGCCGCCGTGATCGGCGCGCCCTGTCCCGAGATGGGGGAGCGCGTCGTGGCGGTGATCCAGCCCGCCGACTGGGCCGACGCCACGCCTGAATTCGCCGAGGCGCTGTCCGCCTGGGCGCGGCGATCGCTGTCCGGGATCAAGGCTCCGCGCCAGTTCGACTTCATGCGGGAGCTGCCGCGTCACGACACGGGCAAGCTCTACAAGCGACTGATCCGCGACGAGTATTGGAAGGACGTGAAGGCGGCGGGGTGAGGGGACGGCGAAACCCGCTCGTCCCGGCGAACAAAAGAAAACCCCCGCCGGTTCGACCGGCGGGGGTTTTTGCTGTGACGGATCGGGACAGGCCCTCAGCCCGCTTCCGCCTCGGCGCGATCATTGTCCAGGACGGCGGCGATGATGGCCTTGCGGGCCAGCAGCAGCAGGGCGACGCCGATGGTCAGCGACACGGCCGTCACCAGGGCTAGGGCCTTGCCCAAGCTGGTCGGGCCGTCGAACAGGTGCTCGCTGACGAAGCCGGTGACGAGCGGACCTAGCCCCATGCCGGCCATGTTGGCGACCAGCAGATAGATGGCGGTCATCCGCCCGCGCATGGAGGCGGGCGTCAGGATCTGCAGCGTGCCCGCCTGCAGGCCGCCTATGGTCGAGACGGTGGCCATGCCCGCCGCCGCCAGAACCAGGGCGACGGTGGTGTCGCTGGCCAGATAGGCGCCCATCATCAGCGGAAACTGGAGGACGGCCGAGGCCAGGACGATGCGGACCGGAGCGTCCGGGTGGCCGCGCTTGGCCGAGCGGTCGGACAGCAGGCCGCCGATAGCCAGGCCGACAGTGCCGAACAGGCCGATGATGACTCCGAAGGCCAGGCCGAGATGGGCTGGGCTCATGCCATGGGCGCGGGCGAAGTGGACGGGGGCCCACAGCATGGCGCCATAGGCGGCGATGACCAGGATGGAATAGCCGATCACCACGGCGGCGAAGGCTGCCTTGTGACGCATGGCCAGGGCCCACAGGGCGCTCAACGGCGGAGGCTTGATCCCGCCCTGGCGGCGCGGCGCCTCGCGCACGGTCAGCAGCATGACGGCGGCCAGGGGCACGCCCAGCAGACCCACGGCGACGAAGGCCAGGCGCCAGCCCGTCAACTCGCCCCAGGGCAGAGGAACGGCGGTGGCCATGGCCCAGGCGACCAGGACGCCGCCGAACAGCATGGCCACGCCCCCGCCGAGGGACACGCCCATGTTGTAAAGGCTGACGGCGAAACCCAGCTTCCGCTTCTCGAACCGGTCGGCGATGGTGGAATAGGCCGCCGGCGACAGGGTCGCCTCGCCGATGCCGACCATGGCTCGCGCCGCCAACAGGCTGATGAAGCCGCCGGCGAAGCCGCTGACCGCGGTGGCCGCGCTCCAGCCCAGAACGCCGCCCACCATCAGGTTGCGACGATTGCCGCTGTCGGCGATCGCGCCGAAGGGAATGCCCATGATCGAATAGAGCAGCACGAAGCCGAAGCCGACCAGAAGGCCGACCTGGGTGTCGCCCAGGCCCAGTTCCGTGCGGATGGGGTCGATCATCAGGCTGATCAGCACCCGGTCCATGAAGGACAGCATGTAGGCGACCATCAGGACCAGGACGACGTAGACGGCGTAGCGAGGGCGCGAGGCGGAGGGGGGCGAGGCGGCGGTCATCCGCGAACTCCTGAATACTGGAACTGGAACGGAGGAAAAGGCATCAGGCGGCCGCGGCGGCCTGGGCGCGCCAGACGGCCAGGGGGGCGGAGTCGAAATATTCCTCCAGCCGGACGATGCGACCGTCCCTGACCTTGCAGACCAGGACGGCGGGCAGGGTCAGGACCGGCCCGGCAATGTGCACGGCGCGCAGCACGTGCTGCTGCACATAGCCGTCGGTCAGAAGGCGCAGGCGCCGGTCCTCATAGCGTCGTTCGGACGTTCTGGCGGCGAAGCCGCTGAGGACGGCCAGGCTGGCTTCGCGGTCCACGGCGACGCCGGTCGTGTTCAGCCAGACCTCGACCTTGGGGTGGTAGCAGTCCTTCACCGACTCGAGGTCGCCGGCCTGGATGGCCTCGATGAAGCGGTTCGCCAGGGCCAGGATGTCGTCGGGCAATGTCATCGGGGCGGCTCCGGCTCAGACGATGGGGTGGCTGATCGGCAGGCCGAAGTGGCGGCGGCCGACCTGTTCTCGGGCGATGTCCCAGTCCCAGAAGGCGTGGGACGTGACGGTCGCCAGGTCGCGCCAGAATCGTTGGATCGGCTGGTCATGGTGATAGTTGGACGAGCCGGCGCTGGCCATCATGGCCTGCATCACCTCGCGTCCGGTGCGCGCCAGATAGGCGGCCGAGCCCTTGAGGGCGATGCGGTCCTCGGTGGTGAAGCCCGTCTGCACCAGGGCCTCGGTGCGGTCGATGTGGGCGCGCCCGAGCACGTCGACGGCGCGGGTGGCGATCTGCATCTCGCCCATGACGATGTGGGCGTGCTGCTGGTCCTTGACCACGTCGCCCGAGAAGTTGCGCACGCGCCGGTCGACGATGCTTTCGAACGCGGTCAGGGCTCCCTTCAGTCCGCCGGTCAGCACCGGCACGATGGTGGCGTAGGCCATGGGCACCAGGGGGATGGCGTACAGGAGATTGTCGTACAGCGCCGTCCCGTCCGTCGGTCCCTTGCGCAGGTCCACTCCGTCCAGCGAGCGATAGTCAGGCACGAAGATGTCGTCCACGACGATGTCGTTCGAGCCGGTGCCGGCCATGCCGGTGAAGCGCCAGACGTCGTCGACGGTCACGTCGGAGACGGGCATGACGAAGCTGCGCGGCGCCTTCTCCGGCGTCATGCCCGAGACCATGACCCAGTCGGCGTGCATAACGCCTGATCCCCAAGGCGCGCGGCCGCTGATCCGCCAGCCGCCCTCGACGGGCTCGGCCTTCATGGTCGGGGCGGTCGCGGCCGGCAGCAGGACGAAGCCCCGCGCGCCGAACAGCTCGTCCTGCGCCTTGGGCGTCAGCTTGGCGGCGTAGAGGTTGTGGCCGATGTAGAAGGCGGCGATCCAGGCCGAGGACACGCAGCCCTGAGCCAGGACATCGACCACCTCGTACATGGTCTTGAGGTCGGATTCGGCGCCGCCCCAACGCTTGGGGACCAGCATCTGCACGATGCCGGCGTCGATCAGGTCGCGGATAGTGTCGTCGTGCGGGCGGCGCAGGGCCTCGGTCTCGGCCGCGCGGGCCTTGAGCGTGGGCAGCAACTCGCGCGCCCGTCCGATCAGTTCGGAGGAGGAAGTCATGGCGGCTCGAAAAGGCGAAGGGCGGATGAAAAAGGGGCCGGGCCTCGCGGCGCCGGCCCCCGGTGGTCAGAACGTCAGGCTGAGGTCGACACCGATCTCGCGCGGGGGTTGATAGACCCTCGAGGCCAGCAGGGCCCCGACCCCGAAGGTGTTGTTGATCACCAGTTCGTCGGTCAGGTTCTTGCCCCACAGGCTCACGCGCCAGCGGCCGTCCGGCAGCTCCAGCGACAGGCTGCCGTCCACGATGGTGTTGGCCTGGCGCACGGTCAGGTCCGTCGTGGTGTTCAGCGTGTTGAAGCTGGTGAACATGTCGGTCATGTGCCGCACGCTGGCCTGGGCCGTGACCCGGCCGAAATCGAAATCATCCTTGTAATTGAAGGTGATGCTGTTGCTCCACTTGGGCGTGTAGGGCATCGGCAGATAGGTGCGGTCGATCGTGCCCCGGCCGTCGCCCAGGTTGGCGACGAACTCGTCATAGCCGGCGTCCAGGTAGCCGACGCTGGCCGTGACGGTGAAGACGTCGGTCAGCAGGGCGGTGGCCTCGGCCTCGAAGCCCGAGATGGTGGCCTTGCCGACGTTGGCGACCAGGGTCTGGTTGATCAGGGTGCCGGGGATCAACTGCTGGACGCTTTGCTGCATGTCCTTGTAGTTGGTCGTGAAGACGGCGGCGTTCAGGCGCAGGCGACGGTCGAACAGGTCGCTCTTCACCCCGGCTTCATAGGAGTCGACGGTCTCGGAGTCATAGGGGCCGACCGCCGTGAAGGAGCCCGCCCGGCCGTTGAAGCCCCCCGCGCGGAAGCCGCGCGAATACTGGGCGTAGGTCATCAGCGTGTCCGACCACTTGTAGCTGACGCCCAGCTTGGGCGAGAAGTCGTCGAAGCTGGCGTCGAAGGTCTGGGCGTTCGGATAGAAGAGCGGCTGGGTGGTGAAGCTCTTCTTTTCCTTGCTGTAGCGGCCGCCCGCCGTCAGCGTCAGGCCCGGAAGGACCTCATAGTCGGCCTGACCGAACATGGCCCAGGAGTCGGCCTTCTGGCTGGTGTAGATCGTCGAGCCGGCCGTGGGGCCGCCGAACACCAGGCCGTACTGAGCCGTGGCGATGTCGTATTCCTGGGTCATGTAGTAGGCGCCGATCACATAGGTCAGCGGGCCCTCGGTGTTCGAGCTCAGGCGGAATTCCTGGCTGAACTGGTCATGGGTCTCGTCGCGGTGGACGGTCATGAAGGGCGTGTGCGTAGCGTCGAAGTCGCTGAGCACCTCGGTGTCGGTCTTGCGGTAGCCCGTGATGGAGGTCAGCTTGACCGGGCCCAGGTCCCAGTTGGCGTTCAGGGTGACGCCCAGGGCCTCCAGGTCCGAGAAGATGTCGTCGCCGACATGGCTCAGGAAGGGATCGCCGTCCGTGTCGGCCGGCTCGCCGAAGGCCGGCAGGACCATGTGGGGCAGGCTGACGTTCTCGAAGGCGGCGCCCGTGCCCTTGTCCTTGGTGTAGTCGACGATCAGGGTGGCGTCGAAGGTCGCGGTCGGCTGCCACAGCAGGGCGCCGCGCATCGACAGCACGTCCTGGGCGCCCATGTCCCGGCCGTCATCGTTCTTGACGTAGCCGTCATAGGTTTTGGTCAGGAGCGAGAACTTCCCCGCCAGCTGGTCCTCGATCAGGGCGCCCTCGACGCCGGCGCGCAACTCCTGGCGGCCGTTGGAGCCGAAGGTGGCCTGGCCGCGCGCGCCGAAATCGAACGACGGACGGCGCGACTGGACGCTAACCACGCCGCCGATGGTGTTGCGGCCGTAGAGCGTGCCCTGCGGCCCGCGCAGGATGGTGACGCCGCCGATGTCGAAGAAGTCCTGAACCGCGCCGACGTTGCGCGACAGATAGACGCCGTCCAGCTCGACCCCGACGGAGGGCTCGAAGCTCGATTCGACGTCGGAATAGCCCAGGCCGCGAATGTAGAAGGCGCTGGCGAAGGGGTAGGCGCCGACCGGCGCCAGGACCACGTTCGGCACCTTGCCGTCCAGGTTCAGCAGGCTCTCGACCTTGCCGTCCTCCAGCGATTCCATGCTGAAGGCGCTGACCGCCAGGGGCACGTCCTGCAGTCGCTGTTCGCGGCGCTGGGCGGTCACGACGATGTCGGCGACGGCGGCGGCCGGGGTGTCCGTGGCAGGGGCTTCCTGCGCCATGACGGGCGAGGCGCCGACGACGGCCAGGGCCGCGCTACACTTGAGCCAGTGTGAGAATTTCATGTTGATCCCTCCGTGTTCTCGTTCTGAATGCGAGATGGAAGGATTGGCGCAGCAGATCTCTATCTTGTCAAACAATCTGACGAGAAAGGTAACAAATTTGACCAAAAAGTCATTCTGTCCGCGGCCGTGCCGAGCCCCCGAACCCTTGCGGCACGAGCGAAAGGCGGCCGCCGCACGGCGCGCGCGGGCGACCAAGGGCCGCGTGATCAGACGCGGCCCTCCGTCGACATCCGGCGATCAGTCCACGTTCGACTCGTCCGCGTCCCTCTGGCGGCGCGCGACGCTGAAGCGGCGACCATAGAGCAGATAGACGGCCACCCCGGCCACGTTCCAGATCAGGAACCACAGCTGGGTCTTCTGCGGCAGGCTGGCCAGCAGATACAGGCAGCCGCCGATGGCGATGGGGCCGATGATCCAGGCCAGGGGCGTGCGGAAGCCGCGCTGCAGCTCGGGCGAGCGCCGGCGCAGGATCAGCATGCACAGCGCCACCGCGCTGAAGGCCACCAGGGTGCCGGCGTTGGCCAGTGCGACGATCTCGTCCAGCGGGAAGAACAGGGCGATGGCCCCGACGACGGCCCCGGTGAACAGGGTGATGCGCACCGGCGCGCCCTTGGGCGACAGGCGCGACAGGCCGTGCGGCAGAAGGCCGTCGCGCGCCATGACGAAGAAGATGCGGCTCTGGCCGTAGAAGAAGGCCAGGATCACGGTCGGCAGGGTCAGCACGGCCGTTACCGCCAGGAAGTGGGCGGCGCCGGGCTGGCCGATCTCGCGCAGGATCAGGGCCAGGGGCTCGGGACTGTTGGCGAAGCTGGTGAAGCTGGTCGCGCCCAGGGCCGCCATGGCGATCACCGTATAGATGGCGGCGCAGGCCAGCATGGAGCCGACGATGCCGATGGCCAGGTCGCGCTTGGGATTGCGGGTCTCCTCGGCCGCCGTGGCGATGGCGTCGAAACCGTAGAAGGCCGAGAAGATGATGGCCGCCGCCGCCATTACGCCGCGTTCGACGCCGTCGTCGCCCATGTGACGGGCGAAGCCGTAGGGGCTGAAGGGCTCCAGGTTGGCGGCGTTGAAGTGGGGCAGGGCGAACCAGACGAACAGGGCCAGGGCCGACAGCTTGATGACTACCAGGACCAGGTTCAGCGTGGCGCTCTTGCGCGTGCCGATGATCAGCATGCCGCCGATGACCACGATGATGAACAGGGCCGGCAGATTGGCCACGCCGCCCGCGTGCGGCCCCTGCATCAGCGCCATGGGCAGGCCCAGCCAGTCGTGCAGCAGGGGTGCGGCGTAGCCGGACCAGCTGACCGCCACGGCGCTGACCACCAGGCTGTATTCCAGGATCAGGCTCCAGCCGATGACCCAGGCCGCGACCTCGCCCAGAACGACGTAGCTGTAGGTGTAGGCGCTGCCCGAGGCCGGGATGGTGGTGGCCATTTCGGCGTAGGCCAGGGCGGCGCAGGCGCAGACGAAGCCGGCGATCAGGAAGGACAGAAGCACGGCGGGGCCGGCCTTGTCGGCGCCGATGCCGATCAGGGTCAGGATGCCGGTGCCGACGATGGCGCCGACGCCCATGGCCACCAGGTGCGGCCAACTGAGACTGCGGGCGAGCCCGCGCTCCTGCGCGTTGACAGTGATGCGTTTACGCACGTTCCAACCGCCCATCCGGTATCCTGTTCTTCCTTGGGGTTCTCGGCCGGTCGGGGAGCCCGGCGCGCCGTGTTGCGACAGACGCGGTCCAGATACAAGCGTTGGCTTTGCGGACCTGGGCGCATCCCGCCGTCACGCTCCGTCGCCGGAACATCTGTCACGAGAGCGGAGACAAACCGGCAAGAAACCTAAGCCGATCCGTCACTGAAGCGCGCAAGCTTCGGCGTGCACAGTCGCTATCCATGCCGCCGGGCAGGAGGGACCCAGAAGCCATCCGGACGGATCGGCCGCCACCTGTCGCATCCTTTGACCAGACCGGTGGAATGACGATGACCAGCAGCTTCAAATCCCTGCTCGCCGTGGCGGCCAGCGCGCTCGCCCTGGCGGCCTGCGGCGGCTCGGCCGAGGTGGCCTCGCCCGGCGAGGGCAATTTCGGCGGCGGCAACGGCGGCGGCAACGGCGGCGGCGGCGGCAATCCCGGCAACGGCCAGGCCGCGGCGGACTGTCCGACGGGCTTCGCCAACGTCGGCACCATCGCCAACGGCACGCTGCGCAACTGCCAGCTGCCGCAGCAGATCAACGGCTCGCTGACCGTGCCGCTGCGCGCCGGCACCATCTACTCGATCTCGGGCCGCACGGCCGTGGGCACCGACGGCGGCGTCGACGCCTCCGCCAATGCCGGCACGCAAGGAATCCTGACGGTCGAGCCGGGCGTGACGATCTTCGCCTCGGGCGGCGGCGACTATCTGCTGGTGAACCGCGGCTCGCAGATCTACGCCGAAGGCACGGCTTCCCAGCCGATCATCTTCACCAGCCGTCAGAACGTCGAAGGCACGACGACCGAGACCTCGCAAGGTCAGTGGGGCGGCATCGTCATCGCCGGCCGCGCGCCCCAGGCCAACTGCCAGCTGACCGCCCCGGTCACCTGCACCGGCCAGGTCGAGGGCACTAACGCCTTCTACGGCGGCGGCAACGCCAACGACAACTCGGGCCGTCTGCGTTACGTCCAGATCCGTTATTCGGGCTTTGAAATCTCGACCGGGAACGAACTGCAAGCCCTGACCCTGGCCGGCGTCGGCGCGGGCACCACCATCGAATACGTTCAGTCCTTCAACTCGTCGGACGACGGCATCGAAATCTTCGGCGGCAACGTCAACCTGAAGCACATCGTCATCAACGGCGCCGACGACGACGCCTTCGACACCGACACCGGCTGGCGCGGCGGCGCCCAGTTCGGCATCGTGACCCAGCGCGCCCCGAACGCGACCAGCCGCTCGGCCGGGTTCGAGTTCTCGGCCGCCCCGGCCTCGACGCCGCTGGCCCAGCGCTACAACTCCCAGCCCAAGATCGCCAACTGGACCCTGGTGGGCCGCAACTCGCCGACCGACGCCCACACCGTCGCCCACTTCGACACGGGCACGAAGGCGACCGTCGTCAACTCGGTCTTCACCAGCGCGGCCGGTTCGCTGGCCGGCTGCCTGGACATCGCCGACGCCGACACCGCGAGCGTGAACCCGCTGTTCAACTCGGTCTTCATGTCCTGCGGCATCTCCTACCGCCCGAACAACGCGGCCCGTTCGCAGACGACCTTCACGGCGGGGACCGGCAACACCGCCCTGGGGACCTCGACCCTGACGGCGCCGACCTCGGGCGTGACCATCACCAACCAGGTCCTGACCTTCATCAACGGCGCCAACGAAGCCGCCGTGACCCCAGTCAAGGCCTCCGCCGTCCACTCGGCCTTCACCGACACCGACTACATCGGCGCCGTGAAGAACGCCTCGGACACCTGGTGGCAGGGCTGGACCTGCGGCCTGACGGCCAACTCGAAGTGCTGATGAACCCTCTGGCGAGGCGGCGGTCCGAAAGGGCCGCCGCCGACCCTTTGAGCGTCCAGCCTCTCTCGTCCTTCGCAAGGCAGCCGAACATGAAGAAGACCCTGACCCGTAACGGGGTGCTGCTGGCCAGCAGCGCCCTCGTCGCCGCTTTCGGCGCGCCCAGCCTGGCCCTGGCGCAAGCCGCGACGCCCGCCGCCGCCGTGGCCCTGAGCAATGAACTGAACAGCGACCTGACCGCCGATCCGGCCAACGACCCCGAACAGGTCGCCCAGACCCCGGCGACCCAGTTGGGCGACATCGTCGTCCTGGGCCGCAACATCCCGCAACCGAACCGTCAGAGCGCCGAGGTGGCCGCCTTCCTGACGTCGGAAGACCTGCAGCGCACCGGCGACTCCACCGCCGCGGCCGCCCTGACCCGCGTGACCGGCCTGTCGATCGTCGAAGGCCGCTTCGTCTATGTGCGCGGCCTGGGCGAGCGCTATTCCTCGGCCCTGCTGAACGGCTCGCCGCTGCCCAGTCCCGAGCCGCTGCAGCGCGTGGTGCCGCTGGACCTGTTCCCGTCCAGCATCCTGGCGGGCGTGACGGTCCAGAAGTCCTATTCCCCCAACTATCCGGGCGAGTTCGGCGGCGGGGTCATCGACCTGCGCACAGTGGACGCCCCGGCCGAGCCCTTCCTGACCTTCAAGGCGGGCGTCGGCGGCAACACTGAGACGACCGGCCGCGACAACCTCGTCTATTACGGTTCGGACACGGACTGGACCGGCTTCGACGACAACACGCGCGAGGTTCCGGGCCTGATCGACCAGGCCTTCCGCGCCGGCAAGCAGATCAACCTGGCCAACTTCTCGGCCGATGAAGTTCAGGCCATGGGCCGGTCGCTGGTCAATGCGCCGCTGCGCCTGATGCAGCGTCAGCAGACGCCCGTCGACGGCAGCCTGGAGCTGGCGGGCGGCTTCCGCACCCCGACCGGGATCGGCGACCTGGGCGTCATCGCCGTCGCCGGTTACGACAACTCCTGGCGCACCCGTCAGGCGATCCAGGAAGAGGGCCAGTTCCAGGGCGACGACCTGGTGCCGGTGTCGACCTTCGACGTCGAGTCGAACCAGAACGACGTGCGCCTGAACTTCCTGGGCGGTCTGTCGCTGACGACCGACGATCACGAGGTGAAGTGGACCAACCTCTACGTTCGCACCACGACCAAGCGCGCACGCACCTCGGCCGGGCCGGACTTCGACGCCGGCGGCAGCGTGATCCGCAACGACCACACCGAGTGGTTCGTGCGCCAGCTGTTCACCAGCCAACTGGCGGGCGAGCACTACTTCGGCGCCGATGGCGCGTGGAAGCTGGACTGGCGCGCGGCCTACGCCAAGACCTCGCGCGACGCCCCTTATGAATCGCGCTTCCAGTACGGCGTCGACGCCCAGGACCGCTTCATCCACAACGTCCAGGGCAACCAGATCTCGTTCAGCGAGCTGGACGACGAAATCTGGTCCGGCGGCGTGGACCTGGCCTACAAGCTGCCGATGGCGGCGGGCCGCGAGGCGACCGTCAGCGTCGGCGCCTCGACCCTGGACAACACCCGCTCGGCCGAGCGTCACGACCTGCAGTTCGAGGCCGTCAACGGCCTGAGCAACAGCCAGCGCCAGGCGCGGATCGACTATCTGT
The DNA here is from genome assembly GCF_003627995.1 of Brevundimonas naejangsanensis. Taxonomy (NCBI): domain Bacteria; kingdom Pseudomonadati; phylum Pseudomonadota; class Alphaproteobacteria; order Caulobacterales; family Caulobacteraceae; genus Brevundimonas; species Brevundimonas naejangsanensis. The sequence continues at coordinate 171,615 of NZ_CP032707.1, read as the reverse complement.
TCTCGGACTACAACATCAATCCGTGGACGCTGCAGCTGCGCGAGATCGCCGGCTCGAACGGCGCCAACGCCTATGACGCCGACCTCAAGGTCAATGCGATCTACGCCATGGTCGACGCCGAGTTCGTGCCGACCGTGCGCACCACCTTCGGCGTCCGCTTCGAGGACGGCCAGCAGAGCGTGAGCCCGCGCGACCTGTTCGGCGGGGCGGCGGCCTTCGACGCCACCGAGATCGACGAGCAGTACTGGCTGCCGTCCTTCACCGCGACCTGGAACTTCACCGAGGATCAGCAGCTGCGCTTCGGCGCGTCCAAGACCATCGGCCGTCCGCAGTTCCGCGAACTGGCGCCCCAGGCCTACACCGATCCCGAAAGCGACCGGGTCTTCATCGGCAACCCGTATCTGACGGACACCGAGATCCTGAACCTGGACGCACGCTGGGAATGGTATTTCGGCCGCCAGCAGTTCGTCACGGCGGGCGTCTTCTACAAGAAGCTCGACAAGCCGGTCGAAGCCGTGATCGTCGACGTCGGCAACCAGCGCCAGCAGTCCTTCCTGAACGCCCCGGAAGCGACCGTCATGGGCGTCGAGGCCGAGGTGAAGAAATACTTCGAGTTCGCCGATCAGGCGGCCTTCATCTCCAACAAGCGCTGGCTGGTGCAGGCCAACTACACCTGGTCGGACTCTGAGGTGTCTGTCGGCGCGGGCGACACCGTCCTGACGCTGGGCGGCGGCGGTCAGCCTGAGCAGGCCTTGGTCTTCATCCAGGACGGCAGCCGCCTGCAAGGCCAGTCGGCGCACGTCGCCAACCTGCAGTTGGGCTGGGAAGACGATACGGCCCGATCGCAGGCCACGCTGATCCTGAACTACGTCTCGGAGCGGACCACTGCGCGCGGCGCGGGCATCGGCACGGTGCGCGAGCCCGACTATGTGCAGGAGCCGGGCGCCTTCCTCGACTTCGTCTATCGCAAGGACTTCACCGTGAAGGGCCGCGACCTGGGCTTCGCCCTGGAGCTGCGCAACCTGCTCGGGACGGACTTTGAGGAGTATCAGGAGAAGGGCAACCGGATCCGCATCAACCAGTACGACCTGGGCCAGAGCGCCTCGGTCAGCCTGACCGCGCGTTTCTAGGCGCGGACCGCGCCTGACATTTGAGCCGGGAGGCCCTCAGCGGTCTCCCGGCTTTTTATTGCCTCTCTATAGGCGGGCGTGGTGGGTGACGGTTGCGCATCATTTCATCTGAACCCGCTTCATGTGTCGTGACAACTTCTCGACGCTGTCATGGTTCGGAGCGAGCCGGGTACGGAGCATCCGCCTAGGGAGGCGAGGCGGCCGCGAGAGGCCGTTGGGGATGTTTTCCTTGCTCGCTGGCCTTCGCAAATTGAGCGCCGTTTCGTTGGGCAAGGGCGGCCTGTCCCTTCGCCGTCCCCCCCTGCGGCGCGTGGTCGAGGCGGCGCTGATCCTTCTTCTTCTGGTGCAGGGCGGGCGGCTGATCTGGCTATTTGCCGCGCCGACGCCGCAAGCGACGCAGGCGCGGCCTCTGCCGGAGGTCGACCTGGGCGTGCTGTCGCGCTTCGACGCCTTCTTCCGAAACGGCGGGGGCGGGGCCGAGGCCACGCCATCGGATGGCGGCGGCCTGACCCTGTTCGGCGTGCGCGCGGACGGCGCGGGCGGCGGCTCGGCCATCATAGGCCTGGCCGACGGCCGCCAGGTTTCGGTCGGCGCGGGCGAAGAGCTTGAGCCGGGGCTCACCCTGAACGCCGTCGCGCCCGACCACGTCATGCTGTCGCGCGGCGGCGCGCCGTTCCGTCTCGATTTTCCCGACTTGGCCTCAGGCGTAGCGCCCGTTGCGCCTGTAGCGGCGGCGCAACCCGCCGTGACTGCGCCAGAAGCGGCTTCGGCCGAGGGCGTGGTGGTCGACCCCCAACGTCTGATCGCCCAGGCGGGCCTGCGTCCGCGCATCAAAGGCCTCGGCGTCAACGGCCTGACGGTCTCCGCCTCGGGCGACGGGGGCGAGTTGCGCAACGCCGGCCTGCGCTCAGGCGACGTCATCCTGTCGGTCAACGGCACGACCCTGAACAGCCCGCAGGCCATCGCCGCCCTGCGCGGCCAGCTGGCCGACGCCCCCTCGGCCCAGATCCAGTTCGAGCGCGACGGCCAAGTCCGCTCCACCACCGTAAGGACGCGCCCATGAAGGCCCGTAACCGCTCCCTGCTCACCGGCGTTCTCGCCGCCGTCCTGGCGGCCCAGCCGCTGGCCGCCGCGCCGGTGATGGCCCAGGAGGCGCGCCAGACGCTGAACGTCCAGAACGCCGACATCCGCGCCTTCGTGCAGGATGTGGCGCGCACCACCGGCCGCACCTTCATCGTCGATCCGGCGGTGACGGGCACGGTGACGGTGTCCAGTCCGCGCCCCCTGACCCGCGCCCAGCTGTTCGAGGTCTTCCTGTCGACGCTGCGGGCCAATGGTCTGGTGGTGGCGCCGACGTCGTCGGGCGCCTATCGCATCAGTCCGGCCCAGGGCGCGGCGCAGGGCCCGGCCACGGTCGGCGCCGAGCGGTTCTCGACCGAGGTCTTCACCCTTCGCCACATCGACGCCGCCTCGGCCGCCGAGACGATCCGGCCGCTGGTCGGGGCGCAGGGGCAGGTGCTGGCCAATCCCGGCGCCAACAGCGTGGTGGTGGCCGACTTCGCCGACAATCTGTCGCGCATCCGGGCGCTGGTCGGCCGCATCGACGTGGACCGTTCCGCCTATGAGGTCGTGGCGCTGGAGAACGCCTCGGCGCGCGAGATCGCGGGCGTGCTGCAACAGGTGACGGGCGGCCCCGGCGGGCCGGGTCTGGTGACGATCACCCCGGTCGAAAGCTCCAACGCCCTGGTCCTGCGCGGCGATGGTCAGGCGCTGGCGCGGGTGCGCGGCCTGATCGCCGACCTGGACGGACGCGCGCGGGCCAGTCAGGACGTCAACGTCGTCTTCCTGGAGCACGCTGACGCCGAGCAGTTGCTGCCCGTGCTGCAACAGATCGTGGGCCAGCCGGCCGATGCGGCGGCGACCTCGTCCCCGCGCCTGCGCACCGCCCGCGCCGGGGCGACCAATACGACCCGCGGCATGGGACAGGGCGGCCTGACCACGACGGGCGAGGCTGACAGCGGGTCGATCGGCTCGACCACGGTGACCGCCACCGGACAGCGCGCCACGATCGCCCGCTTCCCCGGCGCCAACGCCCTGGTCATCTCCGGCCCGGCGGACCTGCAACGCACCTTGACCGAGGTGATCCGCCAACTGGACGTGCGCCGCCAGCAGGTGCTGATCGAGGCCATCGTCGTGGAGCTGAGCGACAAGGCCGTGCGCGATCTGGGCGTGCAGTGGCTGTTAGCGGGCGAGCAGGGCGTCGGCCTGACCAACTATTCCGATCGCGCCGCGCCGCTGGTTCCCCTCGCGGGCGGGGCGGCGGCGGGCCAACTCGACAAGGACGATCCCCTGCGCGAGCGGCTGCAGAACCTGGCCCTGAACAGCCTGCTGGGCGCCAACGGCTTCGTCGGCGGGGCGGGCGGCAAGTGGGGCGACGGCCTGTTCGGCTTCATCATCAACGCGGCCAAGACGGACGCGGGCTCCAACCTGCTGCAGACTCCGTCGATCATGACGCTGGATAACGAAGAGGCGACCTTCCTGGTCGGGCAGGAGGTGCCGATCACCACTGGCCAGACCATTCTGGACGGCAACTCCAACCCCTTCACCACGACCGAGCGCAAGGATATCGGGGTGCGCCTGACGGTGCGGCCCCAGATCAACGCAGGCGGCTCCATCACCCTGACGCTGCGGCAGGAGGTGTCGAGCATCAACGGCCTGCTGACCAGCGGCGCCAACGACCTGATCCTGGACAAGCGCGAGCTGGAGACGACGCTGGTCGTCGATGACGGCGACATCGCCGTGGCGGGCGGCCTGCTGGATCAGAACGACCGGCTGGAGGTCAGCAAGGTGCCCGGTCTGGGCGACATTCCGGGCGTCGGCGTCCTGTTCCGCTCGACCAGCCGCGAGCGGGGGCGGACCAATCTGATGGTCTTCCTGCGCCCGACCATATTGCGCACCACGGCGGACGCGCAGGGGCTGGCGGCGGACCGCTGGGGCTATATGCGCGGCGAGCAGCAGAGAGTTCATCCCGATCGCGAGCCGAGCCTCGACGCCCTGTTGCGCGACTATATGCAGGCCCAGCCGCCTGCGGCTCCGGCGGCGGGAGAGCCGCTGGTCATCGCCCCTGTCGCGCCGGTCGCGGCCCGGCCGCTGCCGCCGGTGTCGGGGGGCGCCCGGTGATCACCGTCGTCGATCCACGCCTGCCTTACGGCTTCGCCAAGACGCACGGCGTCCTGCTGCTGGCGGCGGGCGAAGTGATGGCGGTGGGGGTGCGCGAGGGCGCAGACCCTCTGGCGCTGGTCGAGGCGCGCCGCGCGCTGGGCCGCCCGCTGGAGGCGACGCCGCTGAGCGCCGCCGCCTTCGACCGCAAGCTGTCGGAAGTCTATGCGGGAGAGCAACTGACGGCGGCCGACGGCGACGACCTGTCCCTGCCGGTGGGGCTGGACAGTCTGGTGGATGACATTCCGGCGGCGGCGGACTTGCTGGACGCCACGGACGACGCGCCAGTCATCCGCCTGATCAACGGCGTCATCGCTGAGGCCGCCCGCATCGGCGCCTCGGACGTGCATCTGGAAAGCTATGAGACGCGCCTTCTGGTGCGGATGCGGGTGGACGGGGTGCTGCGCGAGGCGCTGAGCCTGAATCCGCGCGTGGCGCCGCTGCTGGTGTCGCGCATCAAGGTCATGGCGCGGCTGGACATCGCCGAGAAGCGCAAACCCCAGGACGGGCGCATTCCCCTGACGCTGGGCGGCAAGTCGCTGGACGTGCGCGTCTCGACCCTGCCGTCGCGGGCGGGCGAGCGGGTGGTGCTGCGGATTCTGGACAAGGATCAGGCCGGGCTGACGCTGGACCGTCTAGGCATGGACCCGGCGGCGCTGGAGGCCTTCCGCCATGCGCTGGCCGAGCCGAACGGCATCATCCTCGTGACCGGGCCGACCGGCTCGGGCAAGACGACCAGCCTCTATGCCGGACTGTCGCTGCTGAACGACGGCTCGCGCAACATCCTGACGGTCGAAGACCCGGTTGAATACGCCATGGAGGGCGTGGGCCAGACGCAGGTGAACCCCAAGGTCGGCATGACCTTCGCCGCCGGTCTGCGCGCCATCCTGCGTCAGGACCCGGACGTGGTCATGGTCGGCGAAATCCGCGACACGGAGACGGCGGCCATCGCCGTTCAAGCCTCGCTGACAGGCCATCTGGTTCTGTCGACGGTCCACACCAATGATGCGGCCGGGGCCGTGACGCGGCTGCGCGACATGGGGGTCGAGCCCTTCCTGCTGGCCTCGACCCTGCGGCTGGTGGTGGCGCAGCGGCTGGTGCGGCGCCTGTGCCCGCACTGCCGGATCGAGGAGACGGCGGACAAGGCGACGGCGCGCCTGATCGGGGCCGAGGGAGGCGTGCGGGTCTGGCGGCCGCACGGCTGCGCCGACTGCGGTTCGACCGGCTATGTCGGGCGGATCGGCCTTTATGAGACGCTGGCGGTGGACGAGAAGTTGCGTCGCCTGATCGCCTCGGGCGCCGATGAGGACGCGGTGTTCGACGCCGCCTTCGCGCGCGGCGGGACGCTGGCCGACCGGGCGCGGGCGCTGGTGCTGGAGGGCGTCACCTCGGTCGAGGAGGCCCTGCGCGTGGCGCGTCAGGAGACCGCCGCCGAAGAGGTCGCGGCCTGATGGCGGCTTTCGACTACATCGCCGCCGACGCGGCCGGGCGGACGGTCAGCGGCTCCGTGACTGCCGCCGATGAGGCGGCTGCGCGCAAGGCGCTGGCGAAGCGCCAGTTGGCCCCGTTGCAACTGACGGCCGGTCGTTCGGGCGCGGTCGCCGCGCCTTCGAAGGTCGGCAAGGTCGGGCGCCTGTCGCCCAAGACGCTGGCGCTAACCACGCGGCAACTGGCGACGCTGATCTCCGTCTCTCCGCTGGAAGAGGCGCTGCGCAATCTGATGCTTCAGGCCGACCGGCCCAATGTCCGCCGCGTGCTGGAAGGCGTCCACGCCGGGGTGATCGAGGGGCGGCGCCTGTCCGACGCCATGGGCCAGCAGGGCGCGGCTTTTCCGCCGCTGTATCGCGCCATGACGGCGGCGGGCGAGCAGTCGGGCGCGCTTCAGCCCATCCTTGAACGCCTGGCCGACGGGCTGGAGCGGGACGAACAAGTGCGCGGCAAGGTGTTGACGGCGCTGGTCTATCCGTGCGTGCTGGCGGTGGTGGCGCTGGGCGTCATCGTCGCCATGATGGCCTATATCGTGCCCAAGGTGGTCGATCAGTTCGACAGCATGGGCCAGACCCTGCCGCTGCTGACGCGGCTGGTCATCGGCCTGTCGGACCTGATGCGCGACTGGGGCTGGCTGATCCTGTTGACGCTGGCGGCCGTGGTCGCCGCGGGGTTGATCGCGAGGCGGCGCGAGGCGGTGCGGCTGAGGCTGGACGCCTGGGTGCTGAGGCTGCCGCTGGTCGGTCGGCTGACGCGCGACCTGCACGGGGCGCGCATGGCCCGCACCCTGTCGACCATGATCGCGGCGGGCCTGCCGGTGCTGGAGGGGCTGACCATCACCGCCCGCACCGTCTCCAACCGCGCCCTGCGCCGCGCCACCGAACAGATGGCCGAGGCCGTGCGCGAGGGCGGCGGCCTGTCGGCCGCCATGCGCCGCGCCGAGGTCTTCCCGCCCATCCTCGTCTACATGGCCGCGTCCGGCGAAAGCAGCGGCCGTCTGGAGCCCATGCTGGAGCGCGCAGCCGACTATCTGGAGCGCGAGTTCTCCAACTTCACCGCCGTGATGCTCAGCCTTCTGGAGCCGGCGATCATCGTGATCATGGGCGGGATCGTGGCCGTGATCGTGCTCTCGATCCTGCTGCCCATCCTTCAGATCAACACCCTGGCCCTGGGGTGAGAGAGGCATTGATGTCCGTTCTCGAGACCTGCGCCCGACGCTTGCGCCACATCGCCAAGGCGCGCGCCCGACGCGCTCAAGCAGCGAGCCGCCGCGCGGCGAGGGGTAGCGCACGACAAGGCTTCACCCTTGTCGAGCTAATGGTGGTCATCGTCATCATCGGCCTGTTGGCGACGGTGGTGGCGATCAACGTCCTGCCCAGTCAGGACAAGGCCATGGTCGGCAAGGCGCGGGCCGACATCTCGGTGCTGGAACAGGCGGTGGAGACCTATCGCCTCGACAACCTGACCTTCCCCACGGACCAGCAGGGGCTGAAGGCCCTGACCGCGCCGCCCGCGGATCTGGCGCGGCCGGAACGCTATCGCCAGGGCGGCTATGTCCGCCGCCTGCCGGAAGACCCGTGGGGCAACCCTTACCAATACCGCCGTCGCAGCGCGCATGGCGGCCAGTTCGATATCTGGTCCTTCGGCGCCGACGGCCAGGAAGGGGGCGAGGGAAATGACGCCGACATCGGCAACTGGCAGGGCTGATCGGGCTCGATCGGCGCGCGCACAACGCGCTCAAATAGGCAGCCGCCGAGCGGCGAGCGGTAGCGCACGACAACTCGCTCAAGCAGCGCGGGCCCGAGGCGCGCGCGGCAGCGAACAAAGAATAGGCTTCACCCTCGTCGAACTGATGGTCGTCATCGCCATTATCGGCGTGGCGGCGGGGGCGTTGGTGCTGTCCATGCCGGACCCGCGCCCGACGCTGGCGGTCGAGGCCGAGCGGTTCGCCGCGCGCCTGACGCTGGCGCGCGAAGAGGCGGTGATGACCAACCGCCCGGTGGCGCTGCGCGCCGACACGGCGGGCTATGGCTTCGAGGCCTTTGACGGCGCGGTCTGGACGCCGCTGACTGGCGTGTTGGCTCCCACGGCATGGGAGGAAGGCGCCGCCGTCGCCGCGCCCGCGCGCGCCGTCTTCGACCCGACCGGCGGGGCCGACGCCGCCAGCGTGCGGCTGGAGCGCGGAGGGCAGGCCGTCATTGTCGCCATCGACGGGGCGGGCGAGGTGACGATCCATGAGTGAGTGTTCGTCCCGCGCGGGCTTCACCCTGATCGAGTGTCTAGTCGCTTTGGCCGTGTTCGGTCTGGCGGCGATGGCGCTGCTGAACCTGTCCGGCGAGAGCACGCGCTCCGCCGCGCGGGTCGAGACGCGGACGCTGGGCGGCATCGTCGCCGACAATGTCGCCGCCGAAGCGATGATCGCGCGCGACCTGCCGAGCGGCACGGCGTCGGGGCAGGCGGCGTTAGGCGGGCGCGACTGGCGCTGGGTGCGGGTGGTCAGCGCCACGGACATGCCCGGCGTCGGCCGCATCGACGTGCGCGTCTTCGCCGATGAGGAGCAGGCCGCCGAGCGCGTGCTGTTCCGGGCGGCGGGGGCATGAAGAAAGATCGCCTGTCCGCTCAAGCAGCGAGCCGCCGCGCGGCGAGCGATAGCGGAAGAAAAAGAGCCGGATTTACACTGGTTGAGGTCCTGATCGCCCTATTGATCTTCGCCCTGCTGGCGGGGGCGGGCGCGCTGGTGCTGGGGCAGTCGATCGAGACGCGGTTCGCGGTGAAGACGAACGCCGACCGAGTGGCGGCGCTGCAACGCACGCGCGCCCTGCTGCGCGCCGATCTGGCCCAGGCGACGGGGCGGCGGGTGCGCGGGCCGACGGGGCGTCCGGCGCCTCAGGCGATCATAGGGCCGCAATTGCCGGGCGATCCCCTGCTGGTGCTGGCTCGCAGCGGCTGGAGCAATCCGGACGGCGCGCCGCGCGCCTCCTTGCAGCGCGTCGAATACCGGCTGGTCGAGGAGCGGCTGGAGCGTCGGGTGGCGCCGTATCTGGACGGCGCGCGGGCCGGACCGCCGCAGGTGCTGTATCGCGGCGTGAAGGACGCCCGCGTCGCCTTCATCCAGAACGGATCGGAGGCGCCCGCCTTTTCCGCCAGCAGCGACCGGCCCCTGCCGGACGCGGTGCGGGTGACGCTGACGCTGGACGGCTTCGGCCCGGTCGAGCAGCTGTTTCTGGTCGCCGCCGCATGAAGCTGGGCGCGCGCGATCGCCGGGGCATGGCCCTGCTGACTGTCCTGCTGCTGGTGGCGGTGATGGCGGCGCTGTGCGTGGTGCTGCTGGACGATGTGCGCTTTTCCGTGCGCCGCACGACCAACGCCGAGAGCCAGGCGCAGGCGCAAGGCTTTGCGGCGGGGGCCGAGGCGCTGGCGCGACGACGACTGTCCGATCTGGTCCGCGCCGATCCCGCGCGCACGCCGCTTCAGCCGCACTGGAACGGCCGTGTCTTCGCCCTGCCGCTGGACGACGGCGAGGGGCGGGCGGTGATCCGCGACGGCCAGTCCTGCTTCAACCTGAACAGCCTGGTGCTTGGCCAGGGCGAGGACCTGATCGCACGGCCCGAAGGGGCGGCGCAGTTCATCGCCCTGGGCACCGCCCTGGGTGTTCCGCGCGGACGGATGGCGGCGGTCGCGGCGGCGCTGACCGACTGGATGGATGGCGACGCCGAGGTCTCGGCGCAGGGGGCGGAAGATTCCACCTACGCCAGCCGCCAGACGCCATATCGCACGGGCGGGGTCATGCTGGCCGAGGTCAGCGAACTGCGCGCCGTCGCCGGGGTGGACGAGGCCCTTTATCGCCGGTTGAGGCCCCATCTGTGCGCCCTGCCGGAGGCGCGGCTGTCGCCGCTGAACCCCAATACGCTGGAGCCGCAGGACGCCGTGCTGCTGGTCGCGATCAGCCGGGGCGTGGTGGGGCTGAACGCAGCCAAGGCGGCCATCGCCGCGCGCCCGGCGGCGGGGTGGAGCAGCCCCGGTGCCTTCTGGGCTCAACCCGCCCTGGCGGGCGTGGTCGTTGATGAAGAGACCAAGGGCCAGATCACCCTGGCCAACCGCTATTTCGACCTGAGGGTGGAGATCGAGCACGGCGACGCCCGCGCCGTGCGCACCGCCCTGATCCATGTCGCGCCCGACGGCATGGCGCGCACTGTCATCCGTCGCTGGACGCCTGAAGAATGAGCATGGAAGAATGAGCCACGCCCGCATCCTGTTCATCCCGACCAACGCGACCTTGCCCGCGCGTTTCCTGCTGGTCGACCGCGAGGGCCGCGTCGTCGGGCGCGGCGAGTTGGACCCGCATCAGGCCGAGACCCCGCCGTCGATGCGGACCATCGCCGTGGCCCCCGGCGCGGACGTCATGACGCGCTGGCTGGAGCTGCCGCCGGGCAATATGGCGCAGGCCAGAGCCGCCGCGCGCTGGGCGCTGCGCGATCAGGCGGCGGGCGAGGTCGAGGGGCTGGATGTAGCTCTGGGCGCGGCTCCCGCCGACGGCGGCCCGCGCCTGACGGCGGCGGTCTCGGCCACACTGCTGCAGGCCTGGCTGCGCTGGATGGAGACGTTCGACATCGGGCCCGAGGCCGTGGTGCCCGACAACCTGTGTCTGCCCGCGCCGCAGGAGGCCGAGACCCTGACCGCCGCCCGGGTCGGCGCCGACGTGGCCCTGCGCGGCTCGACCTTCGCCGCGACGGTTCAGCCGGATCTGGCCGAGCCCGTGGCGGCCGGGCGCGCCCTGGTCTGGTTGGAAGGCGCGGCGCTGGACGCGGCCCTGGCGGCGGGGGCGCTGGCGGCGCCGGTCGACCTGCTGCAGGTCCACGACCGGCGTGAGCGGGGGCAGGCGGCCAAGGGCTGGCGGTTGGCGGCCGGTCTGGCGGCGGCCCTGCTGATCTCGCCCCTGATCTTGATGGCCGCCGAGGGGTTGCGCGACCGCGCGGCGGCCGATCGCGCCGAGGCGGGCGCCAGGGCAGGGGCCGTGAAGCTCTACCCCGAACTGGCGACGGCGGCCGATGCGGCGTCCGAAGCCCTGCGCCGCCTGGACGCCGGAGCGCCGCCGGGCGGAACCGCGCGCGCCCTGGCCGCCGTCTTCGCCGCCGTCGAGCGCGTGCCGGGCGCTGAGTTGGACGACGCGACCCTGGGCGGCGAGGGCCTCCGCGTCACCCTGGCCCATCCGGCCTTCAACGACCTGGACGCCGTCCGCTCGGACCTGGCCGAGGCCGGTCTGGCCGTGGTCGACGAAACCTCCGCCGAGGAGGAAGGCCGCATGGTCAGCACGCTCACGATTGGAGGCGCCCGATGAAGGCCCCATTCTCTTCCATCGCCGCCTGGTGGGACGGCCGGTCGCTGCGCGAGCGGCGGATGCTGGCGGTCATGGGCGCGCTCGTGCTGGGCGTCATCGGCTGGCTGGGCCTGGTGCGCCCGCTGGACGGCTGGACGGACGATCAGGCGCGCGCCCGCGTCGCCGCCGAGCGACAGTTGGCGCAGATTGAGACGGCCGTGGTTCAGCGCGGCGTCCGTCCGACCGAGACGGTCGATCTTCAGACCCTGGTCGCCGCGACCGCGCCGACGGCGGGCGTCCAGCCGACGCTGGGCATGTCCGAGGGCGGGCGGCTCGGCTTTCGACTGGATCGCGCAACGAGCGCCCAGGCCTTCGGCTGGCTGGCCGCGCTGGAGCAGGGCGGGGCGCGCATCGAGGAACTGGGCGTGGTCGAGAATCCGGACGGGACGCTGGGCGTCACCGGCGCCCTGTCCGGGGGATGAGCGACCTCAAGCCGCGTCGTCGTGCGGGCGTATGGTCAGGAAGGCCGGCAGCAGACTGGCCACCACCCTTCGGCTGGCGTCCTCGGGCTGATCCAGCATTTCGCGCAGGGGCCCGCCGATCAGGGCCTCGCCGAAGGCGCTGAGGGCGATGAACAGGACGGCTGAGCCGATGATCTCGTCGGCCCGGGGACCTTCCAGGCCGACCTTTTCCTCTATGGCGACGACCAGATCCTGCACCGCCGCGCGCACCGGCTCGAGGTGGGACAGATCGCCGGACAGGGCGATCCAGGCCGCCAGTCGGCCCGCGCCTCCGGTCGAGAAGGCGTCGAACACGGCGTTGATCAGTTCCAGCGGCGCCCCCTCGTCGGTGCGGAGGCGCGCAACGGCGGCGCCCAGGGCCTCGTTCAGGTCCGCCACCATCGATCCCATCAGGGCCGACTGAAGTCCGGCCGCCGAGCCGAAGTGGTGGATCAGATTGGCGTGGGTCACGCCGATCTCGCCCGCCACCGCCGACAGCGTCACCGCATTCGGTCCGCCCGACAGCAACAACTCGCGCGCCGAGACGACCGCCTCGCGGCGCGCTTCTTCAGGAGAACGCCGCCGACGACGCGGTTTTTCAGTCTTATTAATTGACATCTATGTAAATGACAGCCATGTAGGTAGGTGTGTGTTAAAGGGCGTTTAGGGGTACTGCAAGTGACGGTCGCGCACTCATTTCAGTCTGGCGATGACGCGCCGGTCCGCTCGCCGGCCAACGCTTCCTCACGCAGGGTGCAGCCGTTGCGCGCCCTTCGAGCCATGCGGCGGCTGGTGGCCGACAAGGACGACACCGAACAGGTGTTCGAGATCATGAACGCCCTGTCCGGCCGATCCGTGGATTGGGGCTATGAGAAGCTTCTGAAGACCCCGTCGGGCGGCCGTCAGGCCTATCGGCGCCAGGAGTTGGCGGACCGCCTGCAGGACGGGGCCTGGTTGGCGGGGCTTCCGGCGGGCAGCGTTGGGGCCGCCTATCTGGCCTTCGTGGAGGCCGAGGATGTCTCGGCCTATGGCCTGGCGGAAGAGAGCCGCAAGATTCCGGACAGCGAGATCGAGGCGGCGCACCCTCGCGCCTGGTTCGCGCGGCGCCTGCGCGACGTGCATGACGTCTGGCACGTGCTGACGGGCTATCGCGCCGACGCCCTGGGCGAGGCCTGCGTCGTCGCCTTCTCCCTGCCGCAGACGCGCAGCGCGGGCTTCGGCCTGATCGCCGCCGTGATCGCGATTCAGTTCGCCCGGGCCAGGACCGGCCATCCCTGCGCCCGCGCCGTTTTCCGGGCCTGGGGCGACGGGCGTCGCGCGGCCTGGCTGCCGGGCGAGGACTATGAAGCTCTGCTGGCCGAACCTTTGGACGAGGCGCGCCGGCGCCTGCGCATTCCGCGGCCGACGCTCTACGAGCGCGTGCCGACGTCCCTTTGCAACGCCTATCGCGGCGGCAGGGCCTGAGCCTGCCCGGGGAATAGGAGGCGGCGTCTTGCGCGTCTGAAGCGCCCGAGTCGGAAGGGCAGCCTTTACTGTCAAATCAAATGACAACGTTCGCTGAAGCCTTACCTAAGGTAACGCACAATAATGTAAGTAATGTATTGACAGGTCGGTGAATAGATGGATCGTAACGAGGTTATGCCGTCGGCGGCGCCGCCTCGTCGTACGGTCGATCATCCAGGGGGCGGGGAAACGTGCATCCATTCAGCCGGGGCGCTGTGTGGATTTCGGGGAGGATTTCATGGCGTCTGCTGGCTGTACTCGTGCGCGTCTGGCCGTCACCGCATCGGCCTTCGTTCTTTCCGTCGCCGCCGCCGGGCCGGCCTTGGCGCAGGAGTTGGCGCTGGAAGCCACGGCCGTCGGCGACATCATCGTCACGGCGCAGAAGCGCGAGCAGTCGATTCAGGACGTACCGATCGCCGTCTCGGCCTTTTCGGCTGAAAATCTGGACGCGCTGAAGATCGAGGGCGGCTCCGAGCTGATGCGGGCGATCCCGAACGTCAGCTTCTCCAAGGCCAACTTCAGCATGTATAATTTCTCGATCCGCGGGATCGGGACCAAGGCCATCTCGGCCAGCAGCGACCCGGCCGTGGCCGTCAGCTTCAACAACACCCCCCTGATCCGCAACCGCCTGTTCGAGCAGGAATATCTGGACGTGAACCGGGTCGAGGTGCTGCGCGGGCCGCAGGGCACGCTCTACGGCCGCAACGCCACCGGCGGCGTGGTCAACATGATCCCCATGCTGCCGGGGCCGGACTTCGACGCCATGCTCAAGGCCGAAGCCGGCAACTACGGCTCCATGCGCGGCCAGATGATGGTCAATATCCCGCTGACCGAGACCCTGTGGCTGCGGGGCGCCGCATCGACGACCAAGCGCGAGGGCTTCGACCACAACACCTTCAAGGACACCAGGGTCAACAACCGCGACATGTGGTCGACGCGGCTGTCGGCGGCGTGGGAGCCGGTCGATCGTTTCCGCAGCAACCTGATCTGGGAGCATTTCGAAGAGGACGACCGGCGCTCCCGAACCGGCAAGCAGCTCTGCACCACTGACCCGGGGCCGACGAAGGTCGGCAATTACACCATCACCGAGCCTTTGTTCCGCAATCGGTTGAGCCAGGGCTGCCTGCCTGGATCCCTGTATGACGATGCGGCCTTCGGCGTCCCCAACGGCGGGTCCTTCGCTCACATCTTCTCCGCCTCGTTCTCGTTCGGTAATAATGCGCAGAGGCAGGCTGTGCCGACGATCCGGCTCGGCACCGACCCCTATGCCGGCCTGACGCAGTCCCGCAACCTGCGCGAGATCGCGACGAGCTATGATCCGCTCTTTCGCGTGAAGAACGACGTGGTCCAGTTGAACATGGAATTCGACGTCAACGATCGGCTGAAGCTGATCTCACAAACAGCCTATGCCGATGACAACTATTACTCAACCCAGGATTACAACCGATTCGTCTCCAATCCCCTGTTCTCCAGCACCGATGGATTGTTCGATATCTTCGGGAAGCCGATCATCGGCCCTTCGGCCTTGCCTGGCGGCTATTACACCGACCCTCAGCTCGGCACCTCAAATCGCATGGTGTCGGCTGATCTGAGCCAGTCCGACAATCGTCAGTGGTCGCAGGAACTGCGTCTGCAATCGGATTTCGATGGACGGTTCAATTTCAGCCTGGGCGCCAACTATCTGGATTTCAAATCCCAGGATGATTATTACGTCTTCAACAATGTTTTCACGCTGTTGGCGGAATATTTTTACAACGTTGTTGTCGGCTCTCCAACGAACATGGGGCGCCAGACGCAGGTTTGCGGTCCTCAGACGACAAAGGAATGCATCTACGTCGATCCGACGCCGCTCAGTCATCTGGCCGGGGACGGGCACAACTATTTCCGCAGCAAGAACGTCATCCACACCCGGTCCTGGGCCGTGTTCGGCGAGGGGTACTGGGATCTGACGCCGGACGTGCGGCTGACCGCGGGCCTGCGCTACACCGATGACCACAAGGTCAGCACCCCCTATCCCAGCCAGTTGCTGCTGGGCGCCGACCGGGGCAATCCGGGCGGATCGTCCGGCGGCTATGTCAGCCGCGGCTATCCGGCCTTGCCCGACATCGATCAGCGCTGGGACGCGGTCACGGGCCGGCTGGTCCTGGACTGGAAGCCGGTGACTCGCTTCACCGACGACACCCTGGTCTATGCCTCCTTTGCGCGCGGCTATAAGGGGGGCGGCGCCAATCCGCCGCGCGTCGACATCAATCCGGCCGTGATCCAGTATCAGCCGCTGGCCGAGACGTTCGAGCCGGAATACGTCAACGCCTTTGAGATCGGGACCAAGAATTCGCTTTACGACGGCAGTCTGAGGCTGAATCTCACGGCCTTCTACTATGACTATACGGACTACCAGGTCTCGCAGATCGTCGACCGCATTTCTCTGAATGAGAATTTCGACGCCCGCAGCATGGGGCTGGAGCTGGAGACGGTCTTTCAGCCGAACCGCAACTTCCGGCTTGACGCCAACCTCGGCTATTTGAAGACCCGGATCGGCGACGGCGAAAGCTCCATCGACGTCATGAACCGCACCCAGGGCAATCCCGACTGGATGGTGCTGCGCCCGTGGCTGCAGGTGCCGTCCAACTGCATCGCGCCCACCCGACATGTCGAAACCATTCTGGCGCGGGGCGGGAATGTCTCCTCGACGGTGATCGCGCTTCAGGCCCTGTGCAGCGGATCCCAGCGCACGGGCAGTTTCAGCCCGGATTATCCGTCGCTGCTGAAATACTGGCAGACCTACGGATTTGAATACAATCCCTTAAAAGACGCTCCGAACGGCGGGCGCGGGTTCGCGGCGGATCTGGGCGGCAACGAACTGCCCAATGCGCCCAACTGGACCGCCAACCTGGGCGCCCAATACACCTTCTTCCTGGGCGGCTGGGATCTGACGGTTCGGGGCGATTATTACTATCAGGGCAGCAGCTACGCCCGCGTTTACAACACCGAATATGATCGTCTGAAGTCCTGGGACAACGCCAACCTGTCGGTGACGCTGGAACGTCCTGAAGACGGACTGGTCGTCCAGGCCTATGTCAAGAATCTGTTCGACAAGACGCCGATCACGGACGCCTTCACCAACAGCGACGACACCGGCCTGACCACCAACGTCTTCACCCTGGACCCCCGCCTGATCGCCGTCAGCGTCTCCAAGACCTTCTGATCCGCCGAGAGAAGCCGCTCCCGCGTCGGGGGCGGCTTATCCCTTGCGCCTGTGGTTTCCATTGTCCGTTGAAGTTTCATAGCTCATGAATGCAACCAAAGATTGATATTGACATAATTATCAACCCATGGTGATGTTTTCAGGCATTCAAATCAGTGGATGCGAATAGGGAGGTAATAAAATGTACAAGAAGATCGCCGCGGTCTCGGCCGCTTTGCTTGTTGCTGCCTCGTTTTCGGCTCCGGCCTTCGCTCACGTATCGCCGGCTCCGACCACTGTAAGCTTGGATGGTTTTCTCAATCTTTCGCAAACGCTGAATATCAACTGCGCGGCCAGCCTTACGCTGACCATCAATGCTGACGGCCATACCGGCAGCATCACGGGCGGCAGCATTGATCCGGGCGACTGGCAATGCGCCCTGGTCAATCCGTCCAACTTCCCCTGGGCCGTGACTATCGGCCATGCGGACGCCAACGGCGATGCGCCGGTGACGATCTCGGGCCTGAGCTCGACGTCGATCGCGGGCGACTGCTCGGGCAATGTGAGCGGCACCATCTCCAGTCCGGGGGTGATCGTGCTGGACGACACCATTCCCGGCGTTCCCGGACCCTGTCACATCTCGGGCGCGCTGGTCAGCTCGTCGTCGCTGACCGTTTCCTAAGGCGCGTTCAGGCCGTCCGGTCGGGGCGCGGCCCGGCTGGACGGCTACCCCTTCGCGGCGCGCGGCCTGGGCGCCAGACGATGAGCCTGTTCGCGGCAAAGGGTCTTGATCCAGCGCCGCGCCGCCTTCAGCCGCGCCGTGCCGTGCACCTCGCGGTGGGTGCTGAGCCAGAAGCGCCGCTCGATCAGCACTTCGTCCGCCAGAACCCGCCTCAGCCCCTCGGCCAGGAAGCAGGGCAGGACGCCGATCCCCCCGCCCGCCGCGATCATGTCCCGCTGGGCCCGGATCGAGGACGACGCCAGGCGCGGGCGCAGGTTGGGACGAATCTCGTCCAGATAGTGCAGTTCCGGCGCATAGATCAGGTCGTCGACGTAGCCGACCATGTCGAAGAGCGGCAGGTCGTCCACGCTGTCGGGCGCGCCGTGCCGGGCCAGATGCTCGGGCGCGGCGTAGAGCGCCAGCTGATAGGGTGTCAGCGGCTCGACGATCAGGCGCGGCCCGGCGGCTGGGCTGAGGGTGATGGCCATGTCCACCTCGCGGCGGCTGGGCGACAGGAAGCCGGAGCTGGCGGCCAGCTCGATGTTCAGCCCCGGATGCGCCGCCAGCAGGCCGGGCAGGGCGGGGGCCAGGACGGCGCCGCCGAAGCCTTCCGAGGCGCTGATCCGCACCGTCCCGGCGATCAGGTCGGGCTGGGTGACGCGCCCGGCGGCCTCCATGGCGCTTTCGGCGTCCAGCGCCCGTTCCAGCAACTGCGCGCCCGTCGCCGTCAGTTGCAGGCCGGTTGCCGAGCGCACCAGCAACGTCGACTTCAGCGCCGTCTCCAGCCGCGCCACGCGCCGCCCGACCGTGGCCGCGTCCACGCCCAGCCGCTGCGCCGCCGTCGCCAGCGACCCGGCGCGGGCGGCGGCCAGAAACACCCTCAGATCATCCCAATCGAACATATGCAGAAATGCACATCATCACCTGCAAGATTGCAATGGGCCTGACCGCGCCCCTCTGCTAGGGCAGGCTCACGAAGAACCATAAATCAGCGGGAGAGACGCCAATGCGCGACATTCGCCACTTCATCGACGGTGCGGCTTTCGAGGGGGCGTCGGGCCGCTTCGGCGACGTCTTCAACCCCAACACCGGCGAGGTTCAGGCCCGCGTCCAGCTGGCCACGCCGTCGGAGCTGGATCGGGCGGTCCAGTCGGCGCAGGCCGCCTTCGAGGGCTGGTCCGCGACCAACCCGCAGCGCCGCGCCCGCGTCATGTTCGAGTTCAAGCGCCTGGTCGAGGCGAACATGAATGAACTGGCCGAACTGCTGTCCAGCGAGCACGGCAAGGTCATCGCCGACTCCAAGGGCGACATCCAGCGCGGCCTGGAAGTGATCGAGTTCGCCTGCGGCATCCCGCACGCCTCGAAGGGCGAATACACCTATGGCGCCGGTCCGGGCATCGACGTCTATTCCATGCGCCAGCCGCTGGGCGTGGTCGCGGGCATCACCCCGTTCAACTTCCCCGGCATGATCCCGATGTGGATGTTCGGCGTGGCCATCGCCGCGGGCAACACCTTCATCCTGAAGCCGTCCGAGCGCGACCCGTCCCTGCCGGTGCGTCTGGGCGAACTGATGATGGAGGCGGGCGCCCCCGCCGGCGTGCTGAACGTCGTCCACGGCGACAAGGTCGCGGTCGACGCCATCCTCGAACACCCGCTGATCCACGCCGTCAGCTTCGTCGGCTCGTCCGACATCGCCCACTACGTCTTCCAGAAGGGCGCGGCCCACGGCAAGCGCGTCCAGGCCATGGGCGGCGCCAAGAACCACGGCATCGTCCTGCCCGACGCGGACATGGATCAGGTCATCAAGGACCTGACCGGCGCCGCCTACGGCTCGGCCGGCGAGCGCTGTATGGCCCTGCCGGTCGTGGTGCCGGTCGGCCAGCGCACGGCCGACGAACTGCGCGAGCGTCTGGTCGCCGAAATCCCGCACCTGCGCGTCGGCGTCTCGACCGACGCCGAGGCCCACTACGGCCCCGTCGTCACCGCCCAGCACAAGGAGCGCGTGCTCGGCTGGATCAACAAGGGCGTCCAGGAAGGCGCCGAACTGGTCGTCGACGGCCGCGACTTCAGCCTGCAGGGGCACGAGAAGGGCTACTTTATCGGCCCGTCGCTGTTCGATCATGTGAAGCCGGAAATGGAGTCCTACCGCGAGGAGATCTTCGGCCCGGTGCTGCAGATCGTCCGCGCCGCCAGCTTCGAGGAGGCGCTGAGCCTGCCCAGCAAGCACCAGTACGGCAACGGCGTCGCCATCTTCACCCAGAACGGCCGCGCGGCCCGCGACTTCGCCGCCCGCGTCAACGTCGGCATGGTCGGCATCAACGTGCCGATCCCGGTGCCGGTGGCCTATCACACCTTCGGCGGCTGGAAGCGTTCGGCCTTCGGCGACATCAACCAGCACGGCATGGAAGGCGTCCGCTTCTGGACCAAGACCAAGACCGTGACGGCCCGCTGGCCGGACAGCGCGCTGGAGCACGCCGACAGCAGCTTCGTCATCCCGACGATGGGCTGATCCTGACCCTCTCCCGATGGGAGAGGGCTTGAGCCTCGGAGAGCGAAGCGATCCGCTAAGGCGAAAGGGTGAGGGTTCAAGCTGTCAGTCGGCGGCAGCCGTTGCGATACGGCTTACGCCGACTGTGGCTGGGAACCCTCATCCGCCCCTTCGGGGCACCTTCTCCCATCGGGAGAAGGATTCCTATGGGTGTGAAGGATTCAGGTGAGCGTATACGGGATCACCCCCCGCTCATTCTCAGGCACGGCCAGCGTGCGGTCGATCGGCGGAAACGCCCGCTGCGTGCAGTCCGTCCGCTCGCAGATGCGGCAGTTGACCCCCATGCGCGTCGGCGGCCCGTTCAGGTCCAGCCCGTCGGCATAGACCAGCTGCGCCGCGTGCTCGATCTCGCAGCCCAGGCCCAGAGCATAGCGTCGGTCCGGCTCGAGGAACGACCCGCCCGGCTTGGACACGCTCTTGGCGAGGCAGACGTAGCGGGCGCCGTCCGGCATTTCCGACAGATTGACCAGGATGCGGTCCGGGGCGCTGAAGGCCTCGTGCACGTTCCACAGGGGGCAGGCGCCCCCGAAGCGGGCGAACTGGAAGCGCGTCGCGCTGTGCCGCTTGGTGATGTTCCCCGCCATGTCCACCCGCGCGAAGTAGAAGGGCACGCCGCGCCAGCCGGGCCTCTGTAACGTGCTCAGCCGGTGGCAGGCCTGCTCGAAGCTGACGTGGAAGCGGTTGCGCAGACGGTCCACGTCGTGCCGCAGCTCCCGCGCCGCCTCCAGAAAGGCGCGATAAGGCAGCAGCAGCGCCCCCGCGGCGTAGTTGGCCAGGCCGACCCGGCACACGTCGCGCGCGGCGGGAATGTCGAAGGCGGCGTGATCCAGTTCGTGCTCGATCAGATCTTCGAACCGCAGCCGCACCAGCTGGTGCGCCATCTGGAAGGCGCGGGTGGCGCCCGGCAGGCTGGCGTCGACGTAGAGGATGCGCGCGCTCGGATCGAAGCGCCGCATGGCGCCGCGCGCCTGACCCGTGGCGACGCGCACGCCGCACAGGTCGTTCAGCGCGGCCTCAAGCGCGCGCTCCGGATGGACGCCGTCGCCCAGGTTCAGCTGCGCGGCCAAGTCCTCCGCCGCCCGGTCCAGGGCGTCGATGTAGTTGTCGCGATAGTGGAAGAAGTCGCGCACCGCCTCATAGGGCAGGGCGGGGGCGGCCGCCGTGCCGCGCTCGTCCCGGCCCAGGGTTTCGTTCAGCGTCTTCAGCCGCTCGTCCAGACGGCGATAGTCCTGGTGCAGGGCCAGGAACTGCCGCGCCAGCCGGGGCGCGTTCATGGCCGCCTGCTTCAGCTCGCCCGCCGTCGGCGCCTCGGCGTGGCCAGCGACGTCGGTGGTCGCCTCGCGCAGGTCGGCGATCAGGCGCGCGTCGCCGTCCAGGTCGAACAGGCTGGCGTCCACGTCGAAGGCGCGCGTCAGGGCGATCAGCACCCGCGCCGTGGCCGGGCGCTGGTTGGTCTCGATCTGCGACAGGTAGGAGGGCGACAGCGCCAGCCGCCCGGCGCACTGCTCCAGCGTCCAGCCGCGCGTCTCGCGCAGCTTGCGGACCTTGGTCCCGAAGTAGAGTTTCTCAGCCATAATCCGCGCCGCTCTGGGCGTTGCAACTTTGCAAAAATGCCTGCCCTCCTTGGCAGGCTTACGCACTTACGCACCTTTTGCAAAGTTGCGATTGCCTTTCTGCGATGAACCGGCTTGTTGGACCCTGAACGAAGTCAGGGAGTCGCCCAACCATGAGCCAGGCCATCCTCGAGGAGCTCGAGCGCCGTCGCGCCGCCGCCAAGCTGGGCGGGGGCGAGAAGCGCATCGCCAGCCAGCACGCCAAGGGCAAGCTGACCGCCCGCGAACGCATCGGCGTCCTGCTGGACGAAGGCTCCTTCGAAGAGACCGACATGTTCGTGGAGCACCGCAGCCACGACTTCGGCATGGCCGAGCAGCGCATCCCCGGCGACGGCGTCGTCACCGGGCGCGGCACCATCAATGGCCGCCTGGTCTATGTCTTCTCGAAGGACTTCACGGTGTTCGGCGGCTCGCTGTCGGGCGCCCACGCGGCCAAGATCGTCAAGATCCAGAAGATGGCCCTGACGGCGGGCGCGCCGATCATCGGCCTGTTCGACGCGGGCGGCGCGCGTATTCAGGAGGGCGTGGAGAGCCTCGCCGGTTACGCCGACATCTTCCTGCAGAACACCCTGGCCTCGGGCGTCATTCCGCAGATCTCGGTCATCATGGGGCCGTGCGCGGGCGGCGACGTCTATTCGCCCGCGATCACCGACTTCATCTTCATGGTGAAGGACACCTCCTACATGTATGTGACCGGCCCCGACGTGGTGAAGACCGTCACCAACGAGGTCGTCAGCCACGAGGACCTGGGCGGCGCCCGCGTCCATGCGGGCAAGTCGGGGGTCGCCGACGGCGCCTTCGAGAACGATCTGGAGGCCCTGTCGGAGGTGCGCCGCCTGATCGGCTTCCTGCCGCTGTCGAACCGCGAGACGCCGCCGGTCCGCGAAACCTATGACGAGCCGGATCGCGACGAGGCCAGCCTCGACACCCTGGTCCCGGCCAATCCGAACCAGCCCTATGACATGAAGGAACTGATCCTGAAGACGGTCGACGAGGCCGACTTCTTCGAGATCGGCGCCGACTTCGCCAAGAACATCATCTGCGGCTTCGGACGTCTGGACGGCCAGCCGGTCGGCGTCGTCGGCAACCAGCCCCAGACCCTGGCGGGCGTGCTGGACATCGACAGCAGCCGCAAGGCCGCGCGCTTCGTGCGTTTCTGCGACGCCTTCCATATCCCGCTGGTGACCTTCGTCGACGTGCCGGGCTTCATGCCGGGCACGAAGCAGGAGTACGGCGCCCTGATCAAGCACGGCGCCAAGCTGCTGTTCGCCTATGCCGAGGCCACGGTGCCCAAGCTGACGGTCATCACGCGCAAGGCCTATGGCGGCGCCTATGACGTCATGAGCTCCAAACACCTGCGCGGCGACGTCAACTACGCCTGGCCCACCGCCGAGATCGCGGTCATGGGCGCCAAGGGCGCGGTCGAGATCATCTTCCGCAAGGAAGCCGGCGACCCCGAGGCCCTGGCGGCGCGCGAGGCCGAGTACAAGGAACGCTTCGCCAACCCCTTCGTGGCGGCCGGGCTCGGCTACATCGACGACGTCATCATGCCCCACGGCACCCGCCGTCGCCTGATCAAGGCGCTGAAGACGCTGAAGAACAAGACCCAGGAAAATCCCTGGAAGAAGCACGACAACATCCCGCTGTAAGGCCCAGAAATGTTCGATAAAATTCTGATCGCCAACCGCGGCGAAATTGCTGTTCGCGTCATCAAGACCTGCCGTCGCATGGGCATCAAGACGGTGGTCGTCTACTCCGACGCCGACGCCGGTTCGCTGGCGTGCGAGATGGCGGACGAGACGGTTCACATCGGCCCGTCGCCCGCCGCGCAGTCCTATCTGATCCAGGACAAGATCGTGGACGCCGTGAAGCAGACGGGGGCGCAGGCGGTGCACCCCGGTTTCGGCTTCCTGTCGGAGAACGCCGGGTTTGCGCGGCGGTTGAAGGCCGAGGGCATCGCCTTCATCGGGCCGAACCCCGAGGCGATCGACGCCATGGGCGACAAGATCACCTCCAAGAAGTTCGCCGCCGAGGCCGGCGTCTCGACCGTGCCGGGCCACATGGGCCTGATCGAAACGCCGGACGAGGCGGTGAAGATCGCGCGCGAGATCGGCTATCCGGTGATGATCAAGGCCTCGGCCGGGGGCGGGGGCAAGGGCATCCGCGTCGCCCATTCGGACGACGACATGGCCGAGGGCTTCGCCGCCGTGAAGGCCGAGGCGCTGAACGCCTTCGGCGACGACCGCGTCTTCCTCGAGAAGTTCATCGTCGACCCGCGCCACATCGAGATTCAGGTGCTGGGCGACAAGCACGGCAACGTCATCCACCTGTTCGAGCGCGAATGCTCGATCCAGCGCCGCAACCAGAAGGTCATCGAGGAGGCGCCGTCGCCCCTGCTGGACGAGGCGACCCGCGCCGCCATGGGGGCGCAGGCCGTCGCCCTGGCCAAGGCGGTGAATTATGACTCGGCCGGCACGGTCGAGTTCGTCGCCGGTCAGGACAAGTCCTTCTTCTTCCTGGAGATGAACACGCGTCTGCAGGTCGAGCATCCGGTGACGGAGCTGATCACCGGCGTCGATCTGGTCGAGCAGATGATCCGCTCGGCCTGGGGCGAGCAACTGGCGATCAAGCAGGACGACCTGTCGATCAACGGCTGGGCCATCGAGAGCCGCATCTACGCCGAAGACCCCTATCGCGGCTTCCTGCCGTCGATCGGCCGTCTGGTGCGCTATGAGCAGCCGGAAGAGGGCGAACACTCCAATTCTGGGGGCGACTACACCGTCCGCAACGATTCCGGCGTCCGCGAGGGCGACGAGATCAGCATGTTCTACGACCCCATGATCGCCAAGCTGTGCGCCTGGGGCGAGACGCGTGACGACGCCGTGCGCGGCATGGCCCGCGCGCTGGAGGACACCCATCTGGCGGGACTGGGCCACAATGTGCCCTTCCTGGCGGCGGTCATGGATCAGGAACGCTTCCGGTCCGGCCAGCTGTCGACCAGCTACATCAAGGACGAGTTCCCCGAGGGCTTCCACGGCCTGGCGCCGACTCCGGAGCAGGTGAAGATCCTGATCGCCTCGGCCGTGGCCATGAACGAGGTCATCGCCGAACAGGACGGCGACCCCAGCGAGCGCACTGACTGGACCGTGCTGGTCGACAAGGCGGCCTATGAGGTCGAGGTCGGTTATGACGAGGCCGAAGACCTGATCGTGGCCATCGACGGCGAGGAAGTCTCCCTGTCGGAGATCGACTGGCGTCCGGGCCTTTCGCTGTTCAAGGCGGTGCTGGACGAGGACGCCTTCACCGCCGAGGTGAAGCGCGCCGCCGATGGCTTCGACATCCGCCACCGCGCGGCCAAGGCGCGGGTGCGCGTGCTGCGCCCCGACGTGGCGCATCTCTACGCCCTGCTGCCCGAGAAGCAGGCGGCGGACACCTCCAAGCAGGTGCTGTCGCCGATGCCGGGTCTGGTGGTCGACATCCCCGTGACCGAGGGCCAGGAGGTCAAGTCCGGCGAGACCGTGGCCATCATCGAGGCCATGAAGATGCAGAACATCCTCAAGGCCGAGCTCGACGGCAAGGTGAAGGCGGTGAAGGCCAAGGCCGGCGATCCGGTCGCCGCCGACGACGTGCTGGTGGAGTTCGAGTGATGCTTCCTCTCTTTCGTCATCCTCCGGCGCTCCGCAGGAGCGACCGGGGGACCCAGCGGCGCCGCAGCGAAGCGAAGGCGACAGCGCCGCGTTTCGATGGGGCGCACGGCGTGCGTGACAGCTTCGCGCTTTCGCGCGCCGCTGGGTCCCCCGGTCTGCGCCGCTGCGCGGCTGGCCGGAGGATGACGAAGGTAGAAGGAGCGGCCGCATGACCTTCCCCAATCCCACCCCGCTGGAGTGGCGCGAAGCCGCCGTCAAGGCGCTGAAAGAGCGTCCGCTGGAAAGCCTCATCCATCTGGATGCGGACCATCTGGCGACCAAGCCGCTGTATGGGGCGGCGAACGGCGCCGAGCTGGTGTTCGCGCCCCGGCCCTCGGACTCCGAAGGCCGGGCCTGGGACGTGCGGGCGCTGAACGAGGGCGAGGACGCGGACGCCCTGAACCGCGCTATCCTGACCGATCTGGAGAACGGGGCGGCGTCCATCCTGATCGCTGGGCCGGCAGCGGCGGACGCTGCGAAACTGGCGCGCGCCCTCGACGGCGTGGCGCTGGAACTGGCGCCGGTGGCGCTGGATGCCGGGTTCGAGGGCGTGAAGGCGGCGGAGGCCCTGTCGATGGCCGCCAAGGGCTCGCCCCGCGCCAAGCTGGCCTTCCACCTCGATCCGATCTCGGCCTATGCCGAGGCGGGCGGGGCGCCGGGCGACTTCGCGGCCATCATGACCGAAACGGCCAAGGCGGCGGCGACCCATGCCGCGACCTATCCCGAGGCGACGCTGTTCATGGCCTCGGGCCGCGTGGCGCATGAGGCGGGCGGCTCCATCGCGCAGGAACTGGCCTTCGCCGCATCGTCGGCCGTGGCCTATGTGAAGGCGGCCGTCGAAGCGGGCCTGTCGGCCGAGGCGGCGCTGAAGGGCGTGGTTCTGGGCGTGGCCGTGGACCAGGCCTATTTCGACTCCCTGGCGAAGATCCGCGCCCTGCGCCTGATCTGGGCCAGCGTTTCCAAGGCGTTCGGCGCCGAGGTTCCGGCGATCATCGAAGCACGCTCGTCGCGACGGATGCTGTCGGCGCGCGATCCGTGGCCGAACATGCTGCGCCTGACGGCGGCCGGATTCGCCGGGGCCGTGGGCGGGGCCGATGCCTTGGTGCTGGACGGCTTCACCCGCGCGGCGGGCCTGCCGGACGACTTCGCCAAGCGTCAGGCGCGCAACACCCAGTTGATCCTGATGGAAGAATCCAACCTGGGCCGCGTCGATGATCCGGCCAGCGGCTCCTGGTATCTGGACGCGCGGACCCGGGAACTGGCGGAAGCCGCCTGGGCCGAGTTTCAGGTCTATGAGGCGGAAGGCGGCGTCATCGCCTGTCTGGAAGGCGGGGTGATCCAGCCCCGCATCGCCCGCGCCCGCGACATGGCGCAAAAAGCCTTCAAGGACGGCGTCGCCCAGATTGTCGGCGTCACCAAATTCGTCGACCCGGACGTGCGCCCCGCGCCCGTGACGCCCGCGCCCGCCGCGCCTGTCGTCATCGGGGCGTTCGAGGCCTTGGCTCCCGTGCGCTTCGCCGCCGCCTTCGAGGAGGCCGCCCAATGAGCTTTCCTGACTTCTCCAAGATCGCCCTCGACCTCGACGCCACCGGCGCCGGGCCTGAGCGCGCGCCGTGGAGCACGCCCGAAGGCCTGACGGTCGAGACCACCTATGGCCCCGAGGCTGTCGAGGGGCTGGACTTCATCCACGGCCTGCCGGGCTTCGCCCCCTTCGTCCGCGGGCCCTATCCGACCATGTATGCGGGCGCGCCCTGGACGATCCGCCAGTATGCGGGCTTCTCGACCGCCGAGGAGTCCAACGCCTTCTATCGCCGCAACCTGGCCGCCGGTCAGAAAGGTCTGTCGGTCGCCTTCGATCTGGCCACCCACCGAGGCTATGACAGCGACCACCCTCGGGTGAAGGGCGACGTCGGCATGGCCGGCGTGGCCATCGACAGCATTCTGGACATGCGGACCCTGTTCGACGGCATTCCGCTGGACCAGATGTCGGTGTCCATGACCATGAACGGGGCGGTGCTGCCGATCCTGGCCCTCTACGTCGTGGCGGGCGAGGAGCAGGGCGTCGATCACGCCAAGCTGACCGGGACCATTCAGAACGACATTCTGAAGGAGTTCATGGTCCGCAACACCTACATCTATCCGCCCGCGCCCTCGATGCGAATCATCGCCGACATCTTCGAGTGGACGGCGAAGGAAACGCCCAAGTTCAACTCCATCTCCATCTCCGGCTACCACATGCAGGAGGCGGGGGCCTCGGCGGACATCGAACTGGCCTACACACTGTCGGACGGGATCGAATACCTGCGCGCGGGCAAGGCGGCGGGCATGGAGATCGACCGGTTCGCGCCGCGCCTGAGCTTCTTCTGGGCCATCGGCATGAACTACTTCATGGAGGTCGCCAAGATGCGCGCCGGCCGCCTGCTGTGGGCCGAGGCGGTCAAGCGCGAAGGCGGCGTCAATCCGAAGTCGCTGTCCCTGCGGACCCACTGCCAGACCTCGGGCTGGTCGCTGGCGGCGCAGGACGTGTTCAATAATGTACCGCGCACCATGGTCGAGTGCATGGCGGCGGCGGGCGGCCAGACGCAGAGCCTGCACACCAATGCGCTGGACGAGGCGCTGGCCCTGCCGACCGACTTCTCGGCCCGGATCGCGCGCAACACCCAGATTCTGGCGCAGGCCGAGACGGGCCTGACCCGCGTCATCGACCCGTGGGGCGGCAGCTTCTACGTCGAGCGCTTGACCCAGGAGCTGGCCACCAAGGCTCGCGCCCTGATGGAGGAGGTCGAGGCCTACGGCGGCATGGCCAAGGCCATCGAGGCGGGCATTCCCAAGCTGCGGATCGAGGAATCCGCCGCCAAGACTCAGGCCCGCATCGACACCGGCCAGCAGACGGTCGTGGGGGTGAACAAATATCTGAACCCCGTGGTCGACGACATTCCGATGCTGAAGGTCGACAACGCCGAGGTGCGCGCCCGCCAGATCGAGAAGCTGCAACGCCTGAAGGCCGAGCGCGACGAGGCGGCGACGCAGGCCGCGCTGGACGCCCTGACCGAGGGCGCGCGCGGGAACGCCAACCTGATGGAGCTGTCGGTGCGGGCCGCCCGCGCCAAGGCCACCGTCGGCGAAATCTCCGACGCGCTGGAGGCCGCCTTCGGCCGCCACATCGCCACGGTGAAGACCGTCTCGGGCGTCTACGCCAAGGAGGCCGGGAACGATCCCAAGGTCGCCCGCGCCCGCTCGATGGTCGCGGCCTTCGTCGAGAACGACGGCGGCCCGCCGCGCATCCTGATCGCCAAGCTGGGCCAGGACGGCCACGACCGGGGCCAGAAGGTCGTCGCCACTGGCTATGGCGACATCGGCTTCGACGTGACGGCGGGGGCTCTGTTCCAGACGCCCGCCGAGGCCGCGCGCGATGCGGTCGAGAAGAACGTCCACGCGGTCGGCGCCTCGTCGCTGGCGGCGGGGCACCTTACGCTTGTGCCCGAGCTGAAGGCCGAACTGGCCAAGCTGGGGCGCGAGGACATCATGATCGTGGTCGGCGGCGTCATCCCGCCGTCGGACGTGCAGCCCCTGATCGATATGGGCGCGGCGGCCGTCTATCCGCCCGGCTCGGTCATCGCCGAGACGGCCGTGGACCTGATCGAGAAGCTGAACCAGCGCCTGGGCTATGCCCAGCCCGCGCCTGCGGAGAAGAAATGATGATCGGCGCTCTCAACCACGTCGGCGTCGCCACGCCCTCCATCGCCGAGTCGATCAAACTGTATCGTGATATTCTGGGCGCGACGAAGATCGGCGAGCCGTTCGACCTGCCGGCGCAGGGGGTGAAGGTTTGCTTCATCGATACGCCGACCGCTCAGATCGAACTGATCGAGCCCTATGACGAGACCAGCCCGATCACCGGCTTCCTGGCCAAGAATCCCAAGGGCGGACAGCACCACGTCTGCTTCGAGGTGGCCGACATCCACGCGGCCATCGCCGAGATGCGCGCCAAGGGCGTGACCATCCTGGGCACGGGCGAACCCCGCATCGGCGCGCATGGGACGCCGGTGGTCTTCCTGCATCCCAAGGAGATGGGCGGGGTGCTGATCGAATTGATGGAGACGCCGAAAGAGGCGCACTGAAGATAAAAGGCCCGGTCGTGAGACCGGGCCTTTTTGATATTCGTCATTCTCCGGCAAGCCGCGTCAGCGGCGCAGACCGGGGAACTCAGCGGTGCCCGTCAGGGCGAAAAGCCCGCGCGCCGCGTTGGTCCTAAAGATCGCCTTCGGCGCCGCTGGGTCCTCCGGTCAAGCCGGAGGATGACGGCAGTGGAAGGGGCTTCAGTACAAAATCTTCCGTAGGCTGATGCGGAACGTGCGGCCCAGCGGGTCCAGGTAGTCGGGTTGATAGGACAGCGGCGCGTTCCCTAGGCCGTCGCGTACGTCCAGCCGCTGGTCGAACAGGTTCTCGACCCCGACGCTGACGCGCGCCCCCTTCAGCCACGGATAGCGCGACACGAGACTCTGGCGCGACGATAGGTCGGCGAACAGGTTCAGGTTCACCGTCGTCAGGTCCGAGAAGGTCAGGTCGTCGCTGGGGTTGGCGCCGCCGTTGATGCGCGTGGATTCCTTCCAGTTGGCGTTCAGGAAGCCGCCCATGCCGCTCTTGAACACGCCCATCTGGAACTGGACCTCGTTGCGCGGCTGGCCGCCGCGCGCGCCGATGGCGGCCCCGTCCAGCAGGTCGAGCACCGGCAGGCCGTTGCGGATCGTGATCTCATCCTGGATGCGATAGGTGTGGTAGAGCGAGACGTTGAAGCGCCCCTGGCCCGGCAGCATGCCGCCGCCCCGGCCGCGACCGCCCGGGCCGCCCGGCCCGCCGACCTGCATCCGTATGCCGCCGCCCGGCGGAGGGCCCCCCGCGCCGCCGCCCGGAGGCGGGCCGCCTTCGATCCGCATCACGGCGGGGGATCCGCCGCCGGGAGCGCCGGCCCCTCCGGGACGGCCGCCCGCGCCGGGCCCGCCCTGAGGCGCGCCGGGGCCGCGCGGGCCACCGCCGCCGCGCGCGTTGATGCGCGCCATGGCCGCCGGGTCCGGCTTGCCGAAGGCGGTCGAGAAGTTCAGGCCCCAGCGGATCTCCTGCTGCTCGGCCATCTGGAAGTTCAGCGGCCGCGCGTCGATCGACAGCAGATTGCCGTCCAGGTCGCGGGTGAAGCGCTCGGGCAGGGCGGCTTCCAGTTCCGGCGTGATGGTCGGGAAGGCGGCGATGGAGCCCTCCGTCTCGGTCCGGGTGTAGTTGGCCGTGAACCGCAGGTCCTTGTCCTTCAGCGGGGTTAGGTTGACGCCCAGCTTCAGCACCCGCTTGGTTTCTTCGGACAGATTGGGGTTGCCGCCGTCGATGCGGGTGATGTTCACCGACTGGCTCTTGGCGAAGTCGAAGACCGGCACGTTGGGCGTCGAGATGGTCGGGTCGTTCAACTGTGACATCGACGGCGCCTTCTGCTCGTCGGCCCAGCTGGCGGTGAAGTTGAGCGGCTCCCACGGCGACCAGTTCAACCCGACCGTATAGGCGCTCAGCCCGCCGAAGTCGGACAGGTCCTCATAGGCCAGGTTCAGATTGGCCGACAGGTCGCCCAGGACGCCCAGGACCTCGCGGTCGCGGCTGGCGATGGGCAGGTTGAAGTTGCCCGAGGCGCTGGCGCGATCGCGCGACAGGGAGCGTTCGGAGAAGTCGCCTGAGCGCAGGGTCTCCGAATCCAGCGACTGGCTGTCGAAGCCGATCTTGAAGGTCGAGGTCAGCGACCCCGCCGGGCCGTCCCAGGCCTCGCCGTTAATCACGCCTTCGAGGCTGGACTTGCTGGAGACGGACTTCGCCGTGTCGAACGGATTGAACGGCAGTTGGCCCAGGTCGCCGAACGGGTCGATGGTCCCGGCCGTCACGCCCGCCTGCAGCGTTGCGGGGTCGACGCCGCGCCCGGTGCGGGTCTTGGTCTCGGTGCGGTCGTAGCCGCCGTTCACCGTCCAGCGCCAGTCCCCCAGATAGCCGTCGACCAGGAAGCTGGCGTTGCCGGTCCGGGTGTCGGTGTTGCGGGTCATGGCGCCCGGCGCGTCGATGAAGCGGTTCACCAGGACGTCGCCGCCGAACGGCGAATAGGGGCTGGTCGAGGGCAGGGTCAGGCTGATCCCCGGCAGGCCCAGGTAGGACAGGCTCGACGTGTCCTCCAGCCCGCCGCTGAGGGTCAGCGACATGGTCCGGTTCAGGTCGCGGACCATGGAGCCGTTCAGCGAGGCGTTCTCGCGCTTGGGCAGGAGGGTGCGATAGGCGGTCAGGTCGTCCGTGCGCGGCCCGACCCCGAAATCGGCCAGGGTCGCTCCGCCCGCCGCGCCGGCGCCGACCGAGGCGGTCGTCACGGTCTGGCCCAGCAGGGCGGACAGGGCCGGGTCGATCTCCTGGCCCTTGGTGGGCGCGGTGACGTTGCCCAGCAGGTCATAGGGCGCGCCGGTCGCCGTGCGGACGATGTGGCGCTCGGTCTCGAACAGGGGGGTGTCGTTCTGATAGCCCAGGTCCAGCGTCCAGCGCTCCTTCCCGGCGATGCGCAGGACGTTGTTCTCGAGCTGGGTGGAGGTGCGGCCGCCCTGGTCCGGGCGGCGCAGGCTGGCCTGCATGGTCAGGGAGCGGAAGTCGGCCTTTAGCACGAAGTTCACCACCCGCTGGTCGGCGCTGTAGCCGTAGGCTAGGGCCGTCTCCTCGGGCAGGACCTCGGTGCGCTCGATCGCCTCGGGCGGGATGCCGCGAATTTCGCGGAAGCCGGAAATGCGCCGGCCGTTGACCAGGAAGACCGGGGAGCCGCCGCGCGAACTGCGCGTCACCGGCTCCAGCAGGGCCATCAGTTCCTGGATGGTGCTGGCGCCGTAGGCCTTGATCTGTTCCTCATCGAGAGTCAGTTCGGGCTCATAGTCGCCCAGGGCCGCGCCGCGCCGCGCCGTCGTCACCGTCTCCAGGGTGCCCAGGTCATAGGCGCCGTCGGGCGCGGTCCCAGGCGTTCCGGGGGCGGACTGGGGCGAAGCCTCGCCCAGGGGCGTTGCGGGCGCCGTCTCCGGCGTCGGAGACAGGGAGGCGAGGGCGAGCAGCAGGGCGACTGGCGACATGAGGAGTCCTAAGGCAACCACGGATCAGGACCGACGCCCTGACCCGCCGACACGCGACGACTCGTTAGAGACCGATGTGCGCCGAAAAATGGCGCATTTCGTCCCGCCGGATTAAACCCCTGTAATGAGGCGCTTAGTCCTGCCCGAACCGACCTCTCTCCAACGGAGAAGGGGGCGGAATCCGTCGGACGCCGCCGCCTCGATTTTCGCGGATGCGAAGCGATCAGAACCGGGCGCGGATTCCGACGCTCAGGTTGCGGCCGCGCAGGGGCGCCGTCTCGGCCAGGAAGGAGGCGTGGTTGAACGCCGTCTCGTCCAGCAGATTGGTCCCGCGCAGGAAGATCTGGGACCGCACCGGCCCCAGGTCGACGTCATAGGCGAGGGTGGCGTTGACCATGTCATGGCCCGGCGTCTCGGTCTCGAAGGCGGCGATGTCGGCCTGCTTGAAGGTGCGGGCGTATTCGACGTCGCCGGACCAGGGGCCGTGGAAGGCCTCCAGCCGCACGCCCGCCCGGGCCGCCGGGATGCGCGGCAGGTTGCCGCCGGCGCCCTTCAGCTCGCCACGCACATAGTCGCCGAACACCGTGCCCGACAGCCAGGGCGTGAAGCGCTGGGTCAGCTCGCCCTCGACGCCGGTGAAGGTCGCGTCGGCCTGGCTGTAGCGGATCAGGCGGAAGTCCTCGAACTGATCCAGAGTGCGGGCGAAGATGTAGTCGTCATAGACGTAGTGATAGGCGCTGACCGAGCCGGTCAGGGGGCCTTCGTTCTTCCTCAGCGTCAGTTCGACCGCATTGGCCGTCTCGACGTGCAGGCCGGCGTCGCCGATCTCATAGGTGTTGGTCGCCAGGTGGACGCCGTCGGCGTACAGCTCCTGGGCCGAGGGCGCGCGCTGCGAGCGCGACAGTGACAGGGCGCCCGACCAGCCGGGGGTGAAGTGCCACACCGCCGAGCCGGACAGGGAGAAGGGCTTGTGCTTCACGTCGGGCAGGCCCAGGGCCGAGGCCTCCTGCCATTCCTGACGCAGGGCGCCTTCCAGGTGCCACAGGCCGATCTCGTACTCCTCCATCACGAACAGGCCGGTGTTCTTGGTCGTGCTGGGGGCCAGGAAGCTTTCCTCGCCGATGGCGGCGAAATCGCTCTTGCTCAACTGCAGGCCGACGACGCCCTTGAAGCCGGCGACGGGCTTGTGCTGCGCCTCCAGCCGGCCGTCATAGCCTTCGTTGGTGAAGGTGGTCGAAACGACGCCGCCTTCCTGTTCGCTGTGCTCATAGTCGGTGTAGCCGGCGCGCAGACGAATGTTCTCGATGCCGGGCAGGGGATCGCGCAGTTCGCCGCGCAGATCGACGCGGCGGCTCTTCAGCCGCACCTCGGGCACGCCGTGACCGTCCTCGCCCTCCTCGGCGTCGTGGCCATCGTGGCTGCCGTGATCATGGCCGTCATGGCTGTCGCAGTGCAGGTGGTCGCCGTCCGGGTGGCAGCCCTCGAACTCATGGGCGTGGCCGGCCAGGCCGTAGCGGCTGGTCTGTTCCGTATAGGCCGCGCCCAGATAGCCGCGCGCGCCGATCCAGGACCCGCCCAGGGTCGCGGTCGAGGTCTCGTTGTAGGAGCCGTCCAGGCGCGGCTCGTCCCAGCCGGGGACCTTGTAGTCGTCGGCCTTGCGCGCCGCCGCCTCGACGCGGACGGCGAAGTTTCCGGCCCCGGCGGTCAGCCCGACCACCCCGGCTTCCTCGTTGTCGACCGAGCCGCGACGGTATTCGGCCACGCCCTCGCCGCCGTTCGCGGGAACGCGGGTGGGGACCTTCTTGTCCAGCAGGTTCACCGCCCCGCCGATGGCGCCGCCGCCGTAGAGCAGGGCGGCCGGGCCGCGCAGGATTTCGATGCCCTCCATCAGCAGCGGCTCGCCCGAGATGGCGTGGTCGGGGGAGACCTCCGAGGCGTCCATCAGGCCCGCACCCTCGCTCAGCACCTTGACGCGCGGCGACGCCTGGCCGCGCACCACCGGGCGGCTGGCCCCGCCGCCGAAGGTGTCGGAGCTGACGCCGGGAATGCCGCTGAGGGTGTCGCCCAGGGTCGACTGGCGCCGGTGCACCAGGTCGTCGCCGCTCAGCAGGGCGACGTGGGAGCCGACGTCGTGGCCCGTCCGGCCCAGCGGCAGGGCGCGCACCACGACCTCTTCGACCTCGGTGGCGTGGTCATGCGGGTCGGCCTGGGACTTCTGGGGCTGGACCACATCCTCGGCCAGGGCCGGACCGGCCAGGGCCAGGCCGGACAGGACGGCCGCTCCGGCGGCGCTCAGCAGGAGGGTTTGAAGTCGCATGGCACGCATCCCCGTTACAATGACGGGAGGTTTGATATGTTATAGTATATCACTCTGCAACCGCCTCTCGCGATTTCCTTGAAGCGGAGCTTTCCTGATCCTCCGGCGTTGCAGCAGGGCCGCGAACTCCGGGGGCTCCATGACACGATCCGCAATTGTCCTGACCGTCTGCCTGGGCCTTCTGGCTGCCGCCTGCTCGCGCCAGGATGCGGCGCAGCCGACCTCGCCGGTCGAGGCGCCGGAGGGGCAGCCTCTGGCGACCGTCGGCTATGCCTGCGAGAGCGGCCGGACCATCGCCGTCGTCTATCCCGACGCCCAGACGGCCCGGCTGACCTATGACGGCCGCGATTATCTGCTGACCAGCGCCGTCTCGGCCAGCGGCGCGCGTTATGCGGGCGAGGGGCTGGAATGGCGGACCGCCAGTCGCGGCGCGCAGGAGAGCGCTGTCCTGACCCGTCTCGACCCGGATGGCGGCGCGGTCATCGAGCGATGCAGTCGCCCGGTCGCCGCCGCCGCCCCGCCCCCCTCCGGCGCGCCCTGCGCGGCCGCCGATCTGCGGTTGGCGGTCGAGGGCGGGGATGCGGGCATGGGCCATCGCCTCACCACCCTGGCGTTGCGCAACGCGGGGGCGGCGGCCTGCACCGTGAGCGGCTATCCGACGGTGAGCCTGCTGGACGACAAGGAACGGGCCCTGACCTCGGTCCGCGCGGTTCAGGCGACAGGCGGCTATCTCGTTCAGGGCCGCGCCCCGACGCCGGTCGCAATCCGCCCCGGGCAGGCGGCCTGGTTCGACCTGGCCTGGAGCGTCATCCCGCATGAGGACCAGGGCGAGACGGTCTGCCCTTCGGCCCGGACGGTGCGCGTCGTCGCGCCGGGGGCGGCGGCGCCGATCGACTTGCCGCTGGCCTTCACGCCCTGCGGCGGCCAGGTCGAGGTCAGCCCTGTCCGGCCCGTCGCCGAGGCCTCGACCGGACCCGCCCCAGCTGCGACAAACTAGGGGTTCAAACCTGCCGGGATTCAGCGTAGCGGAGCAAACATGACCCAGAACATGAACATGGCTTTCTACGACCGCGTCTCCGCCGAACTGGCCGACATCGACGCCCAGGGCCTGACCAAGCCCGAGCGCGTCATCGCCTCGCGCCAGGGGCCGGTGATCTCCGTCAACGGCCGCGATGTGCTGAACTTCTGCGCCAACAACTATCTCGGCCTGGCGGGCGACGAGCGCGTCGTGCAGGCCGGGATCAAGGCGCAGGAGAAGTGGGGCGCGGGCACGGCCTCGGTCCGCTTCATTTGCGGCACGCTGGAGATCCACAAGGAGCTGGAGCGCGCCATCGCCGACTACCTCGGCTTCGAGGACGCCATCCTGTTCGCCGCCGCCTTCGACGCCAACGGCGGCATCTTCGAGCCGCTGTTCGGGGCCGAGGACGCCATCGTCTCGGACAGCCTGAACCACGCCTCGATCATCGACGGCGTGCGCCTGTCCAAGGCCCAGCGCTACCGCTTCGCCAACTCGGACATGGCCGACCTGGAGGCCAAGCTGAAGGAGGCGCGCGCCGCCGGCGCCCGCAACATCATCATCGCCACCGACGGCGCCTTCTCGATGGACGGCTACATCGGCAAGATCGATCAGATCCGCGCCCTCGCCGACCAGTACGAAGCCCTGATCATGGTCGACGACTGTCACGCCACGGGCTTCCTGGGCCCCAAGGGCAAGGGCTCCTTCGCCCATTGCGGCGTCGAGGTCGACTTCGTCACCGGCACCTTCGGCAAGGCCCTGGGCGGCGCCATGGGCGGCTTCATCTGCGCCCGCAAGAACGTCGTGGAGCTGCTGAAGCAGCGCGCGCGGCCCTACCTCTTCTCCAACGCCCTGGCGCCCGCCGTCTGCGGCTCGTCGCTGGAGGCCATCCGCATCGCCTCGGGTGAGGAGGGCGACAAGCTGCGGACGCAACTGTTCGCCAACGCCGCGCGCTTCCGCTCGGCCATGGCCGAGGCCGGTTTCGACCTGCTGCCGGGCGAGCATCCGATCATTCCGGTCATGCTAGGCGACGCCAAGCTGGCGCAGGACATGGCGGCGCGCCTGCTCGAGCTGGGCGTCTATGTCATCGGCTTCAGCTTCCCCGTGGTGCCGCGCGGCCAGGCCCGCATCCGCACCCAGATGTCGGCGGCCCACACCTTCGAGCAGATTGACGCCGCCGTGGCCGCCTTCACCCAGGCGGGCAAGGAACTGGGCGTCATCTGACGTCATCCTGGAAGCGGCGCAGCCGCTATCCGGACCGCAGCATATGCCGGCGCTTCCGGCGGCCCCGGATGGCCCTGCGGGCCTCCGGAGTGACGAAAAAGAATGAGGAAACGACATGGCTGACATGATGAAGGCCCTGGCCAAGATGAAGCCGGCCGAGGGGCTGGACCTGATCGAGGCGCCCATCCCTGTCGCGGGCGACGAGGACGTGCTGATCAAGGTGCACCGCACCGCCGTGTGCGGCACCGACATCCACATCTGGAACTGGGACGAGTGGTCCCAAAAGAACGTCCCGGTCCCCATGATCACCGGCCATGAGTTTGCCGGCGAGATCGTCGCCATCGGCAAGGACGTGGATCGTCGCCTCAAGGTCGGCCAGCGCGTCTCGGCCGAGGGCCACGTCATCGACCTGAACTCCGAGGCGGCGCGCGCGGGCCACTTCCATCTGGACCCCGACACGCGCGGCATCGGCGTGAACCGCCAGGGCTGCTTCGCCGAATACGTCGTGGCCCCGGCCTTCAACGTCATCGAGCTGCCGGACGACGTGCCCTATGAGATCGGCTCCATCCTCGATCCCTTCGGCAACGCCGTGCACACGGCGCAGCAGTTCGACCTGCTAGGCGAGGACGTCCTGGTCACCGGCGCCGGGCCGATCGGCGTCATGGCCGCCGCCGTGGCCCGCCACGCGGGCGCGCGCACCGTGGTCCTGACCGACATCAACGACTACCGGCTGGAGCTGGCGCAGAAGGTGGCGCCGGGCGTGCGCACGGTGAACACCCTGCGCGAGGATCTGCGCGACGTCATGAAGGAGCAGGGCCTCAAGGTCGGCTTCGACGTGGCGCTGGAGATGTCGGGCTCGCCCATCGCCTTCAACCAGTGCGTCGACACCCTGATCATGGGCGGCGGGCTGGCGCTTCTCGGCATTCCGGCCAAGCCGACCGAGACCGACTGGGGCCGCATCATCCTGAAGGCCCTGAACATCAAGGGCGTCTATGGCCGCGAGATGTTCACCACCTGGCGCAAGATGCTGGGCCTGCTGAAGGCCGGCCTGGACCTGCAGCCGCTGATCACCCACCAGATGTCCTATGAGAACTATCGCGAGGGCTTCGAGGCCATGCGGTCGGGCCAGTCGGGCAAGGTGGTTCTGAACTGGGCTGACTGACGGCACGCATCCTCTCTCCCTCCCCGTCCCGGGGAGGGTGGTCGCGCAGCGACCGGGTGGGGAGGGCTGGGTGATTTAAGGGCGCGGTTGATTTGCTTGGCCGCCCCACCCGGCTTCGCCTTACAGGCTCAGCCACCCTCCCCGGGACGGGGCGGGAGAAGGTCGAGCGCTTCAGGCCGTCGCCGCGCGCGGCCCGGTGGCGCGGAACACGATCAGGGCGAACACCGCCATCGACAGCAGGGTCAGGGTCGGCCCCGCGATCAGGCCGATGTGGGCGAACGACGCCCACGCGGGGCCGCCGATCAGCTCCGCCGTCAGGGCCGGCATGAAGATCAGCAGGCCGATCAGGGCGGTCCAGAAATGGACCTGGGGCAGCCGACCGCGCGCGGCCTGGGGCAGGATACGGTAGAACAGGCCGTAGAGGGCCATCGACACCCAGCCCAGCAGGTTGATGTGGGCGTGCACCGGCGAGGCCGTGAAGTCCCGACTGGACCCCATCCAGTAGCCCAACACCATGCCGATCAGGGCGAAGGCCACGGCCAGGCGCAGGAAGCGGTTGGAAAGCTGCTGGTCCATGGGCGCCCTCGTGAGGCGTTGAGGCTCCTCCATGGAACAAGGGTTGGTCAATTGAAACAACCGTCATTTCAGCTTTCCTCTCCATTTCATGGGGAGGTGGCGCGGCGCGCGAGCGCCGTGACGGAGGGGGCGTCTCGACATTGGACGTTGGCGTCGTCCCCTCCACCGCTTCGCGGTCCCCCTCCCCATGAAATGGAGAGGAAAGACGCACGCCGTTCACGCGCCACCGGCGCCTTCCCCTTGACCCCGCGCGCGGACCGAGGGACGAGCGGCCATGAACTATCGTCACAGCTTTCACGCCGGAAACTTCGCCGACCTGGTCAAGCACGCCCTGGTGCTGTGGCTGCTGAAGGAACGGCAGGCGCGCGGGTCGGTCGCGGTGCTGGACACCCACGCGGGCGCCGGCCTCTATGACCTGTCGGGCGACGCGGTCCGCTCTCGCGAGGCCGAGGCGGGCGTGGCGCGGTTGATGACGGCCGAGGCCCGGCCGCCGCTGATCGAGGCCCTGGCCGCCGAGGTCGCGGCCTTGAACCCCCAGGGCGGGGTCCGCTTCTATCCCGGCTCACCGGTGCTGGTCGCGCGCGCCCTGCGGCCGGAGGATTCCTATCGGGGGTTCGAGTTGAACCCCCCGGTCGAGGCCCTGCTCCAGGAGGCGCTGGCGACTTGGCCCAATGCGACGGGCCAGGCGGGCGACGGCTATGAGGGGGCGCAGCGCGCGGCGCGCGGCCTCAAGTCGCCCCTGGTGCTGATCGACCCGCCGTTCGAGCGGCCCGACGACTATGTGCGCTCGGCCGAGACGGCGGCGGCGGTGGTGCGCGCCGACCCGACCGCGACGGTGGCGATCTGGACGCCGCTCAAGGACCTGGAGACCTTCGACGGCTTCATCCGTCGACTGGAGAAGGCGGGCCTGGCGCGGGTGCTGGTGGCCGAGGCGCGCCTGCGGCCGCTGAACAACCCGATGAAGATGAACGGCTGCGCCATGACGGTGGTCAATCCGCCCTCGGGCGCCGAGGCCGCCGCCGCCGAAATCTGCGGCTGGACCGTCCAGGCCCTGGGCGACGCCGGGGGACGGGCCGAGGTCTGGCGCGCGGGCTAGGCCTTGATGACCTCGCCTGGCTCATAGAGGTGAGGCTCGAAGGTGGCGATGGCCAGGATCGGCCCCATGGCGGCCACCACCTTGGGATGGCGGGTCATGGCCTTCCAGTGGTCGGCGCTGGCCCAGACGGCGTGATTGGCCGCGACCCGGCCGTTCAGGCCCCTGTGCAGGGTCGCCGAGACGAAGCCGGGCAGGGCGGTCTGGGTGCGAACGAGATCCTCCAGGCCCTCCATCAGCGCGTCCTGATGGCGGGCGTCGCACTTGAAGATATTGATCAGCACCACCGGCTCGTCACGGGCGGCGTCGTCATGGGCGTGATGGGCGTCGGAGGACATGGCGTCTTTGGCCTCATTGCTTTCCTCCTCCTTCTACCTCAATCGAGGGGCGGAGGCTGCCTTTCGCCTTCGCTGACCGAGTAGAATTCATGACCGCCATCGCCATCCTCGAGACCGGCCGCCCACCCGCCCATCTGGCCGAGGTCTTCGGCGATTACACGGCCCAGCTTCGCGTCCTGCTGGGCGACGGCGCGGCCACCCAGCGCTTCGACGTCCAGGCGGGCGAACTGCCCGAGGATCCCGCGGCCTTCGCCGGGACCATCGTCACGGGCTCGGCGGCCGGGGTCTATGAGGATCTGCCGTGGATCGAACCCCTGTCCGCCTGGCTGCGGGCGGCGCGCGGCAAGACGCGCCTGGTAGGCGTCTGCTTCGGCCATCAGATTCTGGCCCAGGCCTTCGGCGGCCG
The DNA here is from genome assembly GCF_003627995.1 of Brevundimonas naejangsanensis. Classification (NCBI taxonomy): domain Bacteria; kingdom Pseudomonadati; phylum Pseudomonadota; class Alphaproteobacteria; order Caulobacterales; family Caulobacteraceae; genus Brevundimonas; species Brevundimonas naejangsanensis. Next base: position 131,448 of record NZ_CP032707.1, on the reverse strand, counting down.
GGTGGAGAAGTCGGAGAAGGGCTGGGGCGTGGGCCTGCACCGCTATGACGTGGTCGGCGACGAGGCCTGGATGCAGCCGCCGGCCGCCTCTCTCGCCATCCCGGTCTCGCACCAGGACCAGGTGATCGTCCCTCCGTCCGACGCGCGGGTGCTGATCGCCAGCGCCTTCACGCCCTACGCCGGCTTGGCCTGGGGGCAGGACGCGATCAGTTTCCAGTGCCATCCGGAGTTTGAGCCGGCCTTCGCCGCCGACCTGACCGAGGGGCGGCGCGGCCGCATTCCCGACGCCATGATCGACCAGGCCCAGGCCAGCCTGGCCGAGCCCAACGACCGGGCGGTGCTGGGCGCCTGGATTCGCGCCTACCTCGGCGTCACGGCCTGAGCCGCGACGTCGCATTTCGGTGAACGGCGCTAAGCCTTGTTCAACTTCCGTCGGTCTAGGGTGACGGGGATGCCGTCTGGAAGCGCCATGTCCATTCTTCGCACGTCCCTGATCGCCGCCGCCGTGCTGGTGGCGGCCCCGCCGGCCTCGGCGGCGCCGTCGCAGGTCGTGGAACTGGCGCGCGCGGTCGAGGAGCGCGCCGCCGGCACCGATTTCGCGGCCCTCGAGGCCTTCGGGCTGGAAGCCCTGAAGCGTCACGACCGCGAAGGGCTCAATCGCCTCTATCATGTGACCTGGACGGTGCTGAACCAGGGGGATTTCGACAAGGCGACCCTGTGGAACGAGCGCCTGGCCGCGCGCGCGCGGGCCCAGGGCGACGACCGCTATCTCGCCATCGCCCGGCTGAACGGCCTGACCATTCGCTACGATCAGGGCGACGTGTCGGTCGTCCCGGAACTGGAGCGCGTCGCCCGCACGGCCGAGGACTGGTTCGTCAAGGCTCATGCGTCTCGGTTGAGCGCCCTGGCGCTGATGGACCAGGACCGCATCGGCGAGGGGCTGCGCCTGCTCACCACGGCGGAGGCGGAAATCCCCGTCGACGATCCCTTCGCCGCCACCGCCCGCGCCGGGGTGTGGGAAATGACCGGCATGGGGCTGATGAAGCTGAGCGACGTGGTCGGCGCGGCCGCCGCCTTTCGCCGGTTCGAGATCGACGATTCCAACCCCGACTATCCGCGTCCGGATTTCGACAGCCTCTACAACCTGACCCGGATGGCCCTTCAGGTCGGGGACCTGCCGCGAGCCGAGCACTATTACGCGGCCCACCATCGCCTGGCCCAGCGCGCCGGCCTGGAGAGCCTGAGGGCCTATGACGCCGCCCTGTGCGCCTTCGTGGCCGATGGCCGCCAGGATTCGCGCGGCGTGCTGGACTGCCTGGCGCCCTTTACGGCCCTGATCGACGGCGAGGCCTTCCTGGCGCTCGACATCCTGCCGCTCAGAGGCGTGGCGCGGGCGCGGCTGGGCGATCTGGCCGGCGCTCGCAGCGACCTGCGGCGGCTGCGCGAACTGGCGCCGGCGGGCATCGTCGATCCCAGGGAGCGCCTGGTCGAGGCTGAACTCCTGTTCGGCTCGGGCCGCCCGAGCGAGGCGTTCGCGGTCCTGCGCGACTATGAACGCCAGCGCGACGTGCACGCAGCGCGTCGCTTCAGCGCCGGGATCCATCAGGTCACCGGCGACATGCAGCAGCAACTGGCCGAGCGGCGCCGCCAGCTGGAGACGGCGAGGGCGAACACCCAGCTGCAGCGCGCCGTGATCCGGGGGCAGAACTGGATTCTGGGCATCAGCCTGGTCTTCGCCCTGTCCGTGCTGTTCGTCCTGCTGTGGCAGAGGCGGCAGTCACGACGTCTCAAGAAGGCCCAGCTGCGCGCCGAGGCCGCCAACCGGGCCAAGAGCGAATTCCTGGCCAATATGAGTCACGAGATCCGCACGCCCCTGAACGGGGTGGTGGCCATGGCCGACGCCTTGTCCCAACGGGGCCTGCCTGAACGGGACCGCGAACTGGTGGACGTCATTCGCTCGTCCGGCGTCACCCTGGAGCGGCTGCTGTCGGATATTCTGGACCTGGCCCGGATCGAGACGGGCGAGCTGGCCATCGACCCCGCGCCCTTCGATCTGGGTCAGGCGGTCCGCGACGTCGTCGCCATGTGGGAGCCTTTGGCCCTCGGCAAGCAGGTCGAGTTGCGGCTGGAACAGGATCCACGCCTTCCTCGCCGGGTCACGGGCGATGCGGTGCGGCTGCGGCAGGTGCTGACCAACCTTGTCAGCAATGCGCTGAAGTTCACCCAGGCGGGGACGGTCGATCTGGAGGTCGTGCTGACGGACGACGGCCGTGTCCGCTTCGTCGTCACGGACACCGGCATCGGCTTCGACGCCGATTTCAAGTCGCGCATCTTCCATCGCTTCCAGCAGGCCGATGGTTCCATCACCCGCCGCTTCGGCGGCAGCGGCCTGGGTCTGGCGATTTCGGCCGATCTCGTGCGGCTGATGGGGGGCGGCTGGATTGCGACTCGCCGCCGGGCGAGGGCGCGCGCTTCTGGTTCGATCTGGCTCTGCCGCTCGTGGAGGAGGCGGAGGATGAGGCCGCGCCGGACACGACGCCTGCGCCCGTCGCCGGGCCGGCCCAGGCCGTCCTTTCGGGCCGTCAGGGGGCGCCGCGCATCCTGCTGGCCGACGACCATCCGGCCAATCGCAAGGTGGTGGAGGCCATGCTCGAGCCTCTGGGGGTCGAACTGACGGCGGTCGAGGACGGCGCCCAGGCCCTGGCCGCCTTCCGGCGAGGCGGGTTCGATCTGGTGCTGATGGATATGCAGATGCCGGTGATGGACGGGCTGACGGCGACCGTCGAAATCCGCGCTTACGAGCGACGCACCGGGGCCGAGGCCACGCCCATCCTCATGCTGACCGCCAACGCCATGAGCGAACACGTCGAGGCCAGTCGTCGCGCGGGCGCCGACGGCCACCTGACCAAGCCGCTCAGCGTCGCGGGCCTGACCCGGGCCGTCGCCGAGGCCCTGGAACGGACGACCGATCAGGTCACGGCCTGAGGCGAGACCCCAGGCCGTGATGCGAGGACGGGCTCAGGGCCACTTCACCTCGGGCGGCATGGAGCTGAGGATGGCCTCGACGTTGCCGCCGGTCTTCAGCCCGAACATGGTGCCGCGGTCGTAGAGCAGGTTGAACTCGACGTAGCGGCCGCGTCGGATCAGCTGTTCCTCGCGCTCCTCGGCGGTCCAGGGCTCGTTCATGCGGCGGGCCACGATGTCGCAATAGACCTTGAGGAACGCCTCGCCGACGGCCTGGGTGAAGGCGAAATCCTTTTCCCAGTCGCCGCTGTCGTGGTGGTCGTAGAAGATGCCGCCGGTGCCGCGCGGCTCATTGCGGTGCGGCAGGAAGAAATACTCGTCGCACCACTGCTTGTATTTGGCGTGCCAGGACGGGTCGAAGGCGTCGCAGGCGCCCTTCATGGCGGCGTGGAAGTCCACCGTGTCCGGGTGGTCGTCACGACGGTCCGTGTCCAGCACGGGCGTCAGGTCGCCGCCGCCGCCGAACCAGGTCTTCGTCGTCGAGATCAGCCGGGTGTTCATGTGCACGGCGGGCACGCGCGGGCTGACCGGGTGGCAGATCAGGCTGATGCCCGTGGCGTAGAAGCGCGGGTCTTCCTCGGCGCCCGGCACGTTGCGGGCGTAGTCGGCCGGGAAGGTCCCATGCACGGTCGAGCAGTGAACGCCGACCTTCTCGAACAGGCGGCCGCGCATCATGCCCATGACGCCGCCGCCGCCCTCGGGCCGGTCCCAGGGCGTACGGACGAAGCGGCCGGCCTCTCCGGCGAACAGCTCGGCGGGGGCGGCGTCTTCAAGGGCCTCGAAACCGGCGTGAATCTTGTCGCGCAGGGTCTCGAACCAGACGCGGGCGCGCTCGCGGCGCTCAACCATCAGGGCGGGGTCAGCTTGGATCATGAGGGCTTCAACCATGGCGCGGCCTTTCTGAACAGTCCGGGCTGATCGCGCGGACGAAAGCCAGATGCCGCAGGGCGGGCGAGGGGGCCTTGATCCAGATCACAAGCGAGCCCCGCAGGCGGTTCCCTCGGCGGCCCGCCTGTGTCAGCGTGCCGCGCCCGCCAAGCGGCGCCGGGGGCGTCGCGCGGGCCAGTTCATATGAGGGGAACCCATGATCCGCACCGCCCTGAGCGCCACCCTGCTGGCCGCCGCCTCGCTCGCCGTCCTGTCCGGTCCGGCCCTGGCTCAATCGACGAAGGCGGGCGCCGATGAGGCGCGCGTGATGCAGATTCTCAAGCGCACCCCTCTGATCGACGGTCACAATGACCTGCCCTGGGCTCTGCGTCAGGGCTTTGGGAACGATCCCTACCGCGTTGATCTGAATGCGAATCTGTCGGCCACGACGCGTCTGCACACCGACATTCCGCGCCTGCGCGCCGGGGGCGTGGGCGGCCAGTTCTGGTCGGTGTACGTGCCCGCCAGCATGGCCCCGGTCGACGCCGCCAAGGCCACCTTCGAGCAGATCGACACGGTCAAGCGCATCGTCGCCGCCCACCCCGAGACCTTCGAGATCGCCACGACCGCCGACGACCTGGCCCGCATCCACCGCGGCGGCAAGATCGCCAGCCTGATCGGCATGGAGGGCGGCTACTCCATCGACGATTCCCTGGGCCTGCTGCGCGAGTTCTACGATTCGGGCGCGCGCTACATGACGCTGACCCACTCCAAGAGCACGACCTGGGCCGACAGCGGCACCGACGCGCCCAAATGGGGCGGCCTCAACGCCTTTGGCGAGGAGGTGGTCAAGGAGATGAACCGCCTGGGCATGATGGTCGACCTCAGCCACGTGTCCGAGGACACCATGGTCGACGCCCTGCGCGTGTCCGAGGCGCCGGTGATCTTCTCCCACTCTTCGGCGCGGGCCGTGACGGCCCATCCGCGCAACGTGCCGGACGCCGTGCTTCGCCAGATGGCCGCCAACGGCGGCGTCGTCATGGTCACCTTCGTGCCGGGCTTCATCAGCGAGCCGGTGCGCGCCTGGGGCGCCGCTCGCTCGGCCGAGGACGCGCGGCTGAAGAGCCTGAACCCCGGCGACCCGGCGGCGGTCAAGGCGGGCCTCGACGCCTGGGTCGCGGCCAACCCCGCGCCCAAGGCGACGATGGACGACGTGGTGGCCCACATCCAGCACGTGCGCGACGTCGCGGGCATCGACCATGTCGGCCTGGGCGGGGATTATGACGGGGTGGACAGCCTGCCGGTCGGCTTGGAGGGGGTGGACGGCTATCCGCGCCTGCTGGCCGAACTGATGCGCCGGGGCTGGAGCGAGGCCGACATCCGCAAGATCTCGGGCGAGAACCTGCTGCGCGTCATGCGCGCGGTCGAGCGCGTGGCGGCGTCGAAGCGCGGCGAACGCCCGAACCTGGCGCAACTGCCGAACGACGGCGCGCCGGAGTGATCCGATAGAAGCCTTCTCCCCTTGTGGGAGAAGGTGCCCCGCAGGGGCGGATGAGGGGTTTCTCAGCGGAGAATAGGCCACGGTCTTGGCGTCCCGAGACCCCTCATCCGTCCGGCTGCGCCGTCCACCTTCTCCCACAAGGGGAGAAGGATCAGCGCGACGGCAACGCCTGCGTCTGCCTCAACGCCTCGTGCAGGCCGATTCCCGCGCTGACCGACAGGTTCAGCGACCGGGTCTCCGCCCGGATCGGGATGAAGATTCGCGCATCCGCCGCCGCGTGGACGTAGTCGGGCGCCCCGGCGCTTTCCTTGCCGAACAGCAGGACGTCGTCGGGACGGAAGACGAAATCCGTCAGCGGCTCGGCCGCGCGCGTGGTGAACAGCACCAGCCGCCCCGGCGCCCGGTCGCGCTGGAAGGCGTCCCAGTCGGCGTGGCGCGTCATATGGGACAAGGGGCCGTAATCCAGGGCCGCCCGCTTCATGGCGCGGTCGTCGAATTGGAAGCTCGTCGGCTCGATGACGTGCAATTCCACGCCGAAACAGGCGCTCAGTCGGATGCAGGCGCCGACATTATGGGGGATGTCAGGTTGAAAAAGGGCGAGACGCATTCTAAGGCCCTCATACGCGCGGGGCGGGGCCTTGTCGCGGCTTTTGTTGCGACCGTTTCGCAAGCTGTCTTTCCAGCTTGTCCGAAGGGGTCGAAATCGAGGCCGGACAGGCAGGGGTTTGCCATCGCATGAAGGGTTCCATCCGGTGGACGTTCCATATCGGGACGGGCGACCGGCGTTGCAGAGGTGAAACGCGTGGCCGAATCGGTCGTGAATGCTGACGGGCCTGACGGCCAACACGGGGGTGGCGACGCCACTCGCCGCGACTTCATCCACATTGCGGCGGGCGCGGCTGCGGCCGGCGCCGGCGTGATGGTGGCCTGGCCCCTGATCAATCAGATGAACCCGGCGGCCGACACCCTGGCCCTGGCGTCGATCGAGTTCGACGTCACCAAGGTCCAGGAAGGCCAGCAGGTCGTCATCAAGTGGCAGGGCAAGCCGGTCTTCGTGCGCTATCGCACCCCGGCCGAGCTCAAGAAGGTCATCGACGAGGGCGCCGTGGGCAGCCCGGCTCAGACCGACGCCGAACGCACCAAGCCGGGTCACGAGAAATATCTCGTGGTCATCGGCTCGTGCACCCACCTGGGCTGCGTGCCGACCTTCAACGCCGGCGACTACGGCGGCTGGTTCTGCCCGTGCCACGGTTCGCACTACGACGCCTCGGGCCGTATTCGTAAGGGACCGGCGCCGTTGAACCTGATCGTGCCGAACTACGAATACTTGTCCGACACCCGCGTGAAGATCGGCTGAGGACGGACCGAGGAACCATGAGCGATCACGAATCCACCTACGTCCCGAAAACCGCCGTTGAGCGGTGGATGGACACCCGCCTGCCGATCATCCGTTTCGGCATGGACTACGCCAACCTGCCGACCCCGAAGAACCTGAACTACTGGTGGACCTTCGGCGGCATCCTGGCCCTCTGCCTGATGACGCAGATCATCACCGGCATCGTCTTGGCCATGCACTACACCCCGCACGTTGACCTGGCCTTCGCCTCGGTCGAGCGCATCATGCGCGACGTGAACGGCGGCTGGCTGATCCGCTATGTGCACGCCAACGGCGCGTCGATGTTCTTCGTCGCCGTCTACCTGCACATGCTGCGCGGTCTCTACTACGGCTCCTACAAGGCGCCGCGCGAGATGATCTGGATCGTCGGCTGCGTCATCTTCTTCCTGATGATCGCCACCGCCTTCCTCGGCTACGTCCTGCCGTGGGGCCAGATGTCCTTCTGGGGCGCTGAGGTCATCACCAACCTGATCGGGGCCATCCCGGTCGTCGGCGAGCCGATCCTGGTCTGGCTGCGCGGCGGCCCGGCTATCGACAACGCCACCCTGAACCGCTTCTTCTCGCTGCACTACCTGCTGCCGTTCGTCATCGCCGGCTGCGTGGTGCTGCACCTGTGGGCCCTGCACGCCGCCGGTCAGAACAACCCGGTCGGCATCCTGATCCCGAAGGACCGCCAGAAGAAGGACATGCTGCCCTTCCACCCGTACTTCACGGTCAAGGACGGCTTCGCCATCATCCTGTTCCTGATCCTGTTCGCGGTCTTCGTCTTCTACAACCCGAACGCCCTGGGCCACGCCGACAACTACATCCCGGCCAACCCGCTGCAGACCCCGGCGCACATCGTGCCTGAGTGGTACATGCTGCCCTTCTACGCGATCCTGCGCGCCATCCCCGACAAGTTCGGCGGCGTGGTGGCCATGTTCGCGGCGATCGGCGTGCTGTTCGTCCTGCCCTGGCTGGATACGTCCAAGGTGCGCTCGATGCGCTACCGCCCGACGATGAAGACCTTCTTCATCATCTTCCTGTTCGTCTGCTTCGGCCTCGGCTGGTGCGGCGCGCAGCTGCCGGACGCTCCGGTGGTCCCGGGCATGCCCAGCTTCAACCTGATCGACGGCCAGCTGAACTCCTACCTGTGGCTGACCCGTCTGTTCACGGCCTACTACTTCGTCTTCTTCCTGGTGCTGATGCCGCTCATCGGCCTGCGGGAGAAGCCGCTGCCGATCCCGGCGACGATCTCGGAGCCCGTGCTCCCGTCGACCGCAGCCGAGAAGGCCTGAGCGCGATGATGAGCAACGAGAAAAAGACCGTGTCCTTCCGCAAGATCCTCGTTTCCGTGACGGCCGCTGTCGGCCTGGTCGCCATCGCCGCCCCGGCGATGGCCGCCGGGGCCGCCAAGCATCCGCGCGACGGCGGCTTCAGCTTCGCCGGGCCGTTCGGCACCTTCGATCAGGGCCAGCTGCAGCGCGGCTACAAGGTCTATCGCGAGGTCTGCGCCTCCTGCCACGGCATGGACCTGGTGCACTTCCGCAACCTGGGCGACAAGCACGGGCCGTTCTGGAATCCGAAGTATCCGAACCCGAACGACAACCCGGTCGTGAAGGCTCTGGCCAAGGAGATCCAGGTCGCCGACATCGACTCGGAAACGGGCGAGGCCCTGATGCGCGACGCCACCACGGCCGACCGCTTCCCCAATCCCTATCCGAACGCCACGGCCGCCGCGGCGGCCAACGGCGGCGCCATGCCGCCGGACCTGTCGGTCATGGCCAAGGCTCGCCACGACGGCGCCAACTACATCTATTCGCTGCTGTCGGGCTATTCGACCCCGCCGGCCGGTCTGAAGATGGCGCCGGGCCAGCACTACAACCCCTATATGGCGGGCGACATGACCCCGTTCTGGGAAGGCAAGGGCCACGTGCCGCCGGGCGGCTTCATCGCCATGCCCGCGCCGCTGCAGAACGGCCAGGTCACCTTTGACGACGGCACCGAGGCCACGGTCGACCAGATGGCCAAGGACGTCGCGGCCTTCATCGCCTGGACGTCCGAGCCGAAAATGGTCGAGCGCAAGCAGATGGGCTTCGGCGTGCTGATCTTCCTGCTGGGCTTCGCCGGCGTGACCTACGCCAGCTACCGCCGCATCTGGAAGGGTGTCGCCCACTAAGGCGTCCGCCTTTGCAAGACGACAAGACCCGCCGGAGCGATCCGGCGGGTTTTTTCGTGTCCGATCCAGCCCTTGCGCCTGTCGACTCGGGCGATTTCGACCACTACGGTCGCACCGTCATTTGCCGAAGGGTTCGTCTGTATGCGTCTTTCCTCTTCCGCCGCCGTCCTGGCGTTCGCCGCCGCCCTGGCGAGCGCCGCCGCAGCCCAGGCGCAGACCGCGCCCCAGTTCGACGCCGGGCGCATCTCCGAGGACATTCGCGTCCTGTCCGATGACAGCTTCGAGGGGCGCGGCATCGCCACCCCGGCCGAACAGAAGGTCATCGACTACCTGAGCCGCCAGTATGCGGCCGCAGGCTTCGCCCCGGGCGGCGAGAACGGCGGCTGGACCCAGGCCGTGGGCCTGAACCGTTTCGCCGTCTCCAACGTCTCGGGCCGCCTCAAGCTGGGCGACTGGAGCCAGTCGCTGACGCAGGGCCAGGAGGTCACCATGACCACCCGCCTGCCGGGCGCGGCCGTGGACCTGAAGGACAAGCCCCTCGTCTTCGTCGGCTACGGCATCAACGCCCCCGAGCGCCAGTGGAACGACTTCAAGACCGACGTGCGCGGCAAGGTCATCGTGGTCCTGGTCAACGACGCCGACTTCGAGGACCCGTCGCTGAACACCTTCGGCGGCTCGGCCATGACCTACTACGGCCGCTGGACCTACAAGTATGAAGAGGCGGCCCGCCAGGGCGCGGCGGGCGTGCTGATCGTCCACGAGACCAAGCCGGCCTCCTACGGCTGGACCACGGTCGCCAACTCCTGGGGCGTGCCGCAGTTCGACATCGTGCGCCAGAACCCCTCGGCCGAGCGCGTGCCGATGGAGGGCTGGATCCAGCGCGACCTGGCCGTCGACCTGTTCCGACGCGCCGGCCTCGATTTCGAGCAGGAGAAGATCAAGGCGCGCAGCCCCGACTTCCAGCCGGTTGAGCTGAAGGGCGCGACCCTCGACGCCAGCTTCGACGTGAAGACCGACCGCATCGTCACCCACAACGTCGTGGCCAAGCTGGAGGGCGCGACCCATCCGGACGAGACCATCCTCTACACCGGCCACTGGGACCACATCGGCATGGGCGAGCCGGACGCCAACGGCGACCGCATCTTCAACGGCGCCATCGACAACGCCTCGGGCACGGCGGGTCTGCTGGAACTGGCGCGCGCCTTCGCCGCCGGGCCGCGACCTGAGCGCACCATCGTCATGATCAGCTTCACCGGCGAGGAAAGCGGCCTGCTCGGCTCGGAGTTCTACGCCGCCAATCCCCTGTATCCGCTGGCGAAGACGGTCGGCGGGTTCAACCTGGATTCGACCGCCGTCTTCGGCCGGATGAGCAAGCTGGGCGTGACCGGCTACGGCCATTCGGAACTGGACGAGCCGGTTATCGCGGCCGCGGCGGCGCAAGGGCGCGGCTTCGTCGGCGACGCCGGCGCGGCGGCGGGCATCTATTTCCGCTCCGACCACTTCCCGCTCGCCAAGAAGGGGGTGCCGATGGCCTATCTGTCCTCGACGGGCGAGTTCGTCGACGCGCCGATCGAGCCGCGTCAGGCCCGCGCCGCCGACTACCGCGCCAACCGCTATCACCAGGCAGCGGACGAGTGGGAGGCCGACTGGGACTATTCCGGCATGCTCCAGGATCTGGATGTCCTGTTCAAGGTCGGCCGGGACCTGGCTGACAGCCGTGACTGGCCGCAGTGGAAGCCGGGCTCCGAGTTCGGCCTCGAACGCGCCAAGAGCGCCGATCAGCGCCGCTGACGCTCCGGTCCCGGATCATTACAAAAAAGTTAGGGGCGGCCTCGCAAGGGGCCGCCCTATGACTGTGCGCAGGCGCCTCGAGGGGGCAAGGGAATCGCCATGTATCATCGTCTCATTCGCGGCGTCGCCGCCGCCGCTCTGCTGCTCGTCGCGGGCGCGGCCTCGGCCCAGGACTTCTCGGCCCAGCGCCTTTCGGACGAGATCCGCATCATCAGCGCCGACGACTTCCAGGGCCGCTATCCGGGCACGGACGGCGAAAAGAAGACCCTGGACTGGCTGCAGGCCCAGTATGAGGCCATGGGGTTGGCGCCCGGCGGCCCGAACGGCCAGTGGCTGCAGCCCGTCGACCTGCTGCAACTGACGCCCGCGGGAGCCGCTGTCGCCGCCTGGACGGGCATGGACGGCGTGCGCCATCCCCTGACGCCGGGAACGGACCTGACGCTGCGCGCCGTGAACCCGCGCGGCCGGGGCGCGGTCGCTGACGCGCCCGTCGTCTTCGCCGGCTACGGCATCTTCGCGCCCGAGCGAGGCTGGGACGACTACGGCGACCTGGACGTGCGCGGCAAGGTGGTTCTGGTCGTGGCGGGCGAGCCGGACGGCGACCTGTTCAACGGCCCCTACGCCACCGCCTATCAATACGCCTCCTACAAGGCCGACGAGGCCAAGCGGCGCGGCGCACTGGCCGTGCTCACGGTCATCGACGATGAGGCGGCCTGGCGGCGCGAGACGAACGGCGCGACGCGCACCCGCACCATGACGCCCGGCGCCGCCGATCTGGAGTTGGGCGGCGCGCTGACCCGCGAGACGGCCATGGCCCTGGGGCTGGACCTGACCGCGCTGCGGCCGCATCTGCAGACCGGCGACTTCCGCGCCTTCGCCCTTCCCGACGTTCGCCTGACCGCCTCGGCCCAGGAGACGATCAAGGTCCTTCGCACCCGCAATCTGCTGGCGAAGCTGCCCGGCACGACACGGCCTGACGAGGTGATCATCTATTCGGCCCACTGGGACCATCTGGGCGTCGGCGGCCACGGAGCGGGCGCGGATCAGGTGTTCAACGGCGCCTGGGACAACGCCTCGGGCACCATCGGCGTGGTCGAGATGGCGCGCCAGCTGAAGGCCGCGCCCGCGCCCAGCCGCACCATTGTCTTCGCCCACATGGCCGCCGAGGAGATGGGCCTGATGGGGGCCTACGCCTATGCCGCCGATCCGGTCTACCCGCTGGAGATGACCGTGGCCGATATCAACATCGACATGCTGCCCCTCAGCGGGCCGACGCGCGACGTGGCCATCTTCGGCAAGGGCCAGACCAGCCTTGAGGATGACCTGCAGACCCTGGCCGACGCCCAGGGCCGCTACGTCTCCGACGACGGCCAGCCCGAGCAGAACTTCTACTATCGCTCCGACCATTTCCCCTTCGCCCGCGCGGGCGTGCCCGCCCTGATGCCGTGGCACGGGGTGGACTGGGTAGAGGGCGGCCGCGAGGCGGGGCTGGCGGCGTGGAAGGCCAAGTTCGGGGCCGATTATCACCGCGCCAGCGACGAATGGTCGGCCGACTGGGACCTGCGCTCGGCGGTCGAGAACCTGACGCTGCTGTATCGCCTGGGCTTGCAACTGGCCAACGGCGACCACTGGCCGAGCTGGAAGCCGACCTCCGAGTTCGGCCAGGTCCGCGCCCGCAGCGACGCCGCGCGGCAGTAGGCGTGCAGTCATAAGCCGGGTCTCAACGGAGGCCGGGCTGGGGAAGCCTGCCGGCGCCCGGGGGGCAGGCGCAACGTCCCGAACCTTTCGGACGTTGGAACGCGGATGAAACCTCATCCTATCTTGTCCGTCGCGGGCCTGACGGTGGCCCTGACCGCCTGCGACGGACCTCAGCGCGTCAACCCGCCGACCGAGCCGGCGCTCCCTGTCCAGGGGCCGGGAACCTCGGCGGCCCCGCCGCCCCGGCCGCCGGGCATGGAGCCCCTGATGCGCGGCGCGGGGGCGGCCAGCTTCATCGGGCGTTGGGCCGCCGCGGCCGACTGGTGCGCCAATCCACGCGGCGATCGCGTGCCGATCGAGATCACCACCACTGAATTGCGGGGCTATGAGAACCGCTGCGCCATCGTGAGCATCGACGAGCGGGGCATGGGCTATGACGCCGTGCTTGATTGTGAAGCCGAGGGCGCCTCCAGCCGCGAGCGCGTGCGCTTCGAGGCCACGGAGGAGACCTTACGCCTGACCTGGCTGGACCAGGGGACGGCTCTGCCGGTCCGGCTGATCCGCTGCACCAGTCTGGCGAACTGACCCTCAGACCGCCGCCAGCGCTTGATCCAGGTCGGCGATCAGGTCGTCGATGTGCTCGATGCCGACCGACAGGCGCACCGTGTCCTCGGTCACGCCCGCCTTCCTCAGCTCGTCCGGCGACAGCTGACGGTGGGTGGTCGAGGCCGGGTGGCAGACCAGCGACTTGGCGTCGCCGATGTTGACCAGGCGGGTGAACAGCTTGACCGCGTCCTGGAAGCGGGCGCCGGCCTCACGCCCGCCCTTCACGCCGAAGGTCAGCAGGCCCGACGCCTTGCCGCCGAAATACTTCTGAATCAGCGGGTTGGAGGGATGATCTTCCAGGCCGGCGTAGTTGACCCATTCCACCTTGGGGTGGGCCTTCAGCCACTGGGCGATGGCGGTGGCGTTCTCGACGTGGCGATCCATGCGCAGGGCCAGGGTCTCCAGCCCCTGCAGGATCAGGAAGCTGTTGAACGGCGAGATGGCGGCGCCGGTGTTCCTCAGCAGCACCGTCCGCACCCGGCCGATGAAGGCCGCCGGGCCCAGCGCCTCGGTATAGACGACGCCGTGGTAGCTGACCTCCGGCTCGTTCAGACGACGGAAGCGCGCCTTGTGCTCGGCCCAGGGGAAGTTGCCGCTGTCGACGATGGCGCCGCCGATCGAGGTGCCGTGCCCGCCGATGTATTTGGTCAGGGAATGGATGACGATGTCCGCCCCATGCTCGATCGGGCGGGTCAGGTAGGGGGTCGGCACGGTGTTGTCGACGATCAGCGGCAACCCTTGCGCGTGGGCCGCGTCGGCCAGGGCGCCGAAGTCCACGACATTGCCCAACGGGTTGCCGATGGACTCGCAGAAGACCGCCTTGGTGCGCTCATCCGTGTTGGCGGCGATGGCCGCCGGATCAGCGGCGTCGATGAAGCGCACCGTGATCCCGTACTGGGGCAGGGTGTGGGCGAACAGATTGTAGGTGCCGCCGTACAGGGTCGAGGTGGCGATGATGTTGTCGCCCGCCTCGGCGATGGTCAGGATGGCGTAGGTGATCGCCGCTTGGCCCGAGGCCACCGTCAGGGCCGCTATGCCGCCTTCCAGCGCCGCCAGACGCTGCTCCAGCACGTCGGACGTCGGGTTCATGATGCGGGTGTAGATGTTGCCCGCCACCTTCAGGTCGAACAGGTCCGCCCCGTGCTGGGTGTCGTCGAAGGCGTAGCTGGTGGTCTGATAGATGGGCACGGCCACCGACCGGGTGGTCGGATCCGGCGCATAGCCGGCGTGCACGGCGAGGGTGTCGAACTTCATGGCTGTCCCCGGGAGGAGCGGCGCCGGATCGCGCCGATTCATCCCGAGGCTTAGCAAAGCCCGCCGTGAAATGGGATTTCAGTTTTTCTGCGAGGGCGGTCAGATTTTCTAACCGCCCTGCAGGAAGGCGTCAGTTGTTGAACAGGAAGTGCATGACGTCGCCGTCCTTGACGACGTAGGCCTTGCCCTCGGCGCGCATCTTGCCGGCTTCCTTGGCGCCGGCTTCGCCCTTCAGCGTGACGTAGTCGTCGAAGGCGATGGTTTCGGCGCGGATAAAGCCCTTTTCAAAGTCGGTGTGGATCACGCCCGCGGCCTGCGGGGCCGTGGCGCCGACGGGGATGGTCCAGGCGCGCGCTTCCTTCGGCCCGACGGTGAAATAGGTCTGCAGGCCCAGCAGGTCGTAGGCGCCGCGGATCAGGCGGTTCAGGCCCGGCTCCGTCAGACCCAGGGTGTCCAGGAATTCGGCCTGTTCGGCGTCGTCCAGCACGGCGATCTCGGACTCGATCTGGGCCGAGATGACCACGGTCTGGGCGTTGTCCGCCTTGGCGCGCTCGGCGACCTTGGCCGACAGGTCGTTGCCCTCGGCCGCCGAGCCTTCCTCGACGTTGGCGACGTAGAGGGCGGGCAGGGCGGTCAGCAGTTGCAGCATGTCCCAGGCCTTGCGGTCTTCCTTGGACACCTCGGCCAGACGCGCGGGCTTGCCGTCGCGCAGTTGCGCCAGGGCCGCGTCGATCAGCTTGAGGTTCAGCTGGGATTCCTTGTCGCCGCCCTTGGCGCGCTTCTCGATCTGGACGCGGCGGCGCTCCAGGCTCTCCAGGTCGGCCAGCATCAGCTCGGTCTCGATGATCTCGAGGTCCGAGATGGGGTCGATGCGGTTCTCGACGTGGGTGATGTCGTCGTCGACGAAGCAGCGGGCGACGAAGGCGATGGCGTCGCAGTCGCGGATGTTGGCCAGGAACTGGTTGCCCAGGCCCTCGCCCTTGGACGCGCCGCGCACCAGGCCGGCCACGTCGACGAAGGTGATCCGCGCGGGGATGATCTCCTTGGACCCGGCGATGGCCGCCAAGGCGTTCAGGCGTTCTTCCGGCACGGCCACGTCGCCGGTGTTCGGCTCGATGGTGCAGAACGGATAGTTGGCGGCCTGGGCCGCCGCCGTCTTGGTCAGGGCGTTGAACAGGGTGGACTTGCCGACGTTGGGCAGGCCGACGATCGCGACTTTAAGAGCCATGGTATTCCTCGTGAGCGCGTGCCTTTAGCCGGTTCGGTCCGGTTTGTCAGGTGCGGGCGACAGACAGGGAACCCTCTCCCGGCGGGAGAGGGCTTGAGCGCACGGCGGCAGAGCCGTCGTTCTGGCGCGACCCGAAGGGCGGCGCGAAGCAGCCAAAGGGTGAGGGGCTTGTCCTTTCAGTCGGCGTGAGCCGTTGCATGACGGCCTTTGGCCGCCTTCAACCGCGAACCCTCACCCTTTCGCCTTTACCAATCGCCTTCGGCTCTTGGAGGCTCAAGCCCTCTCCCATTGGGAGAGGGTTCTACTCCTCCGAATCCACCACCGGCGGCTGCTTCACCGCCGCGTGGACGCTGATCGGCCCGGCCTTCTCGAACGTCAGGGTGAAGGACGCCACGCCGCCGTCGACCAGCGGATCGCGCAGGCCCATCAGCATGATGTGGTTCCCGCCGGGCTTCAGTTCGACCGGGGTTCCGGCGGGCAGGGCCAGGCCGTCGTGCAGGTGGCCCATGCTCATCACGCCGTTCTCGGTCTTCATCTCATGCACCTCGGCCGACTGGGCCAGGGCGGTCGAGACGCTGACCAGCCGATCATCCGACCCCGCCGTCAGGGTCAGGTAGCAGCCGCCGACCTTGGCGCCCTTGGGCGTCGGACGGCACCAGGCGTCGGCCGCCTGGACGGTCCCCGGAGCGACGGCGGCGGCGTCGACCGCCTTCTCCGTCGGCTGACCGCAGGCGGTCAGGGCCAGGGCGGCGGCGGCCAGCAGCAGGGGCTGGGGCAGGGCGGCGGAAACAGTCTTCATGCTTGGGGTCTCCAGAGGGCTCATTGGTGATGATGGACCGTCGGCGCGGCGGGCGCCACGGTCAGGATGGGTTGCGGATGGGCCGCGTCGGCGCCGTCCCAGGCCACGCTCTCGGCGCCGCAGGTCTGCACGGCCGTGAAGGCGAGGTCGCCCGGCGTGGACGGCAGCGGCATCAGCAGGCCGAAGTCGTCGAACTGATCGGCCGCCAGGGGGCCGCCGTTCCAGGTGACGGAACGGATGCGCTCGGTCAGCGGCCGCCCGTTCTGCATCATGGGCGGGTCCAGCGGCTCGCGCTCGACGGTGATCGTCCAGCCCGGCTTGGGCTGGGGCCGAACGGCGGGAACGGCGTCGGGCAGGCGGACGGTGAACGCCGTGGTCGCCGCCTCGCCCCAGCCGTGGCCGACGCGGGAGAAGGCGCCGTGATAGGCGCCCGCCTCGCCCTGGCGCTGGGTCAGGCCGATGTGCGCCGAGGCGGCCGACGGCAGCAGGGCGGCGGCCGCCAGGGCCGTCATCAGGGGGCTAAGGGTCATGGATCCGATCCTTCTCAATAGGCCAGCCGCAGGCCGACGAAGACCGAACGGCCCTCGCCGGGGAAGAAGACGGCCGTGGACGCCGTTCGGGCGTCGGTCACCGCCGAGAACTCGCCGACGTAACGCTCATCCGTCAGGTTGCGTGCATCGACATAGACTGAGGTGTTCGCCCCGACGTTGAAGCTGCCGGTCAGGCCCAGCACCGCATAGTCCGGCGCCTGCAGGGTGTTGGCGTAGTCGACGAAGGGGCTCGAAATCCGCCACTTGACCGACGGGGTGAGGAAGACACCCGAGGGATGGCGCCAGGTCAGTTCGGCCCGGTACTGGTGCTCAGGCACGACCGGCAGGCGGTTGTCGCCCCAGCGCGCATCGCCGTCGAAACGGAAGTCGCTCCAGTTATAGACCTGACGCAGCATCAGGGAGCCGCCCGCCAGCTCGATCGGCAGGGTCCAGTCCAGCCCGGCCTCGATCCCCTGATGGAGGGTCTTGTCGGCGTTGAAGGTCGCGGCCGGGATATCGGGGCCGGTGATGAAATTCAGCATCTCGCCGTCGATCTCGCTGCGATAGGCGGTCAGGTCCCAGGCCAGGGGGCCGCGTCGCCCGCGCGTGCCGATCTCGGCGGTCCAGGCGTCCTGAACCCGAACCGGGGCGAAGCCGGTCAGCGGCGCCTGCACCAGGGCGCCATAGGTCGGCGGCTCGACCGAGCGGGTCAGGTTGGCGAAGACCTGGGCGCCGTCTTCCGCCTCCCACAGCAGGCCCAGGCGCGGCGAGAACCAGTCGTAGTCGACGCTGTCGTCGTTCGCCGGGGTCAGGCGGTCGGCGTAGTCGCGCGTCGCTCGGCCCCACGACCCGCCCGCGACCAGGGCCAGTCGGTCGGTGACGAACAGCCGTCCCTCGGCGAAGACGTCGAGGCCCGACGCCTCCTGCCGCGCATCGGCGGTCTTGGCGCCGCGCAGCCCCGCCAGGTTCACATAGCGCAGGGCGTCGATTGCTCCGTCGCGCCAGGAGAAGCCGTAGAAGGCGTCGGCGCGCAGGCCCCCGACCTGGCCGGTCCAGTCGATGCGGCCGAAGGCGCCACGCGTGGCGCTGTCCTGGTCCATCACCTGGAAGATCGGATGGTAGAGCGACTTCTCCCAGCCCCAGACGGCGCCCTCGAACAGGGTCGACTCGTCGAAGCGCCAGCGGGTCTGAAGCGTCAGCCGTTTGACCGTCAGATCGCGCGCCTGGTCGCCGGACAGGGCGCTGGTCGAGGCCATGCGCGGAGTCTCCAGCGCCTGTTTCAGCGTCAGGGGGCCGGGCAGGTCCTGCTTGATGTCCGCCGCCTGGGCGATCAGGCGCACCTCGCGGTCTTCGCCGAACGAACGGCCTGCGTTGACGGTCAGACGCCCCTGCGACTGCTCGCTGTGGTCCCGCCAGCCGTCGCCCTGCATCGCCGTGGCGGCGGCGTAGAGGTCCCAGTCGCCATGCGTCCCGGCCACGGCGGCGTGGCCGCGCAGGAAGCCGTAACTGCCGCCCTCGACCTGCATCAGGGCGCGCTGGCGCGCCGTGCGGCCGGTCGGCGTGACCAGGTTGATCGCCCCGCCCAACTGCGCCCCGCCGAAGCGCAGGGTGTTCGATCCCTTCCACACCTCGACATAACGGGCGCTCAGCGCGTCCACGCCCTGGAAGTCGGAAAAGCCGTCGGCGTCGGCGAAGGGCACGCCGTCCTGGGCCAGCAGGACGCCGCGCTGGTGAAAGCCCTGGGCGATGCCCGAGCCGCGGATGGAGAGGCGGCTTTCCTCGCCATAGCGCTTCTGCGCCAGGACGCCGGGGACGTTGCGCAGGGTGTCGGAAAAGCCCTGGGCGAAGCGGTCGGCATAGCTTTCGGCCGAGACGACGGCCACGGCGCCGGGGGTGCGGCTGAGGCGGTCGCGGGCCTCGGCCACCACGGCCGGATCCTCGGCGTGGCGGCGGCCGGTGACGATGATGCTGTCGACGACGGTGACGGGGTCTTCAACCGCCGCGAGGTCGGCCGCCAGATCAGCGGCTTGGGCGGAGGCGGGCGCCAGACAGGCGCCGATCAGCAGCGCGCACGGCGCCGCATGGGTCTTGAGGGACATGAGACTGGAATCCTGAAAACAGAGGTGCGGCCTCGGGCGTCGTCATTGGACGCGCGCGACGAGGCGAAGGTTCTGGTTTCAGGCGTGGGGCGGAGCGCGGGACGGCGGGCGCGGCGGCGCCCGGGCGGGCGGCGGGGGCGCGGCGACGAAGGGCGCGTAGACCACCGCCTCGGCGAGACGCAGGACCGGCGCCGGTTGCGGGGGCGCCGGGGCGGGCAGGGCCGCCAGCAGGGGCATGACGCAGGCGGCGCATTTGGCCCCGACCTGTTGCTTGATCGGCCCGTCCAGTCCGCCCGTCTGGATGGTCTGCAGCCCCTCGGCCGAGCAGATGACGATGGGCTGGCCCGGCTGGGCCGCTGCCATGGCCGCGAAGGGCATCAGGCTGCCGATCACGATGGCGAACGTCGCGGCCAGGAAGGCCAGCGAGCGCGTCATCGACCAGTTTTCGCTCTGGGATCGGGTCACGCGGTCGGGCTTAAACCTTCCCATGCGGGGAAGCCAGACGCGACAGGGGCGACCGGACGCCGCGCGCCCTCGACAACGGCCGTTTCTCCGTGCCAGCGTGGCCGTCGGACCGCCAAGGAGGCCCTTCATGATCCGCGCCCTCGGACCCTTCGCCGTCGCCATGCTGCTGGCCGCGTCCCCCAGTCTTTCTCAGGCAGCGGCGCAACAGGTGGAGGAGGGGCCGGGCGGTCCCGACCGCGTCTCCCTGACCGTCTACAACCAGAACATCGCCCTGGTGGAGGACGTGCGGACCCTGAACGTGCCCGCCGGGCGCTCGCGTCAGGAGTTTCCGGGCGTGTCCGCCAGCATCCGGCCCGAGACGGTCGGCCTGTCCGGGCGCGGCCTGTCGGTGGTGGAACAGAACTTCGACTATGACCTGCTGACGCCGGGCAAGCTGATGGAAAGCGCCGTCGGCAACGAGATCGGCATCGTCCGCACCAACCCCGGCTCGGGCGCGCAAGAGACCGAGCGCGCCCGCGTCCTCGCGGCGAATCAGGGCGTGGTGCTGCAGATCGGCAACCGCATCGAGGTGCTGCGCGACGACGGCGTGCCCACGCGCGTCATCTTCGACCGGGTGCCGCAGAACCTGCGCCCGCGCCCGACGCTCAGCGTCACCCTGGACGCCGAGGGCGCGGGGCGGCGCGAGACAACGCTCAGCTACCTGACCACCGGCCTGGCGTGGAAGGCGGACTATGTCGCCCGGTTCGACGAGAAGGCGGGCAAGCTGGACCTGACCGGCTGGGTGACGATCACCAACAACTCCGGCGCGACCTTCAGCAACGCCCAGACGCGGGTGGTGGCGGGCGACGTCAACCTGGTCAACCAGGGCGGCTACAACCCCCGCTATGGCCAGCCGCCGCGTCCGACGCGCGGAAACGGCACGCAGACGGGCGGGCAGGGCGCCCTGGCCGACGTCTATGTCTATCCGCTGCCGGAGGCTGTCACCGTCGCCAACAACCAGACCAAGCAGGTCGGCCTGATCGACGCGGCGGGCGTGCCGGCGACCAAGCGCTACCTGAACGTCTTCAACGGGTTCTCCACCGCCGAGGAGCCGATCGCCGCCGAGGTCGGGGTCATCTTCGCCAACGGCTCGGGCGCCGCCGCGCGCGCCCTGCCGGCCGGGGTGATCCGCGTCTATGTGAAGGACGAGGCGGGCGAGCCGCGCTTCATCGGCGAAAGCCAGGTCGACCACTCGCCCGCCGGGTCCGAGATCGTGGTGACGACGGGCGACGCCTTCGACGTGACGGTGCAGCCGCGCCTGGTCTCGTCCGAGCGGGTGTCCAAGCGCCTGGTCGACTATTTCCGCACCCGCTATGCGATGGAATACACCGTTCGCAACGCCCGGCCCGAGCCGGTGATGGTCGAGGTGCGCCAGCGCGGTCTGGGCCGCGACACCGAACTGTCGGATCAGAGCATCACGGGCGAGATGCGCGACGCGCGCACCGTCGTCTGGCGCGTGCCGGTGCCCGCCAACGGCGAGACCAAGCTGACCGCGACCATCACCACGGGCGGCTGATCCATGCGCCGCCTGCTGGCGATCACCACGGCCCTGACGTTGCTGGCGCCCGCCGCCTGGGCGCAGACCGAGAGCGTGTCCGCGCGGCCGGACACAGCGACGGTGGTGATCTATCGCGACCAGCCGGTCGATACGGTCGCCCTGATGGCGCAGTCGCGTCAGCCATGGAATCGGCTGGACCGGCAGGGCCTGGCCCTGATCGTCGAGACGCGCACGGTCGATCTTCCGGCGGGCGAGGGGATCATCCGCTTTCGCGGCCTGGCTACCGGCGTCGTGCCGCAGAGCGCGGTGCTGGAGGGCCTGCCGGCCCATGTGGTCGAGCGCAACGCCGACTTCGACCTGCTGTCGCCCGCCAGCCTGATGGAGAAGTCCGTCGGCGAGGTGGTGCGCGTCGTCCGCACCAACCCCGCGACCGGCGAACAGGTCGAAAAGCCCGCCGTGATCCGCGCGGGCGCGCAAGGCACGGTGCTGGAGATCGACGGCCGGTTCGAGGCGCTGGACTGCTCGGGCCAGACCGAGCGGGTCGTTTTCGACCGCATCCCCGAGGGGTTGGGCGACCAGCCGGTGCTGTCGGTGCGGACGCGCGCCGAGCGGGCGGGGCGGCACAAGGTGACGCTGGCCTATCTGACCACGGGGCTGCAGTGGTCGGCCGACTATGTGGCGCGGCTGGACCCGACGGACGGCACGCTGGATCTGACTGGTTGGGTGACGCTGGCCAACTTCGGCGGCACCGGCTTCCCCGACGCCCCGGTCCAGGTGGTGGCCGGGACGCTGCGGAAGGATGCGGGCACCACGCCGGTCGAGCCGATGGTCCGCTATCAGCAGAACGAATGCTGGCCGCAGGGGACGACGACCCTCGGCAGCGGGCTCGAACCGGCTTACAAACAGGATCGCGTCGAATACAACGGTCCGCCCGTGATCGTACCGGGAATGCCTGCTCCCGCTCGTATGGCCATGCGTTCGGCGGTCGAGGACATCGTCGTCACCGGCAGTCGGATCGCCCGGCAAGGTGAACTGGGCGACTACAAGATTTATACCCTGCCCGAACCGACGACCGTCGCGGCGCGCCAGACTAAACAGGTGCGCTTTCTGGAGCGCGAGGGCGTGGCTTATGAGCGCGTCTATCGCGCCGGAGTGCTGAACGCAGACGAGGAGACGCAGCCCACGGCCATCGTCATGAAGCTGCGCAACGAGGAGCGCGCGGGGCTCGGCGTGGCCCTGCCGGGCGGCTCGGTGGCGGTGATGCAGCCGGATGGCGCGGGCGGCGTGCTGCTGGCCGGTCAGGACCGATTCGAGGACAAGGGCGTGGGCCTGCCGGTGCGGCTGAACTTCGGTCAGTCGCCGGATGTTCAGGTGCAGACGCGGCTGGTGAAGAGCGAGAGTTCCCGACGGGGGGCGGTGACGACGCAGCGTTCCGAAATCGAGACCACGGTCACCAACGCCCGCTCCGAGGCGGTCACTGTGGAACTGGTCGCCAACGCCGCCATGCAGCGCGGCTTTCGTATCCGCAGCCAGTCGGTGCGCAGTCGGGTGGACGACACCGGCTATCCGGTCTGGACGCTGACCGTGCCCGCCAACGGCGCGGCGACGCTGAAGGCCGCCTGGACGACGACGGATTGATCAACCCTCTCCCGATGGGAGAGGGTCAGTCGCCTCTGGCCGCCTGCCTCGGGCTGAACTTCGGCGCGGGGGCCAGGCGCATGACCTCGCCCTGATAGCGTTCGTCGTCGCCCGCCACGGCGAAGGGGAGGGCGTCGGCGCAGGCCTGCAGCAGGGCGTCCAGCCAGGGCTTGTCGGCCTTGTGGAAGTCGCCCAGGACGTGGGCGTGGACCAGCTGCGGCTCGCCAGGGTGGCCGATGCCCATGCGGGCGCGGCGGAAGTCGGCGCCGAGGTGGCTGATCAGGCTGCGCACGCCGTTCTGGCCCGCTGCGCCGCCGCCCTTCTTCATGCGGAAGCGGCCCGGAGCCAGGTCGATCTCGTCGTGGAAGACGATGACGTGCTCGGGCTTCACCTTGTAGAAACGCGCCGCCTCGCCCACGGCCCGGCCGCTCTCGTTCATATAGGTCTGGGGCTTCATCAGCAGGACCTTGGTCCCCTCGATCTCGCCGTCGGCGACGATCGACTGGAACTTGGCGCGCGACGGGCCGAAGCGCCAGCGGCTGGCGATCTCGTCCACGGCCATGAAGCCGATGTTGTGGCGGTTCTTTTCGTATTTGGGCCCCGGATTGCCCAGCCCGGCGATGATGATCATACGGCCCTCATGCCCCGTGCTTCGGGCAAAGAAAAGCCCCGCCGGGCGAACCAGGCGGGGCTGAAATCTTCGACGGGAAAGGAAGCTTATTCAGCTTCAGCCGTCGTGTCGCCGGCGTCGGACTGCGAGGCGGCCGAGTTCTTGATCGCGGCGATCATGAAGTCGCGGTCGGTGATGACCGGCGTGGCGCCTTCCGGCAGCTGGATGTCCGAGATGCGGATGTTCTCGCCGATCTCGCGGCCCTTCAGGTCGACGATCAGCTCGGACGGGATGCGGTCGGCGCGGACCAGGATCTCGACGGTGTGGCGAACGACTTCCAGCATCCCGCCCTGACGGGTGTAGGGAGCTTCGTCAGCGTTGACGAAGGCGACCGGAATTTCGATCTTGATCTCTTCCTTGGCGCCGACGCGCATCAGGTCGAAGTGCAGCGGGCGGTCGGTGACCGGATCGAACTGGATGTCCTTGGCGATGACCGGCTGGGTCTCATTGCCGTACTTCAGGGTCACCAGGTGACCGATCAGCTTGCCCGTGTAGAGCGACTTGCGGAACTCGCGCTCGTTCACGGAGAGGGCCACCGGGGCCTTGTCGCCGCCGTACAGCACGCCGGGCACGGCGCCGTCGCGGCGCGCGGCGCGGGCGCCGCCGGTGCCCACGTTTTCGCGCAAGTCAACGTTCAGAATGATCTCGGCCATCGGGCTCGCCTTCAATACAAGTAAACGCCGTCGCAGAACCGGGTCCCGCGCGGCGGGGTCATGAACCCTTCGAATTCAAGAGCGCGGGCTATTACACGGAACGCGGGGCGGACGCAACCGCCCCGGCTCCGCCGCGCCCGGTATATCGTTCTCAGCCCTTGGGAGGCGCGGAAGCCGCCGCCGCCGCCATGGGGGTCGGCCCCGGCGGCGGGAGCTCCGCCGTAAGGGTCGGCATCGGCCCGGTGTACTGGGCCGTGCACTGGGCCAGGTCGCGCGCGATGTGGCGGCCGGCGCAGAACATGTCCTCGTAGCTGGGCTTGGACGCGGCCAGGCACTGGAACAGCATCAGCTTGGACATGTTGAAGCAGAATTCGTTGTTTGATTCGCTGGTCAGCGCGTCGGTGTTGGCCTTGGCGTCGTCGCCTGCGGCGCCCAGGGCGGCCAGGGCGGCGATGGCCAGGGAGTTGGCGATCGCGGGCGTGAAGGGAGCGCTGCGCTGGGCGGGCGTCAGGTTCAGGCCCGAGCCGCTGTTGGCGGCGGCGAACAGGCGGGCGCTGTCCTCGGCGGAGGGCAGGCGCGGGACCGCCGACAGAGACTTGGCGCCCTCCAGTCGACCCACACGGTCGGCGACGGGCTGGACGGCCCAGCGGCGGCGCGGATCGCGGCGTTCCTGAATGGTGTAGGCGTCGCCTTCCACCGCCTCGGCGATGGCGGTGATGGCCGCGATGTCCTTGCCCATGGTCGACACGATCAGGCCGGCGGCCGAATCCGCGCCCGGCAGGGTGGCGGCGTAGGCCGGGTCGGCGATGATTCGCGCCACCATCTGCTGGCGCTGGGCGGGATCGGCGGCGAACTGGCGCACGCCCGCGACGTATTCGGGGGACTGCAGGGCCAGGATGGCGCCGTAGGCGATCATGCCGCGCGACAGTTGCCCGGCTTCGACGGCCGCGCCCTTGCGCAGGGCGGCCTGGATGGATTCGGCGTTGGGGAAGCCGGCCTGGATCGATCCGACCTCGCGCACGAAGGCGACATAGACCGAGGCCGCCTCGGCCACGCTCTGGTTCAGGGCCAGCGCCGGAGGCGGCGGGGGCGGCGGGGCGGGCGGCGGGGCCTCGGGCTGCGGCGTCGAACAGCTGGCCAGGACGGCGGCGGCGGCGATGGCGGCGACGGACAGGCCGCGGCGCAAGAAGGCCTGGGACATCGGCGGTCTTCCCTTTGAGCAAGCGATACGCACTGAAAGCGACAGGGGACACGGGATGCGCGCCCCCTGATCTTCGAGCCCTTATATCGCGAAGGGAATGGTTAGCCGACGCTTAATCGAAGAGCTTGGAGACCGACTCTTCGTTGGCGATGCGCCGGATCGCCTCGCCCATCAGCGGCGCCACGGAGACGCGGCGGATCTTCGAGCAGTTCAAAACTTCGTCAGGCTGTTCGATGGAGTCGGTGATGACCAGCTCCTTCAGCGGGCCGTCGGCGACGCGGTTGACCGCCGGGCCCGACAGGACGCCGTGGCTGATGTAGGCCGACACTTCGGTCGCGCCGCGGTCGATCAGGGCCTTGGCCGCGTTCACCAGGGTGCCGCCCGAATCGACGATGTCGTCGAACAGGATGCAGCGGCGGCCTTCGACGTCGCCGATGATGTTCATGACCTCGCTCTCGCCGGCCTTGGGGCGGCGCTTGTCGACGATGGCCAGGTCGGCGTTCAGGCGGCTGGCCAGCGAGCGGGCGCGCACCACGCCGCCGACGTCGGGCGAGACGATCATCAGGTCGTCGCCCTTCGGATAGTGATCCTTGATGTCCTGGGCCAGCACGGGGGTGGCGACCAGGTTATCGGTCGGGATGTCGAAGAAGCCCTGAATCTGACCGGCGTGCAGGTCCATGGTCAGCACCCGGTCGGCGCCCGCGCGGGTGATCAGATTGGCCACCAGCTTGGCCGAGATGGGCGTGCGGCCGCCGGTCTTCCGGTCCTGACGGGCGTAGCCGAAATAGGGCATGACGGCCGTGATCCGCTTGGCCGAGGCGCGCACCAGCGCGTCGGTCATGATCAGCAGCTCCATCAGGTTGTCGTTGGCCGGATAGGAGGTCGACTGGATGATGAAGACGTCCTCGCCGCGGACGTTCTCCTCGACGACGGCGAACACCTCGTTGTCAGCGAAGCGTTTCACCTGGGCCTTGGTCAGCGGCATGTCCAGGTGGGTGGCGATGGCCTGGGCCAAGCTCCGGTTCGAATTGCCAGCAAGCAGCTTCATTGACCGGTCATCCTTTCGCCGTCATCGCTCCGCCAATAGTTGCGGATGCGTTTCTGGACGCGCTCTCTAGGCGGCGAACGATGCGGCGTCCAGCCGTGTTCCGGTTCGATCATCGATTTCGGCGGATTGGCTTGGACGCGGGCGCTGTTATAGAGAACACAACCTGCTACCGAGGGCGCGTGTCGCGTGTCCGCGTCCCGAAGGCATCTTGATGAGGTCGCCCTTGCTCGCTTCGAAGTCTCGTTCCGGCCTGGTCGTGCTGGCCGCCGTGGTCGCGGCCCTGTCGGTCGCCGCCTGCTCGGGGACCAAGCCCCGCACGCGCCTGGCCTATGAAGAGCGTCCGGTCGAGGCTCTCTACAACACCGGCTATCAGCGCCTGCAGTCCAAGCGCTGGATGGATGCCGTCGACTACTTCCAGGAGGTGGAGCGTCAGCACCCCTATTCGGAGTGGGCCCGCCGCGCGATCCTGATGCAGGTTTACGCCTACTATCAGAACAACAACTATCAGGACGCGATCGCCGCGGCCGACCGCTTCATCGCCCTGTTCCCCGGCAATCCTTCGGCGGGCTACGCCTTCTACATGAAGGCCGTCTGCAACTTCGAGCAGATCGTCGACGTGGGCCGCGACCAGGGCTACGCCGAGGCCGCCCTGGCGGGCCTGCGCGACGTGGTGCGCCGCTATCCGGGCTCGTCCTACGCCACCGACGCGCGGGTCAAGATCGACATGGTCAACGACCAGCTGGCGGGCAAGGAGATGGCCGTGGGCCGCTTCTATCAGCGCGCCAACCAGCCGCTGGGCGCCCTGAACCGCTACAAGGCGGTCATCAACAACCCCGATTTCCAGCGCACCTCGCACACGCCCGAGGCCCTGTATCGCCTGGTCGAGGTCAACCTGAGCCTGGGCCTGACCGAGGAGGCGACGCGCAACGCCGCCGTTCTGGGCTACAACTTCCCGGGCAGCCCCTGGTACGCCGAAGCCTACGCCCTGCTGACCGAGCGCGGCCAGCGCCCCGACGTCGCGCCGCAGGGCAAGCGTGAATCCTGGCTGCAGCGCCTGATCCCCGGCGGCGCCTGATCCTGTCGAAAAGGGAAGGGGGCATGGCGATTAAGACGCTGCGTTCCCGTTCCGTTTCTGTCTAGGATGCGGCGAAACCTCGAATCAGATCGCCCATGCTGACCACCCTCTCGATCCGCGACGTCGTCCTCGTCGACGCCCTCGACCTGGAGGTCGAGGACGGCCTGACCGTGCTGACGGGCGAGACCGGCGCCGGCAAGTCCATCATTCTCGACGCCCTGGGCCTGGCCCTGGGCGCGCGCTCCGACGCCGGTCTAGTGCGGGCAGGGGCCAAGCAGGCCTCGGCCACCGCCGTCTTCACCGCGCCTGACGACGAGGCCCTGATCGTCCTGTTGTCCGAGCGCGGCTTTGAGGTCGCGCCGGGCGAGGAACTGATCCTGCGCCGCGTCGTCTCGGCCGACGGCCGCAGCCGCGCCTATGTCAACGACCAGCCCGCCGGCGTGACGGCCCTGCGCGAGATCGGCGCCCTGCTGGTCGAGGTGCACGGCCAGCACGAGACCGTCGGCCTGCTGGACTGGAAGACCCACCGCGCCCTGCTCGACAACTACGGCGGGCTTCAGCCCCAGCTGGGAGGCGTCGCCGACGCCGCCGACCGGCTGAAGGCCGCGCAGACCCGACTGGACGAGTTGGAAGCCTCCGCCGCCGAGGCCGCCGCACGCCAGGAAGAAATCATCCTCACCCTGGCCGACCTGGACGACCTTGATCCCCAGCCGGACGAGGAAGTCGACCTGGCGGGCGAACGCGCCATGCTGGGGGCGGCGGAAAAGGCGGTCGCCGACCTGGCCGATGCGCGCAACCTGCTGGGCGGGGACAAGCTGAGCCAGCGCCTGGCCTCGGCCCTGCGCGCCGTGGAGCACGCGCGCCAGCGCGCGGCGCAGGCGGGGGCCGAGGGCGACAACCCCGTCATCGTGAAACTGGGCCTGGCGGCCGAGGCGGTCGACCGCGCCCTGGTCGAGGCGACCGAGGCCGTGGCCGCCGTCGACGCCGCCGCCGACGCCTTCGACTTCGAGCCCGGCCGACTGGACAAGGCGGAGGAGCGACTGTTCGCCCTGCGCGCCGCCGCCCGCAAGCTGAACACCACGGTCGACGCCCTGCCGGCCCTGCGGGTGCGCCTGCGCGAACAGTTGCGCCTGATCGAGGACGGGGAGGAGGCCCTGACCAAGGCCCGCCGCGACGTCGCCGCCGCCATCGAGGCCTATGACGTCGCCGCCCTGCTGCTGACCTCGGCGCGCGAGGCGGCGGGGGACCGCCTGGTCGCCGCCGTCATGGACGAGCTCGGTCCGCTGAAGCTGGAGCGAGCCCGCTTCCGCGTGACGCTGGAGCCGATCGAGGGGCGTCGCGGTCCGTTGGGCGTCGAGACGATTCGCTTCGAGGTCGCCACCAACGCCGGAACCGCCTTCGGGCCGCTGGACACGGTGGCCTCGGGCGGCGAACTGGCGCGGTTCGCCCTGGCCATGAAGGCGGCCCTGGCCAGCCGCGAGGATCAGCGCCAGCCGGTCATGATCTTCGACGAAGTGGATCAGGGCGTCGGCGGCGCCGTGGCCGAAGCCGTCGGCGGGCGCCTGCAACGCCTGTCGCGCGGGGCTCAGGTCCTGGTCGTGACCCACAGCCCCCAGGTCGCCGCGCGCGGCCACGCGCACTGGAAGGTTCGCAAGGCCGACGTGGAGGGCCGCACCCGCACCTCCATCGACGTGCTGGAGCCTGGCCCGCGTCAGGAAGAGATCGCCCGGATGCTGTCGGGGGCCGAGATCACCGACGAGGCCCGCGCCGCGGCGCGGGTGCTGATCGGCTGAGTCTTTCCTTCTCCCCTTGTGGGAGAAGGTGGGCGCCGGAGGCGCTCGGATGAGGGGTCTTGCAACAGCGGATGAAGGGGGCGGGATGTCAGGCCAGCGCCACCCCTCATCCGTCAGGCTCCGCCTGCCACCTTCTCCCATAAGGCGAGAAGGCTCAGACGCCCAGAATCCAGCCTTCTTCGCCCTCGACCTGCTCCACCAGCTCCGCCGTGGCTCCCGCAGGCGGCGCAAAGGCCTTCTGCAAGGTTCCCGCGTCGTCCATGCGGGCGAAGGCTTCGGCGGCGGCGCGGACCTGGGCCTGCGTCTTGTATTCCTTGACGCCTTCGGCGTTCACGGCGCGCTTGGCCTCGAACATCAGCGGCCAGACCTCGACCACAACGGCCGACAGGGGCTCGATGTCGGCCTCGGTCAGCTCGCGCCAGCCGGTGCCGAACGGCCAGACCGCCGCCGACGCGCCCAGCGTATCCAGCAGGCGACGCAGCATGGGCACGCCGACCAGGGTCAGGCCGCCGATGGCGCCCGCGCCGTGCATCTGCCAGACGCTCTTGGGCGGCAGTTTGTCCTTGCGCGCGGCCAGTTCCGTGGCGCGGAATTCGGGGATGTCGGCGCCGGCGCCTTCGGGCGGCTTGGTCGTGGTCAGCCAGCGCTGGGCCTGGCTGGCGGGCGCGCCCCAGAAGGGCCAGGGCTCGTCCGTCATCAGGCGGTTCATCTTGGCCGCGACCTGATAGCGGTTGTTCGAATTGTCGGCCTTGTCGACGATGTTGGCGGCCAGGAACTTGCCCATGGCGTCCCACGGGCGGCCGTCCAGCTTCAGCCGCGCGGCCGTGCCGGCCGGGAAGCCGAAGTCGAAGTCGAAGCCGACCAGAACGCGGTCGCCCCGCTTGCGGTGCTCGGCCAGCAGGTCGGCGATCAGCTTCTCGCCCTCGGCGCGCGTGGCGACGTTGTGGGTCTCGGCATAGAGGCGGAAGCGCACGTCGCGCTTGGCGACGCCGACCCACAGGGTCTGTTCGCCCAGCTTCTTGCCCTCGGCGGCGGTCCAGTTGGCGATGATGTAGGCGTCGAAAAGGCGGGCCACGGGGGCTCCTGAAGAAAGGAAGCGAAAGAACAGGAACGGGGGCTTCTAGCCGTCCATACTCAAGCCGTGAAGGGCGATCAGCGTTGCATCAAGGCTTCGACATGCGACAACCAGCGGCGCCCCAGACGCAGGCCTTCGCCGGGGGACCGCGTGCCGGTCGCCGTCTCGACCTCGGAAGCGGGCGCCGTGCGCGACCCGTTCCACAGGGCGACCTCGAATTCGGGGTTGTGCGGGTCGCTGAACATCAGCCTTAGCACCACCAGTTCCGCGTCGGGGGCGTCCAGGTCGATCTCCTTGCGCAACTGGCCGCGCAGGACGCGGGCGATCACATGGCCGTCGACGATGATCTCGCCGCCCAGCACCTCCTCGAAGGCATAGATCAGGCCCAGGCCGCCGCGGTTCCACAGAACGGCCAACTGACCGCCGTCGAGGTCCAGACCCGCCGCCCGGCCCTCGGACGCGGACAGGGCCAGGGTGTCGGCGGGCGCGCCCAGCGCCTTCTTCATCGCTCGCCGCAGCCGCCGCTCCGACTCCATCCACCAGGACAGCAACAGGGCGCCGGTGGTCAGGAAGGCGGCGATCAGGGCGATCAGCAGAATGGCCCTGAACGTCTCCCCCATGGATCAGGCCCCCAGATCCAGCTCGACCACGACCGGGACGTGATCGCTGGGCTTGTCCATGTCGCGGGCCTCGCGGTGCGTCTCGATGGCCCGGAAGCGGTCGGCCGCCTGGGGCGACAGCAGGGCGAAGTCGATGCGGATGCCGTGGTCCCGCCGCCAGGCCCCCGCCTGATAGTCCCAGAAGGTGAAGGTGCCGGCGGGCTCGCTGCCCAGTTCATGGGAATCGGCCAGGCCCAGCCATTTCAGGGCGCGGAAGGCCTCGCGGCTCTCGACCTGAAACAGGGCGTCGTCGGCCCAGGCGGCGGGGTTCTTGGCGTCCTCGGCCTCGGGGATGACGTTGTAGTCGCCGCACAGGGCCAGCGGCTCCTCCAGCGCCAGCAGCTCGCGCGCGTGGTTGTGCAGCCGCTGGAACCAGGCCAGCTTGTAGGCGAACTTCTCGGTGCCGATCGGGTTGCCGTTGGGCAGGTAGATGGAGGCGACGCGGATCGGGCGGGGCGCCTCGATCAGGGCCTCGAGATAGCGGGCCTGTTCGTCCCCATCATCGCCGGGCAGGCCGCGCCGCACGTCCGACAGCGGATATTTCGAGAGCAGGGCGACGCCGTTGTAGCTCTTCTGGCCGTAGGTCTCGACGTTGTAGCCGAGGTCCTCGAACGCCTCGCGCGGGAACTTCTCGTCCAGGCATTTGATTTCCTGGAAGCAGGCGACGTCGGGGTTGGCGGCCTGAATCCACTCCAGCACCGTGGGCAGGCGGGCGTTGACCGAGTTCACGTTCCAGGTGGCGATGCGCATGGGACGCAAGGCTAAGGTGAGCCGCGCCGAACGGGAAGAGGGCCGCGCAAAACAAAGACGCCGCCGGATCGCTCCGACGGCGTCTGAAGGTCAGCCTGGGCCGAGGATCAGCTGTTCGGCTCGGTCGCGGCCGGAGCGGCCGCGGTCAGCTTGCAGCCGCCGCCGATCTGCTGGGCGGTGGCGCAGGGGTAGATCTGCTGCACGGCGTGTTCGGCATTCAGGCGGGTGATGAAGCCCTCGGCGCCCTGGCAGGCGACCTCATAGAAGGCGCCGTTGGCGTTCTTGCCCATGTAGCGGGCCTGAGCCACGTCGCAGCCGGCAGCTTCCGAGCCGGCCAGCCAGCGCTTCAGGGTGGCGGCCTGTTCCTGGGGCGTGGTGAAGCGGCAGGTCGCGTTGGCCGAGGCCAGTTCGAGGCAGGAGGCGATCTCCCAGCCGCCGGCGGCCTTGTTGATCTGGGCGCCGTCGACGCCGGCGCAGCCGATTTCATAGACCACGGCGCCGCCCGGCTTGCTGCCGATGATGGCGCCCTGATCCACCGTGCAGGCGAGGCCGGCTTCCTTGGCGAAGGCGGTGAACACGGCCATGGCGTTGTCATTGGCGGGCAGGGTGCACTGGGAGCCGACGTCGGCCTCCGGGTCACGAGCGCGCACCTGCTGGGCCGAGGCGGCCAGCACCAGGCAGTCGGTCGCCTGCGGCGGGGTGGAGGTCAGCAGCAGATAGCCGGGGCCGGACGCGCACGAGACTTCGTACAGCGACTCCTTGGCGGCCGATTGGCCCAGAAGCTTGGCTTCGGTGATGCTGCAGTTGGTGTTGGTCGCGGTCAGGACGCCCTGGGCGGCCGCTTGAATCTCTTCGGCGCTGGGCGGCTTGGGCTGAGCCTGGCGGGACTGGCGTTGGCGGTTGCGCGCGGTGCGGTTTTGGGCCTCGGTGACCTGCGGGTGCTCCGAGTCTTGAGGCGCTTGTTGGGCGAAAGCGGGCGAGGTCAAGCCCGAGATGAGGACCGCCGCGGTCAGGGCGACGAGGGTGCGAGCATTACGAGACACGAAGGCGCTCCTTTGAACAGGTTGAACATCCCTGAAGGCCGCGACGTCCCGGGTCAAGAATGGACGTGGCCCGAAAACCTCCTTACAACGATAGTTGCAATTGGAGACGGACTTGGCCGACGGTGATGCTTTCGCAGGGAGCCGCGTGGAACGCGGACTGACCTATCCGTTCAGGGCCGTTCCCTCGGTCGGCGAGGCCGTGTCCGTCGCGCCCGGCGTGCTGTGGCTGCGTCTGCCGCTGCCCTTGGCGCTGAACCACATCAACGTCTATGCGGTCGAGGACGGCGAGGGCTGGGCCCTCATCGACACGGGCCTGTCGACCGCGGCGGCCAAGGCGGGGTGGGAGGCGGCCCTGGCCGGTCCCTTGGGCGGCCGCCCGGTGACGCAGGTGATCTGCACCCACATGCACCCGGACCACGTGGGCCTGGCCGGCTGGCTGGCGGAGCGCTTCGGCGCGCCCATGCTGATGTCGCGGCTGGAGTTCGTCACGACGCGGATTCTGCTCGCTGACGAGGCCCTGGGGCCGCCGGCGGGGGCCGAGGCCTTCTACCGCGCCGCCGGTTGGACGGATGAACAGATCGGCCGTTGGCGCAGCGGCTACGGCGGTTTCGGCCGCGCGGTGGAGGCCTTCCCGCGCGAGTATCGGCGGCTTGCCGAGAACGATGTCCTGACTCTCGGGGGCGAGGCCTGGCGGGTGGTGGTCGGCGAAGGCCACAGCCCCGAGCATGTCTGCCTGTGGCGCGAGACGGACGGCGTCTTCATCGCCGGCGACCAGATCCTGCCGCGCATCTCCTCGAACGTTTCCATCTGGCCGACCGAGCCGGACGCCGATCCCCTGGGCGACTGGCTGCGTTCGCTGGAGGATTTGAAGGCGCGCCTGCCGGGCGATCTGCTGGTGCTGCCGTCGCATGGCGAGCCCTTCTACGGCGTGACGACGCGGCTGGAGGCCCTGCTGCGCGGCCATGAGGTGGCGCTGAAACGGCTGGAAAAGACGCTGCGGACGCCGTGTCGCGCCGTCGACGTTTTCGGCGCCCTGTTCGCCCGCCCGGTCGGGGACGCCGTGCTGGGCATGGCGACCGGCGAGGCGCTGGCGCACCTCAACTATCTGGAACGCCAGGGACGGGTCCGCCGCGCGCGGGACGGGGACGGCGTGGACTGGTGGAGCCTTTGGGAGACAGGCGCATGAGCGAGCATATTCGGACCCATCTGGACGGCGGCGTCCTGACGGTCGTCTTCGACCGGGCGGACAAGAAGAACGCCATCACCCAGGCCATGTATTCGGCCCTGGCCGATGCGACGGAGCGGGCGCGGACCCACGACGCCGTGCGCGTCATCCTGTTCCGCAGCGAGGGCGACGCCTTCTCGGCGGGCAACGATATCGCCGACTTCATCGCCATCGGCCAGACGACGGGCGACCTGGTCCAGATGGGCGTGTTCCGCTTCCTCAAGGCCCTGGCCGATCTGGACAAGCCGGCGGTGGCGGCGGTGCGCGGCCGGGCCGTGGGCATCGGCCTGACCCTGCTGCTGCATTGCGACATGGTGGTGGTGGCCGAGGACGCCCTTCTGTCCGTGCCCTTCGTCAACCTGGCCCTGGCGCCCGAGGCGGCGTCCTCCCTGCTGCTGGCGGCCACTATCGGTCATCGGCGGGCGTTCGAGCTGTTCGCCCTGGGCGAGGCGATCGACGGCCGCACCGCCCTGGCCTGGGGGCTGGCCAACCGCGCGGTTCCGGCCGATCAGGTCGAGGCGACGGCGGCCGATCTGGCGGCCAGGCTGGCGGCGCGCGCGCCCAACTCCATCCGCAAGACCAAGGCCCTGATGCGCGACGCCGAGGTGCTGTGGGCGGTGATGCAGCGCGAGGCCGAGGCCTTCGGCTCGCAGATGCGCAGCCCCGAGGCGATGGAGGCGTTCATGGCCTTCACCCAGAAGCGGGTGCCCGACTTCTCCAAACTGGGCTGATTTCGCCAGAACGCGATTTCGCCAGAACGCGATTGATTCGAGGGGCGCGG
The DNA here is from genome assembly GCF_003627995.1 of Brevundimonas naejangsanensis. Taxonomy (NCBI): domain Bacteria; kingdom Pseudomonadati; phylum Pseudomonadota; class Alphaproteobacteria; order Caulobacterales; family Caulobacteraceae; genus Brevundimonas; species Brevundimonas naejangsanensis. The sequence continues at coordinate 96,884 of NZ_CP032707.1, read as the reverse complement.
GGGACTACGGGCCGCGCATGAACGCCGCGCCCGCCTCCGTCCCTCCAGATGACCCGCAACCCGCCGGGGCGATCACGCGCGAGACGCCGCAGGACGCGGCCGCCGTCGACGCCCTGGTCATGGCCGCCTTCGGTCCCGGCCGCTTCGCCAAGACGGCCGAGCGGCTGCGTGAACGGGCGTCCCTGGCGGCGGGCTTCTGCCTGCATGAAGACGGGCGCCTGATCGGTTCGGTCCGCCTGTGGTCCATCCTCACGGGCGAGGCGCGCTCGGTCTTCCTGGGCCCCATCGCCGTGGACAAGTCCAGCCGCAGCACCGGCCTGGGCGGGCATCTGGTGCGGGCCTGCATCGCCGAGGCCAGGGCGCAGCAGCTGGACGGAATCCTGCTCGTCGGCGATCCGCCCTATTTCTCGCGCTTCGGCTTCCTGCCGGCGCCCCAGGCCGTGCTGCCGGGGCCGGTGGATCAGCGCCGGGTCATGTGGCTGCCGATCACCGAGGCGGCGCCGGTCGGCGCGGTGCGTCCCGCCTGACGACGGCTTCGGCCCGACCTTCCTTTGGGACGCGGCGCGCCCCATAGTTTGCTTATGCCGAACAAACCGACATCGTCGGGCCAGTCTGAGGGCGGCCTGAAAAGCGTGGCCGAAGCCGCGCGCCAGGCGCCGGGACGGGGCCTGCCCCCGGTTCACCTGTGGAACCCCGCCCATTGCGGCGAGATCGACATCGTGATCTGCGCCGACGGCGTGTGGATGCACGAAGGCTCGCCCATCGGCCGGGCCGAACTGGTGCGGCTGTTCTCGACCGTGCTGCGCAAGGACCCCGACGGCTATCACCTGGTCACGCCGGTCGAGAAGCTGAAGATCGCGGTCGAGGACCTGCCGTTCCGCGCTGTCGCCGTGCGCGAGGCGGGCGACGCCCTGGTCTTCACCACGGATCAGGGCGACGAGGCGGGCGCCGGGCCGGACCACGCCCTGGTGGTCGACACGGACCCGGCCACGGGCGAGCCCGCGCCGCGCGTCCATGTGCGCGGCGACCTGTGGGCGCGGATCACGCGCCCGGTCTTCTATGAACTGGTCGAGCGGGCGGTGGAGCAGGACGGGCGGCTGGTCGTGCGTTCCGGCGGCCTGGCCTTTCCGCTTGGGCCGCAAGGAGCGGGCCTGTGACCTGCAGCAGCCTGAAGGCGCGTCTGGAGGCGCGGCTGGACCCGGTCTCCGCCTGGTCGCCGGGGCGCACGGCGGGGCGCTCGGACTACGACCTGAACCCCGGCCACAGCCGACCGGCGCGCGAACTGCGCCCGGCGGCGGTGCTGGTGCCGGTGATCGCCCGCGCGGAGGGGCCGAGCGTCCTGCTGACCCGCCGCTCGGACAGCCTGGCCAGCCACACGGGCCAAATCGCCTTCGCCGGCGGCCGCCTGGATCCCGGCGAGACCGCCCTCGACGCCGCCCTGCGCGAAGCCTGGGAGGAGATCGCCTTGGATCCCGCCGTGGTCGAGCCCCTGGGGCTGGGCGATCCCTATGAGACGGTCACGGGCTTCCTGGTGACGCCGGTGGTCGGCTGGCTGGCGGCGCCGCCGCAGGTCACGCCGTCGCCCGCCGAGGTGGCCGAGGTGTTCGAGGCCCCGTGGAACTTCCTGATGGACCCGGTCAACCATCGCCGCGACTACTACGACCCCGACACCGGACCGCGCCGCTGGTTCTGGGCCATGCCCTATCGCGAGCGCTACATCTGGGGGGCGACGGCGGGCATCCTCAAGGGCCTGTTCGCACGGCTGTACGGCGAGGAGGCCGCCCCCCTGGAGGCCGCCCAGGCCGACGCGATCGAGTGCGCGGAATGAGCCGCGTCCTGCAGGACCAGGCCTGGCTGACGGCCGGCGCCACCCAGGCGGTGATGGCGGCCCTGGCGGCGGCGGGCGGGCCGGGCTGCGCCCGCTTCGTCGGCGGCTGCGTGCGCAACGCCGTGCTGGGCGCGCCTATCGACGACGTGGACATCGCCACCACCCTTCAACCCGAAGCGGTGGTGAAGGCCCTCAAGGCCGCGGGTCTGAAAAGCGTGCCGACCGGCATCGAGCACGGCACGGTGACCGCCATCGCCGAGCGCCAGCCGTTCGAGATCACCACCTTGCGGCGCGATGTCTCGACCGACGGGCGACGCGCCACGGTCGCCTTCACCGACGACTGGGCCGAGGACGCGGCGCGGCGGGACTTCCGCCTGAACGCCCTCTACGCCGACGCCGACGGGGTGATCCTGGACCCCACGGGCGCGGGCTATGACGACGCCCAGGCCGGCCGGATCGTCTTCGTCGGCGACCCGGAGCAGCGCATCGCCGAGGACTATCTGCGCATCTTGCGCTTCTACCGCTTCTACGCCTGGTACGGGCGCGGCGCGCCCGATGCGGCGGCGGTCGCGGCCTGCGCCGCCCTGGCCGAGGGCGTGGAGCGGCTGTCGGCCGAGCGGGTGTCCAAGGAACTGCTCAAGCTGCTGGCCGCGCCCGACCCGCGCCCGGCGGTGCGGTTGATGGATCAGGCGGGCGTGCTGGGCCGCGTCCTGCCACCGCCGGTAGGCCTCGGCCTGTTCGAGGCCATGGTGGAAGTCACCGATGATCCCCTGCTGCGCCTGTCGGCCCTGCTGCCCGACGACGGCGAGGCCGTGGGGGCGGCGGCGCTGCGGCTGCGGCTGTCGAACGCTCAGAGGGACCGGCTGGTCGCCGCCGTCGCCGTCGAGGCCGATCCGGCGATGAGCGACGCCGAGGCGCGCGCCGCCGTCTGGCGCGCCGGGCGTCAGGCCGTCGAGGACCGGCTGCATCGCGCCTGGGCGGCGGGGGCGGAGGGAGAGGCCGTTCGATGCCTGCTGGCCCTGGCGGCGGACTGGACCCCGCCCCGGATGCCGGTCGGCGGGCGCGACCTGGCGCGGCTGGGCCTCAAGCCGGGGCCGGAGACGGGACGGCTGCTCAAGGCCTTCGAGGAAGGCTGGATCGCCGACGACTTCCCCGACCACGGCCACGAGGCGCGGCTGAAGGCGCTTATGGCTCCGCCCGCTTGAGGCGCACGATCACCGGCCGGTGGTCCGACCCCGTCTTCGCGCCCAGCCGCCGCTCGACTAGGGCCAGGTCGGGCGAGCGCCAGACGTGGTCGATGGCGATGCCGAGGAAGGACGGAAGGGCTGACGGCCAGGTGCCCGGCCAGGCGGGGGCGGGGATCAGGCCGGTCTCGGCCTGGATCTGACGGCCGATGCGCCCGCTGGACACGCTGTTGAAGTCCCCGGCGACGACGACCGGCCCGTCCAGTCCGGCGCGCAGCCCGGCCAGGCGCCGGGCCTGGCTGATCTGGCCGTAAGGGTGCTGGAAGGGCCAGGGCCGGGTCAGGTGGACGGCGACGAGGTTGATCGGCCCCAATGACGTCTCGGCCTCGGCGACCAGAACGGCCAGCCCCTGGCCCTCGGCGTCGCGCAGCCGTTTCAGCGGGCGGCGCGAGGCGATCACCGAGCGCGCCGCCCCGCTGGTCCGGTCCCGGCGCGGGGTGCTGACGCGGTGGGGATAGGCGGCCAGGATCGTGTCCAGCCGCGCGGCTGGGGCGTCGCCCAGTTCGATCAGCATGACCACGTCGGCGTCGGCCTGTTCGATGGAGCGGGCGATGGCGTCCACATCCGCATTCCGCGCCCACAAGTTGGCGGAATAGACGGTGAGGCTCTCCGGCCCGACGGCGCGGCCCCGCTCGGGAGTCCACTGGGGCCAGGCCGCCAGCAGCAGAAGCCCCGCCACGCCCGCGCCCAGCGCCGCCATGCCCCACAGGCGGCCCAGCAGGAAGACGCCGCACAGCACCACGGCGGCGATCAGGGCGGGCGCCGTGAATTGGGTCAGCAGGTCGGGCAGGCGGTGGCCGACGTGGCTCAGCGCCGCGACGGCGACGAGGGCGGGCGGCGCCAGCAGGGCCAGGGCCGCCGCGCGCATCAGGGCCTGGGTCGGGGTCATGCGTCCGTCTTGGCGAAAGAAGGGGGAGGGGCATCGGTTAGCGCGCCGCCGCCCGTCCTGTCGAGCGCGGCCCATGCGCGCGCCCGAGGCCTCGCGATAGCGCGTCAGGGCGGGCCAATCCCTGTAGATTCCCGGCATTGGCGGGCGCCGGGCCGCATCGGCGCGCCGGGGTTCGGGGCCTGAGCAGACTGCGGTCTCAACCTTGGAGACCGCCATGAACGACGACGTCAGCGCGCGGCTGGGCCTGCCCTATCTGGCGGCCGGACAGCTGCAGAAACACGTGACCCTGAACGAGGCCCTGACACGGCTGGACGCTCTGATCCAGACGGCCGTGGTCAGCCGCGCCACCCCGGACCAGCCCGCCGATCCGGCCGAGGGGGCCCTCTACATCCTGCCGGAGGGCGCGAGCGGCGCGGACTGGTCGGGCCGCGCGGCGGGCGAACTGATGCGCCACGAACGCGGCGGCTGGACCCCGGTCCCCGCGCCTGACGGCCTGTTGGCGGCGGTGCTGGACAGCGAGGAGATCCTGGTCCGGCGCGGCGGCGCCTGGTCGCCCCTGTCGTTCGGCCTGCCCGAGGAAATCCAGCAGATCACCCGCCTGGGCGTGAACACCACGGCCGACGCCGTCAACGTCGTCGCCGTGCGGGCCAATAAGGCGCTGTGGACCGCGCTGGAAAGCGAGAGCGGCGGCGACGGCGACCTGCGCTTCACCTTCAACAAGCAGACGGCGGGCGACGTCCTGTCCCTGCTGTTCCAGAGCGGCTGGGGCGGGCGGGCCGAACTGGGCCTGGTCGGCGACGACGACCTGCGGCTCAAGGTCAGCTCCGACGGCGGGAACTGGCGCGAGGTGCTGATGGCCGACCGCAACACCGGCCGGGCCTGGTTCGCCCAGGGCGCGACGCGGCGCGAGACCACGATCCTGAGCGCCAACGGCAGCTGGAGCCCGCCCGCCTGGGCGCGCTGGGTCGAGGCGGTCTGTCTCGGCGGCGGCGGGGGCGGCGGGGCCGGCCTGTCCGGCGCCTCGGGCTCGGCCCGGCACGGCGGCGGGGGCGGCGGCGCGGGCGGCGTCATGACCGCCCTGTGGCCGGCCGATGCCCTGTCCGCCGGGCTGGCGGTCACGGTCGGCGGCGGCGGGGCGGGCGGAAGCAGCTCCGGCGCGGCCGGAAGCCCGGGCGAGGCCAGCCTGATCAAGACCGGCGCTTCGACCCTGCTGACCGGCGAGGGCGGCCGAGGCGGGGCGGGCGGCTCGGCCGCCTCAGGCGCGGGCGGCGCCGGTGGCGGAGGTCTGCCGTCCTCCAACGCGGGCGGGGCGTCCTCGATCTCGGCGGCGGGCGCCGCGGGGCAGGCCTTGTCGCGACCCGACGGACCGGGCGGCGGCGGCGCGGGCGGCGGTCTCAGCGCAGCCAATCAGGCTCAGGCGGGCGGATCGGGCGGGGACGGCGCGCTCCTGGGCGTGCGGGCGGCGGGGGCCGTCGGCGGCGCCTCGACGGGCGCGGCGGGACAGGCGGCGCCGCAGCCGAGCCTGCACTGGGCGGGCGGCGGCGGCTCGGGCGGCGGGGCCAACGCCTCGGGCGCGGGCCATGCGGGCGGCGCGGGCGGCCTCCATGGCGCCGGAGGCGGAGGCGGCGGCGCGGGCCTGACCTCGCCCGGGGCCGGAGGCGCGGGCGCGCCGGGCGTCGTCTGGCTGACGGCGATCGGGTGATGGCCATGACCCGGCGCCTGCACCGCCTCATCGAGACCGAGCTCCTGCCCGCCTTGGACGAGCTGGAGGCCCTGCTGGACGAGGAGACCTGGGCCGCGCCCGAGCGCCTCTCGTCCGACGACTGTTTCGACCACCTGGGCAGCGACTGGCGCGGTCCCGTCCGTCCACATGATCCAGAAGATGAGCAATGATGTCAGATCATCTCGACAAGCCGGCCGTGGAACCGGCCCCGGCCCCCGCAGAATTGGCTGAAGGCCGCTGGCTGTGGCGGCGTCTCTACGTCTATGCGGCCAGCCTGGCGCTGTGGCTGCTGCTGCGCCTGGCGGTGACGCGGGCGGCGGCGTCCGATCTGCCGCGCATCGCCGAGGGGCTGATGGGGCTGATCGCCTTGATGCTGCTGCTGTATCTGGTGGCGCCCAGCGCCCAGCAGGTTCTCAACCTGATGCGCTTGCGCGCGGGCGGGCGGTCATGAGCTTTCGCCTGTCGCAACGCTCGCGCGACCGGCTGAAGGGCGTCCATCCCGATCTGATCGCCGTGGTCGAGACGGCGATCCGCCTGACGCCGGTGGACTTCATGATCACCGAGGGCCTGCGCACGCCGGCGCGTCAGACGGAGTTGGTCCGCGCGGGGGCCAGCCGAACCCTGAACTCGCGCCATCTGACCGGCCATGCTGTCGACGTGGCGGCCTGGGTCGACGGCGGGGTGCGCTGGGACTGGCCGCTCTATCCTCGCATCGCCGAGGCCTTCAAGGCGGCGGCTGCGGCCTCGGACGTGGCCCTGGTCTGGGGCGGCGACTGGCCGCGCCTGCGCGACGGGCCGCACTTCGAACTGGATCGGAGGATCTACCCATGAGCGGCCGTTACTTCCGGGTGCTGACGCCGCTGGGCTGGCTGGCGGTGGTCGGCGCGGCGCTGCTGCTGCTTCTGATCGCCGGGCGGGGGCTGGGCCTGCGCTGGGACCCGCTGCACCTCCAGGCGCGCCGGCTCGAAACCGCCCAGCGCCGGGCCGAGCGAGCCGAGGCCGAGACCTCCGCCCGCGCGCTGGAGGCCGCAGCGCGCGGCCGCCAGATCGAAGGCCTCGACGCCTTTCACCGTCATGCCCAGGCCGTGGAACGGGCGACCGCCACGGCCGAAACCCGAGCGAGGACCGCCGATGACGCCGATACGCCCCTGGACCCTGCTCGCGCTCAGCGCCTGCATGATCATGACCGCGAGCTGTGCCGCCTCGCGCCCGCCGTCGCCGGTTGCGCCGCCCCGGCTGATCCTGCCTGAGGCCGCGGCCAGGCCGTGCGATCTGGCGGTTCTTCCGGAAGGGGCTACGGCGGCCGATCTGGAGGCGGCCTATGCGCGGCGCGGCGGACAGTTGGTCGCCTGCGACGCCGCGCGGCGTCTGGCGGTCGAGACCCTGGCCGCCGAACGCGCCCTGATCGACGCCTGGGCGCGCACCGCCGCCTGAACCGCCAAAGCCCTTCCCCACGATGGGGGAGGGCAAATCCTGCCGACCCGCTCGGCACTTTCTGCCGCCCTTGCCGCCCAGCGGCAGAAAGTGCCGGGTGGCGCGACATGGTTTCCAAAACCTAACGCAGCAAATTCAATGACCTGAGATTTGGTCCCTGGCGGCCTGCCTTGGCCCGCTCCTTGCGACGGGGTCGACCGAGCAGAATGCTCCCGGCAGCCAAAATGGCGTCGGACATCGTCGAAGACAAAGGACAGCCAAAATGGCTAACAGCATCAACACGAACTATGGCGCTCAAATTGCGCTGCAAAACCTGAACGCCACCAACAAGGCGCTCGAAACCACCCAGAACCGCGTCAACACCGGCCAGAAGGTTTCTTCGGCCAAGGACAACGGCGCCATCTGGGCCGTTGCTCAGACGCTGCGCGCCGACATGGGGGCGCTGGACGCCGTCCAGAACTCGATCCAGCGCGGCCGCTCGGTGGTGGACGTCGGCCTGGCCGCCGGCGACACGATCATGGCGGCTCTGAGCGAAATGAAGGCTCTGGCCGTCGCCATCGAAGCCGGCACGGCCGCCGGCGAAGATACTACGGCCTATGAGACGGATATGACGGCGCTGGCCGCGGAAATCACCGCCGCGCACGGCGCAGCAAAGTTCGACGACGTCAACGCTTTCGCCGTCAGCACGGGCGGCGTTCGGACCGGCCTGGATAGCGCCAGCACGGTCGACCTGGGCGTCGCCTATGCGGATCCGGCTCTGACTTCGGCTTCGACCGCCGATGATGTCCAGGCGGCCATCGACGGCTTGGCCACGGTGATGCAAGAGCTGGGCACGCAGTCGAAGACGTTGGATCGTCAGCTGACGTTCAACACCAAGCTGCAAGACGCCATGGAAACCGGCATCGGCAACCTGGTGGACGCCGACCTGGCCAAGGAAAGCGCTCGCCTGACGGCTCTGCAGACCAAGCAGCAGCTGGGCGTGCAGGCGCTGTCGATCGCGAACCAGTCCAGCTCGATGTTGCTGGGTCTGTTCCGCTAAACACGACACGGTTGAAAGGGGGCGGATCGTCAGGTCCGCCCCTGATCCCGCGTCATGACGGGAGGCGCGGCCAGGCCGCGCAATAAGGAAATGGCTGATAATGTCGCAGGACTGTCCAGCGTAACCTTCATCAATCCCGACGCCCACGCCGCCGGCTACGATGTCCAGCAGGCCGCGCGCGCGACGCAGGACGACACCATCGACGCCGGGCGCTATCGCCTGACGATCGAGAAGGAAGCCTCGGGCTTCGTTTACAAGACCCTTGATCGCGTGACCGGCGAGGTCATTCGCCAACTGCCGCGTGAAGAAGTGCTCAAGATGCGGGAAAGCCCCGCCTATGACGTCGGCGAGCTCATCGCCACCAAGGCTTAGTCGAACGTAGCTTTGTCGCCTGGAGCCGCCGGTTGACCGGACGGCGGCTCAGGCCTTTCCGCGCCGTTAACCATACGATCAGGAATCAGCGTCATTACTGCTCGCCAGAATCGAATCTGGGGCGAGAACTGCCATGACCAACAGCGTAATCACGAATGCGCCGGCGCTGATCGCGCTTCAGAACCTGAACGCCACCACACAGAAGCTGGCGGCGACTCAGGGACGAGTGAATACGGGCCTGAAGGTTCAGGGCGCCAAGGACAACGCCGCCACCTGGGCCATCGCCCAGAACCAGCGTTCGGACATGAGCGCGCTGGAATCGGTCAAGACCAGCCTGAATCGCGCGACCTCGGTCGCCGACGTGGCTCTGGCTGCGGGGCAGCAGATCTCTGACATTCTGGTGGAAATCCGTCAGAAGGCGACGGCGGCGGCGGATCCGTCCGCTTCGGCAGCGACGCGCAAGGCGTTCGACGATGAGTTCCAGTCGCTGCTGTTGTCGCTGGAGTCCTTCGCCAAGAATGCGTCCTTTGACGGCGAAAACATTCTTGATGGAAGTTCGGCGGCAGTGCTCGACTTCCTCGCCAACGCCGATGCGTCCGAAACGATCTCGATGAACCGGCAGAATCTGACCTTGGTCGGCCTGGCGCTCGATGGCGGCTTGGATCTGACGAGCCAGACCAACGCTGACACGGCCCTGGCGGCGGTTGAAACGGCGCTGACTACGGCAAACAGCCGTCTGGCCGAACTCGGCGCTCAGGCCAAGCAGATCGAAAAGCACACCATCTTCGTCGGCAAGCTGATGGACTCGCTGGAGACCGGCATCGGCAATCTGGTGGATGCGGACATGGCGCGGGAAAGCGCGCGGTTGCAGGCCTTGCAGGTCCAGCAGCAGTTGGGCGCCCAGGCCCTGTCGATCGCCAACCAGGCACCGCAGATCATCCTGTCCCTGTTCAAGGGCTGAGGGGGCTCCTAGCCGAGGCGGCGGGACGGACCGTGCCCCAGCGACAGCGGCGGCGGTCGACGACGCGCCGGTCGGGGGAACAGGCCGTAGAGGCTCATCAGCCTCATCAACATCCAGCGCACGCGTGACATGGGCGATCTCACCTCGGCTGTAGCGAGGCGGGAACGGCGGCGAACAGCGACGGTTCCGGGCGACTGTTAAACAGTTCGTTACCGTGGCGGGCGAAGGTGGTTCGCGGAGGTTTGGGTGGCGGCGATCAATAACAGCTATCTGCTTGGTCTGTTCGGCGCCGAGGGCGGCGTCGGCGCCTTGCCGTCCGCACGCAAGCCCAAGACCCAGCCCACGGCGCCCTGGAACCTGGCGGCCCAGGAAAAGCCCAGCCAGACCGAGCTTCTCCGCACGGCGCTGAGCGGTCGGAAATTCGTCAACGAGAACAGCGCTGTCCTTGATGTCAAAGGCGCGTCGGCCGGGGACTATCGCAAGATCTTCGCCCTGTATCAGGGCCTGTCCATGCTCGAGGCCATCGTCATGCGGGCGTCGGAGCGGAACCTCACCCGGCTGGAATCCGATCAGTTGGCTCGCCGCTTCACGGTGGGCCTGACCGAGGTGACGGATTTCCTGGCGTCGGCCCAGTTCGAGGGCGTGAACATCGTGCAGGGAACCTCGGCGACGCAGCGCCAGACCACGGCGGCCGTCGCGCGCGACAATCCGAAATATATGACGGGCCCGATTCACGAAGGCGGCCTGGCGGACGAAGTCGCAGCCTTCCAGGGCGACGTGCGCTTCGGCATCTCGGTCAAGACGATCCTGGGAACCCGGACGGTCGACATCGACCTGGCGGAGATGGGGGCGACGCCGCGCACGCTCGACGCTGTGCTGGGGCATATCAACGGCAAACTGGAGGCCGCGGGCGTCGAGACGCGCATTCATCGCCAGCAGATCGAGAGCGAGCCGCGCACCCTTAAGGTGGGCGACAAGACCATCACCCTGCCGGCCGGGCCGACGCGCTGGGGCTTGACGGTCAGCGGAACGTCGATCGAGACGATCAGCTTCGTTCCGGCGGAAAGCCGCGACGCGGTCCAGGTGGTGCAGGGCGCGGGGACCAAGGGCGGGCACGAGGTGCTCAAGTTCGACCCCGACGGCAATCCGGCCGCAGGACCGGGAGAGCGCTTCTGGGTCGAAGGACGCAGCGGCGTCTCCGGCCTGCCCGAAGGCGTCGAAACGGTTCGGGCCAGCGCGGCCGGGCCGGACGGCTCGATGTGGGTCGTCGCCGACGTCAGCGCCGGATCGTCGACCCAGCCCATCAAGGGGCAGGCCGACGTCGTCCTGATGAAGCTGGATTCGGCGGGCAAGGTCGTGGTCAGCCGCGCCTTGGGCGCCGCCTCGACGGCCAGCGGCTACGCCATCGCCGTGGATGCGGACGGGCGCGTGGCGGTGGCGGGTTCGGTGGTCGGCGGGCTGGCGCCAGGCGAAACCGGCGTCTCGACGACGCTGGCGGACAGCTTCGTCACGGTCTTCGACGCCGACGGCCGCGAGCAGTGGACCCATAGGCGCGGGGCCAAGGCCGAGGACGAGGCCACGGCCGTTTCTTTCGACGCTGACGGGCGCGTCTATGTGGCGGGGCGGGCCAAGTCGGCCATGCCGGGCGCCTCGGTTGTGGGCGGCTGGGACGGCTACGTGCAGGCCTTCAGCGAGAGCCAGGTTCACAGCCTGGCCCCGATCAAGGCGACGGCGACGGGATCGACCCAGTTCGGCACGGCCGGCGACGACAACGTCCAGGCCATGACCGTCGACGGCGACAACCTCTATACGGCGGGGGTCGAGAACGGCGCCTTCGTCATCCGCCATTTTCGCATTGGTCCCAGCGGCGCGCCCGAACTCCTGGCCACGCGCGATCTCGGGGCGGCCCGGGGCGGAGAGATCGCCGGCCTGGCGGTGGCCAACGGGCGGTTGATCGTCTCGGGCGCCACGCGGAACGGCGGCCTGGACGCGGGCCAGGTAAACAACGCCCATGCGGGCGGCATGGACGCCTTCGTCGCCGCCCTGTCGACTGACCTCACCGCTTCCGGCGCTGATCGGCTGACCTATTACGGCGGGGCGGGGGACGACAGCGCCGCCGACGTCAAGGTGCACGACGGCAAGGTCTGGCTGACCGGCGTCTCGGATCGCGCCCTGGGCGCCAAGGAGGATGTTCCGTCGCGTGGCTATCTGGCGCGACTGGATCCCCTGACCGGTCAGGTCGAATGGAGCCAGACCTGGGCGGCGGCGGATAATCAGGCCAAGCCGCTGGCCCTGACGGTGTCGTCCGGCGGCGCCAGCGTCCTGGACCGGCTGGGTCTGCCCCAGGGCGAGATCGACCAGAAGGATTCCAAGGCCCTGGTGGACGCCACCGCCTTGCGCGCGGGCGATCGCTTCTATGTGCAGAACCCCGCGACGGGGCGCCAGACGGCCGTGACCATCGAGGCCAAGGACACCCTGCAAACCCTGGCGCGCAAGATCGAACTGGCATCCGGGCGCCAGCTCAAGGTGACGATCAAGACCGACCGGGACTATGTCACCGGCATGGACGGCGACACCCGCGTGACCAGCGGCGGGGTCCAGCGCCTGTCGATCACCGGCGCCGACGGGCGGGGCGGGGCGGTGCTGATTCCCGGCGAGGCGGGCCGCGATGCTCTGGCGGGGCTGGGCCTGTCAGCCGGCTTCATCGGCAAGACGGCGGACGAGAAGAAGACCTTCGGCGTGAACCTGCCGGCCACGCTCAACCTGTCGAGCGCCGAGGGCATCGCCAAGGCCAAGGATCAGCTCGTGCTGGCGATCAAGGCCATGCGCGACGCCTATCGCGCCCTGTCGCCCGAGGCGTCCAAGCCGCCCGTCACCGGCAAGGCGCCCGCCTATCTTAAGGCTCAGTTGGCCAACTATCAGGCGGCTTTGGCGCGACTCACAGGCTAAGCTGGGGCGGACGGCGCTTTCGGTTGACGGCCGTGGGGCGGACGGGGTTAGTGGGGCCTTCGTTAGCGTTGAGAGCTGCATGGCCCTTTCCAAAGACAATCGCACGGTCCTCATCGTCGGCGCCGGCCTGGCCGTCGTCGGCGCGGTGGCGGCCGCCCTGGTCTTCAGCGGCGGGCGCGGCGGTCCGGTCGAGGCGCCGCCGGCGTCCAAAGGCGGGCTGACCATCGATGTGGCCGAGGCGCCGACGCTGGAGCCGACGCGTGAGTTGCGCTGCTTCGTTGATGGCCAGTTCGTCGGCCTAGCCACCCTGGCCGACTGCGCCAGACGCAACGGCGTGGCCACCAGCGCCCTGGATGTGGGGCTGGATTCGACGGGCGCCCTGGCGGCGGCTCCGACGGCCTCCTTCGCTCCTCCGCCCGAGGCCCCCGCCGTCGCCATGGTCGAAGTCGCCCCCGCCGGCCAGCCGAGCCCGGCCGAGGCCCCGCGTCCCGCGCCCGCCGCCTCCGGCTCGGCCTGCCTGCGTCACACGGGATCGGAATGGCGCCAGGTGTCTGGCGGCATGAGCCTTGGGGCTTGCGTCCAGGCGCTCTACGCTGGCACCTGCGTGCGGCCGGGCGACGCCCTTTATGGCCGCTGGGGCGACACCACCCTGCGCCTGGTGCCGCGTCGCGTGGAGCAGTCCACCGACAACAGCCGCTTCCGCACCCTGGCCCAACAGGACCGCAACTGTCAGTTCCCGGAGCTGTGACGACGATGCGTTTCCCCATCATTGGACTGGTCGCCGTGCTCGGCGCGACGGGGTTGGCCGCCTGCAACAGCCAGCAGGTCAAGGCGCCTCTGGACGAGGGCGTCTGCTATCACGCGGGCGAGATCGCCAGCGGCAAGCCCCTGTTCAACGTGGTGGCCCGCGACCAGCCGCAGATCGAGTTCTGCGCTGCACGGCTCGAAGAGATGCGCCTGCGCTTTCTCGGCCTGGGGGGCAGCAAGAGCGAGGTGGTCGGCGCCTATCAGGGGCAGTTCATCTTCGTTGATCGCGAAGGTGTTCAGTTCGGCAAGAGCCTGACAGGCCAGCGCTATTTCGCCCTGGCGCGCACCGGCGACGGCCGTCTGGCCATTCCGGGCGCCATCCAGCGGGAAATCGACGGGCGCCCCGTCGCCGTGGCGCCCAACTAAATCCGCCTCCCTTTGTGGAGCGAACAAAACTGGAACATTTCGTCGGTCTCGGTTAAGGGACGGACGACAAGACAAATAAAAGGACATCGGTCATGGCGGGCAGCGTCAACAAGGTCATTCTGGTCGGCAATCTGGGGCGGGACCCGGAAATCCGCTCGTTGAACAACGGCGACCGCGTCGCCAACCTGCGCATCGCCACCTCGGAGACGTGGCGCGACAAGGCGACGGGCGAGCGCAAGGAAAAGACCGAGTGGCACTCGGTGGTCATCTTCAACGACAACATCGTCAAGGTGGCCGAGAACTATCTGAAGAAGGGCTCGACCGTTTACGTCGAAGGCGCGCTGCAGACGCGCAAGTGGACCGATCAGCAGGGCGTCGAGAAATACACGACCGAGATCGTCATCCAGCGCTTCAACGGCCAGTTGACCATGCTGGGCGGCCGCGGCGACAGCCAGGGCGGCGGCATGGGCGGCGGTGACCGCGGCGGCCGCGACGACGACTACTCCTCGGGCTTCTCGACCGGCGGCGCCAACAAGCCCTCGGGCCCGAAGGAAAGCTACGACCTGAACGACGACATTCCGTTCTAAGTTCGACGCGAACGAGCGCGGCGTGGGGCAGGGGGCCTACAGCTATCGCGACGACCCGGCCGTGCCGTCCTTTGCGGACGACCGGCCGCTGGTCCTGTTCGACGGCGACTGCGCCCTGTGCTCCCACTCCGCGCGCACCCTGCTGAAGCACGGGCCGAGGTTCCGTCTGGCGCCGACGCAGTCGGAACTGGGTCGGGCCCTGCTGCGGCACTACGGCCTGTCGCCTGACGATCCCTCGACCATGCTGGTGATCGAGAATGGGCGCGCCATCGGCCGCTCGGACGGGGTGCTGCATCTGGCCGCGACCCTGCCGTTTCCCTATCGCCTGGCGACGGCGGGACGCCTGGTTCCGCGGCCGCTGCGGGACGCCCTCTATGATTGGGTCGCACGTCATCGACGGCGCTTTCCGGGCCAGGCCTGGTGCGCCCTGCCGCCCGACGGCGTGGACATGACGGACCGGGTGCTGGGGTGATGCGGCGATCATGAGCGGACGGGTTCTGGTCCTGGGGGCCAACGGCTTCATCGGATCGCATCTGGCGGCGGCCCTGTCGGTCGCGGGCTGGACGGTTCGGGCTGGGGCGCGGAGGCCGTTCGAGGCCGCGCGCCGGGCGCCCGCCTTCGACTGGGTCAAGGCTGACTTCGCCCGCCTGACGACGCCGGAAGCGTGGGCGCCGCTGCTGAACGGCGTCGACGCCGTGGTGAACTGCGTCGGTGTGCTGCAGGATGGCGCCGGGGACAGCACGTCGCTGGCTCACGTCGTGGGGCCGCGCGCCCTGATCCAGGCGTGCGAGCGGGCGGGCGTGCGCCGCCTGATCCATATTTCCGCCGTGGGCGCCGACGAGGCGGCGGGCACGGCCTACGCCCGCACCAAGGCCGAGACCGAGCGGCTGGTCCGCGCCGCCGACCTGCACTGGCTGATCCTGCGTCCTTCGCTGGTAGTGGACCGGGCGGCGTTCGGCGGGACCGGCCTGATCCGGGCGCTGGCGGCCTTTCCGCTGTTCAGTCCGGTGGTGGGCGGCGATCAGGTGTTCCGTCCTGTCGCCCTGGCCGATCTGGGCGAGGCGGTTGTGGCCGCCCTGAAGCCGGGCGCGCCGGTGCGGGAAACCTTCGACATGCCGGGGCCGGAGGCGGTCAGCATGGCACGGGGGCGGGCATCGCCTTCTTCATGCTGCGCGCCCACATGAGCCGCAACATCGCGACCATTGCGGCGGTGGGCAAGATGGTGGTGCTGGCCGACTTCGTCTTCACGGCGACAGCCGTGGTGGTCCAGCCGATCAGCGGCCTGGGCCTGATCCACCTGCAGGGTTACGCCCTGACCGAGCCGTGGCTGCTGGCGGCCTACGCCCTCTATGTGCTGATCGGCGCCTGCTGGCTGACGGTGGTGTGATGCAGATGAAGATGACGCGCCTGGCCCAGGCGGCGGCGGATGCGGGCGAGGCGCTGCCGCCCGCCTATCACCGCCTGTTCCGGGGCTAGTTCGTCCTGGGCTGGCCCGCCTTCGCCGGGGTCATCGCCATCTACTGGCTGATGGTGGCCAAGCCCGTCTTCTAGCGGGCGAAGCGGCCCTTCGCGGCGGCGTTGCTCAGGGCCTGGCGGACGGCGGCGGTCAGTTCGTCCATGGCCTGCACCTGGCGCACGCCATAGACGCGGGCGGTGATGTCGACATTGCCCTTGCGCCAGAAGCCCTCGGGCGCCAGCACGATCAGCTTTCCGCCGCGTGCGTGCAGGCCCATTTCCAACAGGCTGATCGGGCTCTGCGTGCCGGGCGCGAAATACATGACGATGACGTCGGCGCTTTCCAGCGCAGCCAGCTCCCACTCGACCTGGCGGCGGAACTCGGGCTCGTCGGCCTCGGGACGCCAGGCGGGGTTCCAGTCCGGACGGCGCGGATTCAGGATGGTGACGTCCATGTCGCCCAGCGCCGCCGTCAGCGCCGCCTGCCAGTCGGGCGCGCCGCCCATGTCGATGCTGCCGCCCAGGAAGACTCGCGGCCGGGCGCTGTCGATCGGCAGGGGCTGGGGCGAGACCACGACCGTCGGCCCTGCGGCGGCGGGTCCGACGACAGCGAGGCCGGGGGCCAGGGCGGCCAGGGCGAACAGGACGGCGGACATCTTCATGGCGGGGCTCCGTGCGGCGGCGGGCGTTCTATAGCCGTTTCGGCATGGCGGGGCAGGGGCCGTGTCAGGGTAACCTGTGGTCATGCTTCGTGAGAGGCCAATCGTCGCGCCTTGTGGCAAGCATTGGGGCGTGTCCAGATCCTCGCAATCGCTGACGCCGCTCGAAATCGCCGCCATTGTGGCCGTGTTGGTCATCTGGGGCGTGAACAACGCCGCCGCCAAGGTCGCGACCGAAATCTTGCCGCCGCTGATGACGGGGGCGCTGCGCTTCGCCATCGCCGCCGCCTGCCTGGTCTGGTTCGTGCGGCCGCCGTTTCCGAACTGGAAGAGCCTGCTGATCATCGCCCTGGTGGGCGGTCCGATCCACTACGGCCTGATCTATCTGGCCTTCTGGCTGGCCCATGACGTCAGTCCGGTGACGGTCTCGACCCAGCTGTGGATTCCGCTGACGTCGCTGTTCGCATTCCTCATGCTGGGCGAGCGGCTGTCGAAGGGGGCGGTGGCCGGCCTGGTCATCGCCTTCCTGGGCGTCGCGTGGATGACGCTGGACGCTCATGCCTTGCAGGACTGGAAGGCCATCCTGGTGGGAGCGACGGGGGCTTCGGCCTGGGCCCTGGTGACGGTGATCGCGCGACGGACGACCTCCATCCCGCCGCTGAAGATGCAGGGGCTTCTGGCTCTGATGGCCCTGCCGGTCCTGACCCTGGGGTCGGCCGTGTTCGAGACGGGGCAGTGGGAGGCAGCCAAGGCGGCGACGCCTCTGGTCTGGGGCACGCTGGTCTGGGCGGGGCTGATTTCTTCGGTGTTCGCGACCAGCCTGGTCTTCTGGTTGGTGCAGCGGCGCGAGGCCGGGCGGGTGACGCCCTATCTGCTGGGCTCGCCGGTGGTGTCGATCCTGATCGGCGGCCTGTTCATGGGCGACGTGCTGACGCCGCAAATCCTGAGCGGCGTGGCCATCGCAATGGCCGGGGTGGCGACGGTGGCCCTGGCGGAGCGCGGCTTGCGCGCGGGCGCCGCCAAGGCCTGATCCTTCAATCGCTTACGGCGCCTTGATCACAGCGCAGGCCACGCGCTCACCGGCGCCGCCGATCGGCTGGCTGGAGTGGTCGTCGGCGTTGGCGTGGATCACCAGGGCCGAGCCGTCGGCGTCCAGCAGCCACTGGCCGGGGCCGTTCTGGGACAGACGGGCGTGGCTGGTGAAGACCTCGGCG
Source organism: Brevundimonas naejangsanensis (assembly GCF_003627995.1). Lineage (NCBI taxonomy): Bacteria > Pseudomonadati > Pseudomonadota > Alphaproteobacteria > Caulobacterales > Caulobacteraceae > Brevundimonas > Brevundimonas naejangsanensis. The sequence goes on along the minus strand of NZ_CP032707.1, from coordinate 79,357 downwards.
TGTACGGCTCCGGTAGCGTCGGCGAAGACGTTCGGCAGGTCGCCGTCATCCGGCCCTTCGGCGTTCAGCAGGCCGTGGGGCTTCTTGGGATCGCCGTGGTTGATGTGGGCCCCGGCCGAGGTGAAAGGCGACTCGCATTGGCCCGTGGCGTGGATGTGGATGCCGTGCCAGCCGGGCGTCAGGCCCGAGGCCTCGACCTTGATCAGCAGGCCAGTCGAGCCTTGCGTCAGGGTCGCCTGACCGATGGCGGCGCCCTGGCCGTTGATGATGGCGGCCTGGGTCGTCTGGCCCGGCGTGGCGCGCATCATGGCCATGTGGGCGGCGTGCTGGTCCGGCGTGTGGGCGGCGTGGCCCTCGTGCTGCTGGGCCGAGGCCGCCCCGGCGACGAGCGCCAGGGCGAGAGCGCTGGAGGTGATCAGGGTCGAAGTGGTTAAACGCATGGCTTTCCTGTCCATTTCGGCATGGGGATTTCAGCGGCGTTTCTTTGCCACCACGGCCCCCGGATGCTAGAAACCGGAACAGCGGATCACGTTCCGATTCCGGCCATTTAAAGCCTGATTTCCTTGACCGACGACAGCTACCAAAACGCCGCCCCTTCGGCGCCGGGCGATATTTCGACCATCACCATCGAGGATGAGCTGAAACGCTCCTACCTCGACTACGCCATGAGCGTGATCGTCAGCCGGGCCCTGCCGGACGCGCGCGACGGTCTGAAGCCGGTGCACCGGCGCATCCTCTATTCGATGCACGATCTGAACATGACGCCCGAGCGGTCGTACTCGAAGTGCGCCCGCGTGGTCGGCGACGTGCTGGGCCGCTTCCACCCGCACGGCGACGCCTCGGTCTACATGGCCCTGGTCCGCATGGCCCAGGACTTCTCCATGGGGCTGATGCTGGTCGACGGCCAGGGCAACTTCGGCTCGGTCGACGGCGATATGCCGGCCTCGATGCGATACACCGAGGCCAAGATGGCCCCGGCCGCCGTGGCCTTGCTGACCGACATCGACAAGGACACGGTCGACTTCCAGCCGAACTACGACGAGAAGGAACTGGAGCCTGTCGTCCTGCCGGCGCGGATTCCGAACCTGCTGGTCAACGGCGCGGGCGGCATCGCCGTCGGCATGGCCACCAACATCCCGCCGCACAACCTGCGCGAAGTGATCGACGCATCGCTCGCCCTGCTGGACGATCCGAACGTGTCGGACGAGGCCCTGCTGGACATCGTGCCGGGGCCGGACTTCCCCACGGGCGGCGAGATCATGGGCCGCACGGCCCCGCGCAACGCCCTGCGCGACGGGCGCGGCTCGGTCATCGTGCGCGGCAAGGCGTCGGTCGAAGAGATCCGCAAGGATCGCGACGCCATCATCATCACCGAACTGCCCTATCAGGTGAACAAGCAGACCCTGATCGAGCGCATCGCCGAAATGGTGCGCGAGAAGCGTCTGGAAGGCATCGCCGACGTCCGCGACGAGTCGGACCGTGCGGGCATGCGCATCGTCATCGAGCTCAAGCGCGACGCCTCGGGCGACGTGATCCTGAACCAGCTGTATCGCTATACGGCGCTGCAATCCTCGTTCGGCGTCAACATGCTGGCGCTGAACCACGGCCGGCCCGAGCAGATGGGCCTGCGCGCCCTGTTGGAGGCCTTCCTCGAGTTCCGCGAGGAGGTGGTGGTCCGCCGCGTCAAGTTCGAGCTGGCCAAGGCTCGCGACCGCGGCCACGTCCTGGTCGGCCTGGCCGTCGCCGTCGCCAATATCGACGAGGTGATCCACATCATCCGCAGTTCGGCCGACCCGGCTGAGGCGCGCGAACGGCTGCAGGGCAAGGCCTGGCCGGTCGGGGACATGATGGCCCTGGTCGAACTGATCGCCGATCCGCGCACCGTGCTGGTCGAGGGCGACAAGATCCGCCTGACCGACGAACAGGCCCGCGCCATCCTGGCCCTGACGCTGTCGCGCCTGACCGGCCTGGGCCGCGACGACATCTTCGGTGAGGCGCGCAGCCTGGCCGACACCATCCAGGGCCACCTGACCATCCTGTCGGACCGCAAGAACGTCCTGGCCATCATCCGCGAAGACCTGCTGCTGGTGAAGGATCAGTTCGGCGTGGACCGCCGCACCCTTATCGGCGAGGGCGACGCCGAGATGGAGGACGAAGACCTGATCCCGCGCGAGGACATGGTCGTCACCGTCACCCACTCGGGCTACGTCAAGCGCGTAGCGCTGAACGCCTATCGGACCCAGCATCGCGGCGGCAAGGGCCGCAGCGGCATGTCGATGAAGGACGAGGACGCCATCACCGGCGTGTTCAGCGCCTCGACCCACACGCCGGTGCTGTTCTTCGCCACCAACGGCAAGGCCTATAAGCTCAAGACGTGGCGACTGCCGCTGGGCAATCCGCAGTCGCGCGGCAAGGCCTTCGTCAACCTGCTGCCGATCGAGCCGGGCGACAGCATCATGAACGTGCTGCCCCTGCCCGAGGACGAGGCGACCTGGGGCGACTACGACATCATGTTCGCCACCAAGTCGGGCGACGTGCGCCGTAACAAGCTCAGCGACTTCGCCACGGTGAACCGCGCGGGCAAGATCGCCATGAAGCTGGAAGACGACGATCGCATGGTCGGCGTCGGCCTGTGCACCGCCGAGGATGACGTCCTGCTGACGACCGCCCTTGGCCGGGCCATCCGGTTCAAGGCCGACGACGTGCGCGTGTTCAAGGGCCGCGACTCCACCGGCGTGCGCGGCATCCGCCTGCAGGACGGGGACGAGGTCATCTCCATGGCGGTCCTGGGCCGCGTGGACGCCTCGCCGGAAGAACGCGCCGCCTACGTCAAGCACGCCAACGCCATGCGCAAGGCGGCGGGCGACGGCGACGAGGTCGAGACCCCGGACGCGGACGACGAGGCCACTGGCGACGCCGTCCTGTCGGTCGAGCGCATCGCCGAACTGGGCGCGGCCGAGCAGTTCATCCTGACGGTCACGGAGACCGGCTTCGGCAAGCGGTCCTCGGCCTATGAGTATCGCCGCACCGGCCGCGGCGGGCAGGGGCTGACGGCCCACGGCCTGGGCGGTCGTGCAGGCACGCGCCTGGCCGCCGCCTTCCCGGTCGAGGAAAGCGACGACCTGATGCTGGTCACCGACGGCGGCCAGATGATCCGCACCCCGGTCGGTCAGGTCCGCATCGTCGGCCGCGCCAGCCAGGGCGTGACCATCTTCCGCACCGGCAAGGACGAGAAGGTCGTCTCGGTCGAGCGCCTGGCCGACTCCGGCGGGGACGATGAAGACGGCGACGCGGGCGAGGCCCCGACGAGCGAGGGCGGCGAGGCCTGATCCCGCATGGCCGTCGTTCCTGAGCTCTGGATCGACGGCCGGCCCGCCACGGTCGAAGACCTGGGCCGTCAGGCCCTGGTCAACTACGGCGCCCTGACCTCCTTCGGCGTGGAGGCGGGAGGGGTGCGAGGGCTGGACCGGCATCTGGACCGCCTCAATCGCTCGGCGGTCGAACTCTTCGGCGAGGCCGTTGACGAAGACCGCCTGCGCGAGCTGATGCGGACGGCCCTGGCCGGGCGTTGGGACGCCTGGCTGCGGGTTAGCCTGTTCTCCAGCGAACTGACCCTGCGCCGTCCCGACTGGATCGGCGTCCCGCAGGTGATGATCAGCGTGTCGCCGCCGACGCCGCCTCTGCCGCACGGGGTGCGCCTGCAAAGCCAGGTCCATGAGCGCGAGGCGCTGCACCTGAAGCACGTCGCGACGATGGGCCTGCTGCGGGCGCGGCGCACGGCGCGGCTGGCGGGCTTCGACGACGCCCTGTTCACGGACGGGCAGGGGCGGATTTCCGAAGGCTCGCTGTGGAACATCGGCTTCATCGCGGGCGAGACGGTGGTCTGGCCCGACGCGCCCATGCTGGACGGCGTGGCCCAGGCCCTGATCCGCGACGCCCTGGACCGCGCGGGATCGCCGCAGCGGACCGAGGTCGTGCGTCTTTCGGACCTGTCGCGCTTCGACGCCGCCTTCCTGTGCAACAGCGCCACGCCTGCCGCCGCGATCGCCGCCATCGACGGGCATGTCTTTCCGCCCGGCGCGGCCGCCGTGCAGCGGATCGGCGATCTTTGGCGTTCACAGCCGTGTCAGAAAATCTAGGCCGTTCATTTCGCACCTGCTAAACGGGCCCAAACGACGGGGAGGCCGCTGGCCATGCGTATCGGACTTTATCCGGGCACCTTCGATCCGGTCACCAACGGCCACCTCGACATCATCGGGCGGGCGGTGAAGCTGGTCGATCGCCTGGTCATCGGCGTGGCCCAGAACGACGAGAAGGGTCCGCTCTTCTCCACCGCCGAGCGGGTCGAGATGATCAAGGCCGAGGTGGCGCGCTTCAACGCCGACATCGAGGTCAGGCCCTTCTCCAGCCTGCTGATGCATTTCGCCGAGGACCTGAACGCCAACGTCATCGTGCGCGGACTGCGCGCCGTCGCGGATTTCGAGTATGAGTTCCAGATGACGGCGATGAATCAGCGCCTCAACAGCGACATAGAGACGGTGTTTCTGATGGCCGATCCGCGGCACCAGGCCATCGCCTCGCGGCTGGTGAAGGAAATCGCGCGGCTCGACGGCCGGATCGACAGCTTCGTCAGCCCGGCGGTCGCCGCGAGCGTGTTGGCCAAGGTCAAGAAGGGTTGAGGTCGGGTTTGAAGATCAAGTCTGTGATGGCGCTGGCGGCGGCCGCCGCCCTGCTGGCCGGCGGAGCTGCGGCTCAGTCGAACGAGTGGCGCACGGTGGCGCCGGAGAACCTCTGGGTGATCGACACGGCCAAGGGCCGCGTCCTGGTCGAGCTGGAGCCGCGCGCGGCGCCCACCCACGTCGAGCGCATCCGCGCCCTGACGGGCCAGGGTTTCTATGATGGGCTGAAGTTCCACCGCGTCATCCCGAACTTCATGGCCCAGACCGGCGACCCGCAGGGCACTGGCGCGGGCGGCAGCGAATTGCCGGACCTGAAGGGGGAGTTCACCTTCCGTCGCGGCCGCGACAGCGGCTTCGCCCCGGTCGACAACAGTGGCGCGGGCCTGCGCGGGATCATGGGCTCCATCCCCATCGTCACCCAGCCCGACGCCCAGATGTACGTTACCGCCGACCTGAAGACCTCGGCCCAGGGCCTGTTCTGCCCGGGTGTCGCGGGCATGGCGCGCGCCGGTTCGCCCGACAGCGCCAACAGCCAGTTCTTCCTGATGACCGGCCGCAATGACAATCTGAACGGCGGCTACACGGTCTTCGGCCGGGTGGTGCAGGGCCTGGACGTGGTGCACGCGCTCAAGGCCGGCAATGACGCCAACGACGGCGCTGTCGGTCCCGACGCCGACGCCATGACCCGCGTGCGCCTGGCCTCGGCCCTGCCGGAGGCCGAGCGGCCGACCGTGCGCGTGGCCGTGCCCGGCTCGGCGCCGTTCAACGCCGCCGTCGAGGCCGCTCGGGCCGAGAAGGGCGCGACCTTCAACATCTGCGACGTCCAGCCGCCCGTCCAGGGAGGCTGAACGCCGCTAACCACGCCGGGGAGGGGCGAGGCATGACGAGGCAAGGACTTCGGGCGGCGGGAGCCGCTATTCTGGCGGCGGCCGCCTGCGCGGCGCCCGTGGCCTGGGCGCAGGCCCCGGCGCCCAGCGACGCCACGCCGGTGATCGCCGCCGGCGACTGGCGCGTCGTGGCACCCGACAATCTGCTGGTCATCGACACCACCAAGGGCCGCGTCCTGGTGGAGATGACGCCCGAGGCCGCGCCCGGCCACGTCGCCCGCATCCGCCTGCTGGCCAAGGCGGGCTTCTATGACGGCGTGCCCTGGCATCGGGTCATCGACGGCTTCATGGCCCAGACCGGCGATCCGCTCGGCACGGGCGAGGGCCAGAGCTGGCACCCTGATCTCAAGGCCGAGTTCACCTTCCGCCGCGACGCCCAGACGCCCTTCGCCGCCGTGGCCGCCCCGGCGGGCGCCCTGGTCGGCTTCGTCCAGTCCCTGCCGGTCCAGACCCAGCCCGACGCGGTGATGGCCACGACGGCGGACGGCAAGGTCCATGCCTGGGGCCTGTACTGCCCCGGCGTCGCCGGCATGGCGCGCGATGAGGCCCCCGACAGCGCCAACAGCCAGTTCTTCCTGATGCGCCAGCCCTATCCGGCGCTGGACAAGCGCTACACGGTGTGGGGCCGGGTTGTGTCGGGCCTGGACGTGGTCCGCGCCCTGAAGTTCAGCCCCAAGCCGGACGGCATCGTCGCCGAGCCAGACCGGATGACGCGTGTGCGTGTGGCCGGCGACATGGCCGAGGCGGAGCGGCCGGTTGCGCGGGTGCTGAGCACGGCGAGCGCGCCGTTCCGCGATCTGGTTGAGAGGACGCGAACGGCGCGGGGCGCGGACTTTTCGGTTTGCGACATCGACCTGCCGGTCGAGGTGAAGTGACGCGGCATCCTTCTCCCACAAGGGGAGAAGGCTGTTATTCGCCGCCGCCGCCGCCACGCTTGCGACGCCTGCGTCGACGCGGCTTCTGCTGCCGGTCCTCGCGCATCTTCCGCAGCAGCAGGCCTTCGCGCAGGCCGCGGTCGGCGACGCGCACCCGCTCGCACGGCCAGGCGCGCTGCACCGCCTCCAGGATGGCCGCGCCGGCAAGCACCAGGTCGGCGCGGTCAGGCCCGATGCAGCTTTCCGCCGCGCGGCCCGCGGGGCCCAGGGCGATCAGGCGGTCGGCCGCCTTCTCGCAGTCGCCACGCGTCATCCACAGGCCGTCGACCAGGTCGCGCTGATAGCGTTTCAGGCCCAGGTGAATGCCGGCCAGGCTGGTGATGGCGCCCGAGGTGCCGACCATGTGGCCACGGCCGTCGCGGACGCGGGCCATGAAGTCGGCGGCCCCGGGGCCCCCGGCGGCGATGGCGGCGCCGAAGTCGGAGACCATGGCCTCGTACCACTCGGGCGGGCTGCCCTCGGGCTCGGGATGGCGCTCGGCCAGGCTGACCACACCCAGCGGCGCCGACATCCAGGCCACGGTGTCGAAGCCGCGCGCGCCCTTCATCAGCCAGGACAGCTCGGTCGAGCCGCCGCCGACGTCGATGACCAGCACCGCCTCGGCGCGCGGGTCGAACAGGTTGAGGCAGCCCGCGACCGACAGGGCGGCCTCTTCGGCCGGGTCGATGATCGTGAGGCGCAGGCCCGTGCCGCGCCGCACCCGCTCGACGAAGGCGGGGCCGTTCTCGGCCATGCGGCAGGCCTGGGTGGCGACGGCGGTCAGGCGCTGGGGATCGACCCCCTTGCGCACCAGACGTTCGGCGCACAGGGCCAGGGCGTCATAGGCCCGGTCCATCGCGCGGTCGTCCAGGCGGCCCGTGCGCGACAGACTCTCGCCCAGGCGCACGATGCGGCTGAAGGAATCGACCACGCGAAAGCCGTCGCGCGCGGGGCGCGCGATCAGCAGGCGGCAATTGTTGGTCCCCAGGTCGAGCGCGCCATAGAGGGGCGCGTCCCGATCGAAATGCCCGCTGCTGCGGGGCCTTCGAGGCAGGGACCGCGTGTCGCGCCGTCCGGGCGCGCCAGGGGTCTCCGGCATGGGCCGAGTTCTCATGTGGGCGGTCCGAAGCGGCGCCCGTCCCCGACAAGGTAAACCCTCGCGCCCTGTCGCGCCAAGCCGTCATCTGCAAAGCCGTGACCTGACGGCCGACCTGATGACCGGAGGATGAACAGCGCATCCTCATGGGCTTCAGACGGCCCGGCCTATGCTGCGGTCATGACCCAGGTTCACACAGCCCGGTTCGGCCTCGGACAGATCGTCCGGCATCGCGACCACGCCTTCCATGGTCTGGTTCTCGATGTGGACGCCCAATACGCAGGTTCGGCCGCAGAGACGGGCGTGGTCGTCAGCGACCAGCCTTTCTACCGCATCCTCATCGCGGACACCGAAGGCGGCGTGATGGCCTACGCAGCCGAGGACGTCCTTGTCGCGACGCCGGAGATCGAACCCTTGTCCCCCGAAGACGAGCGGGAGTGGTTCACCATCGATGCCCATGGCCGCCACGCGCCCCGCTCTCAAACGTTGCAATAGCCGTGCGTGACGCGGGCGAGACGGCGCGCTAATCTGCCTCGAAACGGCCGTAGAGCCGAGAGGAGCGTCCCCATGTCCGACTTCGAGCACGTTTTCGAGCAGCCGCCGGAAGGCGCCGCCGCCGACTGGACCATTCCCCAGAATTGGGGGGCCTATACCGAAGTCGAGCACGAGACCTGGAACACCCTCTATGCGCGGCAGATGAAGATCCTGCCGGGCCGGGCCTGCGAGGCCTTCCTGCGCGGGCTGGACGCCCTTGACCTGAACATGGGCGGCATCCCCGACTTCGAGGTGATGAACCCCAAGCTTCAGGCCCTGACCGGCTGGACCGTGGTCTGCGTTCCCGGCCTGGTGCCGGACGACGTCTTCTTCGACCACCTGGCCAACCGCCGCTTCGTCTCGGGGCAGTTCATCCGCAAGCCGGATCAACTGGACTATCTGCAGGAGCCGGACATCTTCCACGACGTGTTCGGCCATGTGCCGATGCTGACCGATCCCGACTTCGCCGCCTATATGGAGGCCTATGGCAAGGGCGGGCAGCGCGCGGCGTCGCTGGGGATGCTGCAGAACCTGGCGCGGCTCTACTGGTACACGGTCGAGTTCGGCCTGATGCAGGAGGCGGGCGGCCTTCGCATCTACGGCGCGGGCATCGTGTCGTCGGCGACCGAGAGCGTCTTTAGCCTTGAGGACGCCTCGCCGAACCGCCTGGGCTTCGACCTGGAGCGGGTGATGAAGACCCTCTATCGCATCGACGACTTCCAGCAGGTCTATTTCGTCATCGACAGCATCGAGCAGCTGAAGCGCGAGACGCTGCAGGACTTCGGCCCGATCTACGAGCGGCTGAAGGGGGCCGAGGACTTGCCGATCGAGACCATCCTGCCGACCGATCACGTCTTCACGCGCGGGACGCAGGCCTACGCCGCCAAGGGCGGGCGGTTCGCCGCCTGAGCGGCTCTCGGAAAAACAGAGTCCAATTCGTCTGAATCGTCTGAAATCTCCTTCGTGGCGCTGGCTGGGAGGCGATGATGGCGCGCGACGAAGGGCGGGCGCGCAAAAGCGTTCCGGACGCCCGCAAACCCCATGTTTTTCAGGGATAGAGGCGTCGGATTAGGATGTTTGGCGATGCCCTGGCGTCTTCCTTCTCCCCTTGTGGGAGAAGGTGTCAGGCGTAAGCCTGACGGATGAGGGGTTGCGCCGTCCCTCACCGATCATCCGCTTCATCTACTGTCGCAAGACCCCTCATCCGACCCGCTGCGCGGGCCACCTTCTCCCACAAGGGGAGAAGGGAGATGGAGGGCGTCAGCGCTGGAACGGGTAGAAGCCGCCGCCCAGGTTCAGGATCTGCGTCAGCTCGTCCAGGGCGCCGCGCGTCTCGTCGAGCAGGCTGGGATCGGCCAGGTCGCGGGCGGTCAGGCGGTCGCGATACCAGCGGCGGCCCCAGTCGCTGAGACGGACGTGCAGGGCGTCGGTCAGGCGCATGGCCGGGTTGGTCGCCGCCAGTTCGGCTTCGGTCAGGACGACGCGCAGGCGCAGGCAGGCCGGGCCGCCGCCGTTGCGCATCGACTGGCGCACGTCGACGTATTCGACATGGCCGATCGGGCCGTTGGAGGCGGCGAGGCTCTGCGCCACCGCATGGCTGCGCGGGTTGTCGCGCGTCTCGGTCGGACAGATCAGGGTCAGGCGGTCCTGGCCCGGAACCCGGATCAGCATGGAGTTGAACAGGTAGGAGCTGATGGCGTCGGCCAGCGGCAGGTCGGCGGCCGAAACCTCGACGAACTGCGGCTCGAAGCGGCCGTCGGCGGCGGCGCGGATGGCGGCCTTGGTTCCGTTCGTATCTTCGAAGGCCAGCTCGTGGAAGAAGAGGGTGTCCAGGGCGCCGACGCAGACCACGTCGTTGTGGAAGGTTCCGCCGGCGATGGCGGCCTTGCCCTGACGGGCCAGGACGGCGCCGGACGCGGCGTGGCGGCGCATGATCGCCTCGGACGCCTCGCGCGTCTGGCGGGCGGGGTAGGGGCCGTCCCAATGCTCCCAGGCCTCGCGGCCCCAAACCATCAGATTGACGCCCGCCTCGCCGTGATCGCGGCACAGGCGGACGTGGTTGGCGGCGCCTTCGTCGGCGAGGTGGGCGACGGAGGGCAGGGCGTCGTGGACGGCGAACCGGCTGGCGTCGGGGAAGAGGGCGTCCAGCGCGCGCTTCGTCTGATCATGCTCCAGGCTGCGGTGCAGGTTGGTGATCAGGTTGGCGGGGGTGAAGTGGACGCGGCCGTCGGCGGCGTCGGCGCTGGGCGTCACCGTGGCGGCGTTGGCGGCCCACATGGGCGAGGCGGAACAGGCGGCGGCGGCGAAGGAGGGCGCGTCCTTCCACGCCCGCTCCAGCACCTGGGCGTCGGAGCCCGCAAAGCCGAGGTCGCGCAGGAAGGGGATGTTCGGCCGCTCGTGCGGGGGCAGGACGAACTGGGGCAGGCCCAGGTCGGCCAGGGTCTTCATCTTGTCGAGGCCCTGCAGCACGGCCGCGCCCGGGTTCGACGCTTGGCCCTTGTTCAGGCTGGAGGCGAGGTTGCCGGGCGACAGCCCCGCGTAGGAGTGCGTCGGCCCGATCAGGCCGTCGGCGTTGGCTTCGATGGCGTGGGTCATGAACTCACCGGGATGATCATTACTGGCGGGCTCAGCCCGATGGCGGCCGCCACAGGTAAGGCGAAAAGCCACACGACGGTGACAATGGTTGCAGTGACGACGATGAGCCCGGCGAGTTCCCGCCATAGCCCATTGCGCCAAATAGCTTCACTGACGACCACCATCATTAGCGTGAACATCGCACACCACATGAAGACAAGTCGGCGAGGCTCAAGCGCCGGAGGCCAACCGAACTTCACCAGCAATATGAAGGGCACGAGTAACGCAGTACCGACGAAAGCGATGAGCGGGAGCTTCCAATAGATATCCAGCCGCTGGATCAGCGGAGGAGGACCTATCCGACGATCTCCGCGCCAGTCGGTGATCATCCCCGCAAGCCCTTGATCTCGCTTTCGATGTTCTTGACCGAACCGGCCTCGAAGCTGGCGACCGGGTAGGCGCAGTAGTCGGCGGCGTACCAGGCGCTGGGGCGGTGGTTGCCGCTGGCGCCGAGGCCGCCGAAAGGCATGTCGCCCGCCGCCCCCGTGGTCGGGCGGTTGAAGTTCACCACGCCGGCGCGGATGCGGTTGATGAAGCGGTCCCAGTTCTTCGCCTCATCGCTGACCAGACCCGCGGACAGGCCGTACTTGGTGGCGTTGGCGGCGGCGATGGCGGCGTCAAAGCTCGGGACGCGAAGCACCTGCAGGAAGGGGGCGAACATTTCCTCGTCCTCGACCGTGACGCCGGTGACGTCGATGATCGCAGGCTTCACGAAGGCGCCCGGCAGGTTGTCGACGGGGCCTGAGGCGCGGATCACGCGAGCGCCCGCGTCGATGCGCTGTTGCAGGGCGGCCAGAGCGTTGCTGGCGGCCTTTTCCGAGATCAGAGGGCCGGCGTAGGGCTCAGGGTCGCTGTCCCACGGGGCGAAGTTCAGGCGATCCGACAGGGCGGCGACGGCCTCGACGATGGCGTCGCCCTGCGCGCCTTCCGGCACGATCAGGCGGCGCGCGCAGGAGCAGCGCTGGCCGGTGGTGACGAAGGCGGACTGGACCACGATGCCGGCGACAGCTTCGGCGTCGGCGGCGTCCCAGACGACCAGCGGGTTGTTGCCGCCCAGCTCCAGCGCCAGGATGACGTGGGGATCGTCGGCGAACTTGCGCCGGAAGTGGGCGCCCGCCGCGCCCGAGCCGGTGAACATCAGGGCGTCGATCGGCTGATCCAGCAGGGCCGCGCCGGTGTCGCGCCCGCCCTGCACCATGTTGAACACGCCGGTCGGCAGGTCGGCGGCCTCAAGGCATTCGGCCATCAGCTGGCCGGTCAGGGGCGTTTCCTCGGACGGCTTGAACACGACCGTATCGCCCGCCAGCAGGGCCGGGACGATGTGGCCGTTGGGCAGGTGGCCGGGGAAGTTGAACGGGCCGAGCACAGCCGAGACGCCGTGCGGGCGGTGCCGCAGGACGGCGCGGCCGAAGGCGGTGTCGCTGCTGCGCTCGCCGGTGCGCTCGTCATAGGCGCGGATGGAGATGTCGACCTTGCCCTGCATGGCGGCGGCTTCGGCCTTGGTCTCCCACAGGGCCTTGCCGGTTTCCCTGGCGATGGTCTCGGCGATTTCGGGCGCGCGCTCTTTCAGGATGGCCTGATAGCGTTTCACCGCGTCGATGCGGTCCTGACGCGGGCGGTCGGCCCAGTCGGGGAAGGCGGCGCGGGCGGCTTCGACGGCGGCGCCGACCTGTTCGGCGGAGGCGGCTTCGCCCTCCCAGACGGTTTCGCCGGTGGCGGGGTTGGTGGAGGTGAAGTGGGTCATGCGTTTTCTCCCCTTCTCCCCTTGTGGGAGAAGGTGGTCGCGGCAGCGACCGGATGAGGGGTTGCGGCGACGTCTGACAGGGCGGCGCTGTCGCCAGGATAAAGGGTGGACGTCGCGGCGACACCCCTCATCCGACCTGCTTCGCAGGCCACCTTCTCCCACGAGGGGAGAAGGACATTCTTGTGCGCTATCGCCTGCGGCTGCTTGAGCGCGGGTATCACGACTTCACCCGTACCGTGGCGCCGTCCTTGATCTTAAGGGCGGCGGCGACGTCGGGAGTCATGCGGGCCTGGTCGCCGTCGATCAGGACGCGGGCGCGGACGGCGCGGAAGGCGGCGACGCTGTCGGTCGAGACCAGGGAGGGCAGGTCGACCTCGACCTCCGTCTCGATGCGGGCGGTCAGGGCGCGGGCGTCGCGGACGGTGCGGATATTGTCGCGGCCGCAGGCCACGGTCGGACCGGCGTCGAAGATGTCGATCAGGCCGTTGGGGCGGAAGCCCTCGCTTTCCAGCAGGGCCATGGCGGGCACGCCCTGCGGGTGGACCTTGCCGATCACGGCGCGGGCCGGTTCGGGCAGCAAGTCGATGTAGATGGGGTGGCGCGGGGCCAGGTCGAGGATGAACTGCTTGTCGGTCGAGCCGGTCATGCGGTCGGCGTCGTCAAAGTCCATCGGGAAGAATTTGTGCGCCACGTGATCCCAGAACGGGCAGTAGCCGTCGGGGGTGAAGACGCCGCGCAGTTCGGCCAACACATTGTCGGCGAACAGGTCCGGCTGGGCGCCGATCAGCATATAGCGCGACTGGCTGAGCAGGCGCCCGGCGCCGCCCTTGCGCCGGTCGGCCTTGAGGAACAGGGAGCCGACCTCGGTCCAGCCGGTGCATTCGTTGACCAGCACCAGCGTCTGATGGTTCAGCTTCACGTTCAGCGACGGCGACTGGACGGTGTTGTTGACCACGCGGAAGCTGAAGAAGGGCCGCTTCAGCCCAACCGTCGCCTTGACCGAGCCGATGCCGTCGACATCGCCCGTGTCGCCGTCTTCCAGCATCAGGGTGTACCAGGCCTCTTCGGGCGCGACCTTGCCTTCAAAGCTGGCCTTGCTGAGTTCCAGCCGCTCGCTCAGGACATCGGCGTCCTCGGGCAGGCTTGTGAAGCCGGGGCCCGACAGGATGGCCAGTTCGAGCAGGTGATGGAGGTCGGCGGGACCGGCGGGGCGAACAACGAGCATGCGGTTACATCGTCTCCAGTCGGAGCTGTTTCAGTTTGAGGGCGTCGATCTCGCCCGAGGCGATCTTGCACAGGATCAGGGCTGACAACTGGGCGCGCTCGACGAAGCTGGAGGGCCAGGCGAACTCCTGATCCGAATGAATGTCGCCGCCGACGACGCCCAGGGTGTCGACGTTGGGCAGGCCCGCGGCGTGCAGGTTGTTGCCCTCGCAGACGCCGCCCGAGGGTTTCCAGGCGATGGTCTGGCCCAGCAGTTCGCCTGCGTCGCGCACGGCGTGGAACAGGGCCGTCTGCGATGCGTCCATCGGCTTGGGCGCCCGGGTCATGCCGCCGTGCAGGTCCAGCGTCAGGCCGGGGAAGGGCGGCTCGGCGGCGAGGGCGCGCACCGTCTCGTCGATCCACGTCGCGCTCTGGGCGTCCGGCACGCGCACGTTGAAGCGCACGACAGCGTTGTCGGCCACGACGTTCAGCGGGCCGCCGCCGGCGATCTTGGCGACATTGACGGTGACGCCCTCGCGCTGGCCGTTCAGGGCGTGCAGGCGGGCGGCGATGATGGCGGCGCCGGCGACGGCGTTGGCGCCCTCGTGGAAGGCGCGGCCCGCGTGGGCGGCCTTGCCGGTGACGATCAGGTGGAAGTTGCCGCTGCCCTTGCGCTCGCCCGCCAGGGTTCCGTCGGAAAGGGCGGGCTCATAGGTCAGGCCCACATGGCCCCGCGCGCCCAGTTCCGCCAGCAGGGGCGCCGAAGCGGGCGAGCCGATCTCTTCGTCGGGGGACAGCAGCACGGTCCAGCCGACGCGGGCCTTGTCCGGGTGCGTCTCGAAGGCTTCCAGCGCGGCCATCATGACGCTGATCCCGCCCTTCATGTCGGCGATGCCGGGGCCGTTCAGGGCGCCGTCGGCGCGGCTCACGACGGTCTGGAAGGCGCTGTCGGCGGGGAAGACGGTGTCGTAGTGGCCGGTCAGGACGACCTGGATCGGCGCCTCGGGCCGGGCGGTGATCTTCAGACAGTCGGCGTAGCTCTCGGGGATCACCGCGCCGCTGTCGGCGACGGTGGTCGACCCTTGCGTCGGCAAGCGCTCGACCGCGGTCTGGCTGAACGCGGCGCGCGCCGTCGTCTCCAGCACATCCAGAACCCGCGCCAGCCCTTGGGCGTGGCGGCTGCCTGAGTTGAGGTTGGACCAGTCCACCGCCCGTTGGACGATGGCGTCGCCTTGGGCCGCGACATGATCCAGGACGGCGTGGTCGTGAGGGTCGATCCGCATGGCTGAAACCCTAAACGGGGCGACGGCAAAGGTGAAGGCGAGGCGGTTTCTCTCCCGCGCCCTTGGGAAAACGGCGCGCGGCGGGATAGTTTCGCCGCCTCAGTCAGGGAGTCGCGCATGAACCGTCGGATCGCACCGCCTCAACCCTTCGCCCCGGTCGATTCGACCGAGACGGCGAAGGCGCTCGCGCGCGGCAGCGCCTGGGCCTTCTGGATCTGGGCGGGGATCGGCCTGATGCAGGCGGGGCTGGTCTGGTTCCACGGCGATGCGGCGCACCAGGAGACGCGCGGGGCGACGACGGGCTTCATGATCGTCTTCGCCGGTTTCGCGATCCTGCTGGGATGGATGCAGTGGCGACGCCCCAACCGCATCCTGCCGGGGTTCGGCCTGGCCTGGGCGCTGTATGAGCTCAGCGCCCTGTCGGTCGGCCTTCTGGTCGGCGCGCCCCTGGCGGCGCCGGGGCTGCCGGACTGGAGCATCGCCCTGGCGGGGGCGGCCATGGTCCTGTGCCTGCTGCTGCACATCGGCGGCCTGCGCGGGGCGGCGGCGCTGGCGCAGTCCGCGCCTACCCGGCCTGCCGGCAAGCCTTGAACCCAAGGGGGCGAGATGAACCGGAACCTGAAACTCTGGCTGCGGGCGGCCAATCCCTTCACGCCGCCGCGCGGCATGGCCGAGGCGCAGCGGGCTGCGCGGGCCGGCGCTGTGGCGTTGGCGATCGGCGCGATCCAAAGCTTGGCCATCCTTCCACTGATGCCCGAAAGGATGACGCAGTCGACGGACCTGATGATGCAGCAGGGGGCAGGCCTGGCCGCTGAAGATCAAGCCTTCATAGAGGCCGCCATGGCGGCGATGACGCCGATGATGATGATCGGCGTCGTGGTCTTTTCGATCCTCTATCTGGTGCTGGCCGTGGTGCAATGGCGACGGATGACCTGGGTCATCCCGGCCGTCATGCTCGGCCTGCTGGCCTACAGCCTGCTTAGCGCCCTGAGCGGGGTGGCGATGCTGGGCGAGAAGGCCGGCCAGTTTTATACCCCGTTGGCCGTCGTCCAGTGGGTCGTCATGCTGGCGACGGGCCTTGTCCATGTGGCCGCGCTGCGCGGCGGGCGTATGCTTGAGCAGTTGAAACGGAGCGTCTGAACCATGACCGTCACGATCTTTCACAACCCGAAATGCTCGACCTCGCGCAAGGCGCTGGAGATGCTGCAGGAGAAGGGCGTTCAGCCGAACGTGGTCGAGTATCTGAAAACGGGCTGGGACGCCGAGACCCTGAACCGTCTGGCGCGCGAGACGGGGGGCGGCCTCAAGGGCCTGCTGCGCAAGAAGGAGGCCGAGGCCGCCGAGCTTCTGGCCGCCGACGCCGATGACGCGGCCGTCCTGGCGGCCATGATGGCCAGCCCCGTCCTCGTCGAGCGCCCCATCGTGGAGACGCCCAAGGGCGCGGCCATCGGCCGCCCGGTCGAGGCTATCCTGCCCCTGCTGGCCGACTGATCAGCCGCCCGCCCAGGCGCGCTCCAGGGCGGCCAGGTCCAGGCGCTTCATCGGCATCATCGCCTCCATGAGGCGGCGGGACTGATCGGGGGTTCCGCTGGTCAGCATCTCGCTCATGCGGCGTGGCACGATCTGCCATGACAGGCCGTAGCGGTCCTTGACCCAGCCGCACTGCTCGGCTTCGGGCACGGCCGACAGGGCGTTGGTCATCCGGTCCATCTCGACCTGGTCCTCGCAGTCGATCTGGAAGGACACGGCTTCGTTGAACTTGAAGTAGGGGCCGCCGTTCAGCCCGGTGAAGGCGACGCCGTTCAGGGTGAAGGCCACGGTCAGGGCGTCGCCCGCCTTGCCGCCGGGATAGTCGGTCGGGGCGCGCGCCACCTGGTCGATCCGCGAATCGGGGAACAGGGAGACGTAGAAGGCCGCCGCCTCTTCCGCCTGGCCGTCGAACCAGAGGCAGGGGGTGATGCGCTGCGGGGGGGCGGTCGTCATGGTCGATCTCCTCGGTTTCTTGCGCGGCCGGCGCCGCCTGGGCGGTCAGCGAACGAACGGCGGCCGGTTCCGCCCCAGAGCGGGCGCTGTTTTTCTCGCGCGGTCAAATCAGGGCCAGGCCCATGCTGCCGACGGCGGTCAGCACCACGACGATCCAGGGCGGGCATTTCCAGACCGTGAGCAGGACGAAGCCGACCAGCGCCACGGCGAAGTCGCGGGGGCTCAGCACCGCGCTGGTCCACACTGGACTGTAGAGCGCCGAAGCCAGGACGCCGACGACGGCGGCGTTGGCGCCGCGCATGGCGGCCTGCGCCAGCGGCCGCGCGCGCAGGGCGTCCCAGAAGGGCAGCACTCCCGTCACCAGCAGAAGGCCCGGCGCGAAGATCGCCGCCAGGCAGAGCGCCGCGCCGACGATCCCGCTGGGCGAAGGCTCCATGGCGGCGCCGAGAAAGGCTGCGAAGGTGAACAGCGGGCCGGGCACGGCCTGGGCCGCGCCATAGCCGGCGAGAAAGGCGTCCGGGCCGATCCATCCGGGCCGTACCACGCCTTCCTCCAGCAGGGGCAGGACCACGTGGCCGCCGCCGAAGACCAGGGCGCCGGCGCGGTAGAAGGCGTCGACCAGGGCCACGCCGTGCGCCCCGGTGGCCATCGAGGCCAGCGGCAAGCCGGCCAGAAGGATGAAGAAGGCCGCCAGGGCGACGAGGCCGGCCCGGCGCGAGACGGGAAAGGTCAGGCGGCCGCGGGGCGCGCCGCCCGCCCCCCGGCAGAAGCCGACGCCCGCCACGGCCCCGGCCAGGATCGCCGCGACCTGGCTTTGGGCGCCGCCGAACAGGACCACGACCAGGACGGCGGCCAGGGCGATCGCCGCCCTCGGGCGGTCGGGCGCGAGCGCGCGGGCCATGCTCCACACGGCCTGGGCCACGACCGCCACGGCGACCAGCTTCAGCCCGTGGACCAGACCGGCGCCGACGGGCCCTTGCAGATAGGCCGCGCCGAAGGCGAACGACGCCAGCAGGAGGGCGGACGGCAGGGTGAAGGCGCACCATGCGGCCAGTCCGCCCAGCGGGCCGCCCCTGAGCAGGCCCAGGGCATAGCCCACCTGGCTGGACGCCGGGCCGGGCAGGAACTGGCATAGGGCGACCAGGTCGGCATAGCCCGCCTCGTCGATCCACCGGCGGCGCTCGACCAGTTCGTCGCGGAAATAGCCGAGGTGGGCGACGGGACCCCCGAACGAGGTCAGGCCCAGCTTGAGAAAGGCGCCGAATACCTCGCCCGGCGTGCCGACGGGCGCGGCGGGCCTCGACCGATCATCGGGTTCTGCGGTCATGGCGGCCCAGGGGGAGGCGACGAGGGAGGCGTGGTCATGCGTCATTTTCGGCCGTGCGCGGGGAAACGTCGAGGCGCCCCTGAGGTCAGAGTCCGAAGGTCACCCGACCCTGCTCGTCGATCGCCCAGGCCGGGTTCCAGGCGATCTCCCAGGCATGGTCGTCTGGATCGACGACGTAACCGCGAAATCCGCCATGGGGCGGGGCCTGACGATCTGCTCGGCGTCATGGAAGCGGACACGGCGAATGGCCGATGAGGGTGGTGAGCGGACGTCATTTTTGGGGAGCAGTTCGACCAACATTAATTGCGGAAACTTAATGCCGCGAAGCGCATCTGCTGGCCTCGCCTAGAGGCTCTTCAGTCACGGCATGACAGTCGTGCCTGGGGATCCAACATGTCGAAGACCATCTATCGTGCCGGTCCACGGCTTGCCCTTGGGTGTCTGATCGCCGCGATATCTTGCGGCGCCGCCGTCGCCGGGGACGGGTTCACCCCTTGCGGCGATACCGCTTTGCCGGGTCTGGCAGGCAGTCTCTGCGCAACAAGTCACACGCCACTCCGACCAAGCGATCCGGCGGCAGGCGTCGTGGATCTCTTCGTCCGGAAATTCCCGTCAACAAGCGGAACAACAACCGGCCAGGTCTGGCTCATCGCCGGCGGCCCGGGAGAAAGCGGGGCGTCGTTCTACCCATTTCTCGATACCTTGCGCTCCGCGTTTCCGGACCGCGACCTCATGATCCCGGATCATCGCGGCACGGGCTATTCAACCCGGCTCTGTCCCGCCGAAGAGGCTGCAGGCAGTCCGGGCGGCCACGCCTTGACGGGCGCAGAATGGGGCTCCTGCATCGGTGGAATGTACGCCGACCTCGACCGTACCCAGGCGTTTACCGTCACCAACGCTTCGCATGATCTGTCGGCGCTTATCACCCGTCACCGGAGTGAGGGATCAGTCCAGGTCTATGGCGTTTCGTACGGTACGCAGCTCATCCTGCGGATGCTTCAAACCGCGCCAGTGGCTCTCGACGCCATCGTTCTTGACGGGCTCGTTCCGCTGGAGGCGTCTCCGGAGCTGGATTTGAGTCATCGGACGGCGGTCGTGGACAAGGTCGGCAGAAGCCTGCTGAGCGATGACCAGGTCCAGGCCTATGAGGCTCTTCTCGCTGCCCCGGATCGGCATGCCCTCTGGGCGGAAATCGCACCGCGCGGCGACCTCCGCCAGTTTCTGGCGGCGCTGCTTAACTTCCCCGAGCTACGCGACCAGATCCCGGCGATCATCTCCGCTTTGACCGAGGGCGACGCTTCACCGCTTTTGGTCGTTCGGGCCGCGCTGGAAACTGAATTCGATCAGTTGGGCCGATACCCGCAGTCCTCGCCCGCTCTTCCGCTGGTCGTTCTGATGAACGCGTCCGAGAATAACGGCCGTCGTGATCTGACAGCGGCGGATGTGGAGGTCGAAGCTCGTGGTGCGCTTTTCACTAGCCCCCTGCCGGGGCTGCTCGTCGGTCCGTCCGCGCCGCTCTACGAGCGGGACATCTACTTCGGCCGCAGCCCGGCGGCATTGCCGCGCACGCTGGTGATCCACGGCACGCTTGACCCCAATACGCCCTACGAAGGGGCTGTCGCTCATGCCGCGAAATTGGCTGAGGCCGGTGAAGTGACGTTCGCCACCGTGGTGTCCGGGGCTCACATGCTGCCCTTCGCAGCGCCCGAATGTTTTGCCCGCGTCGTGTCAGCCTTCGGCGCCGGAACAGATGTTCCGGGCTCGTGTGCGTCTCGCTCTCAGACGGGTCAATGAATGCCACAGTGCGCCGTCAGCGAGAACGTCTCCGGTGCGGCCAGAACAGGCCGTATGCCAGGCCGACGAGCAGCAGAGCCTGCCCCGTATGCAGCCAGTTCACAGCATTGCTTCGGCCCGTCAGGGAAACGAGCAAGACCACTCCCGCGAAGGCCGCGAAGATGGCCTTGCCCGATCGCCTTGGAAACAGAGCGTTCGTCAAACGCCAACTGGCGATCATGCCCAGGCAGGTGGAAATGGCGGCCCCGATCGCAAAGCGGGGCCAGACGTAGCCCATGGGCTTGAGCAGGATCGAAACAACCCAGCCTACGCACAAGGCAGCTAGAATGTATGCCGCCATGGCTACCACGCTCGCGGCGATGTCACGCGCGACAGCCAGACTTCTGTGCTGGAGTTGGTCCATGACAAAGTCTCGCAGGAGAGGGGGCATCGGTCAGATGCAGCACCCTGGCTGTTGACGCAACAAGCGTCAGCATTCGGGTCGAATGCGGTCCTGGGCCGGACGTTGGCGACCAGACCCTGGAGCAGGCTTCGCCTTCGTCAGATCAGGGGGGGGGAGCGTGGCGTTAACGATCCTTAACTGGCCGGGCGCAGGGGCGCCGCTAAGCTGATCTCCCTGGTCGTCGCCGGCGGCTGTTACGCCGCCAATACGATGTCGATGCTGGTGGCGCCTGACCAATGGCGCTTCGTGTCGCCGCAGATCCTCGTCCCTTGCCTTATTGCCGAACTGTCGCTGGCGATCTGGCTCCTGGTCCAAGGCGTCGATGTCGGCTCAGAGGGCGGCAGGGAAGTGCGTTCCGCGACGATCCGGCGGCCCGCCCACGCCCAGTAAGGCGGGCGCCGGGGCATCCCTCGGGCTCACGGGGCTGGTCTCTGGATGGCGGACAGGCAGGCCGCTTCGGCAGGGGCGCCGGTCACGCCTGCGGCCTCGAGACGACGAGCGGCCGCGCGACCTGGCGGAAAGCCGAGGTAAGTGATCCGTTGGCCGGATCCACCTGCGGCGCGGTCCTCTCGCAAAACGGTCCTTGTCTGTCCGGCCACCCGATAAAAGGCGAGCGCGCAATCAAGGCTGACGGGAAAGCCGTGCGTGCCCGCTTCGAACCGACGGGCCATCTCGAATTGTCTGAGGCCAGGCTCGCCAAACACCATCAAATCTTCATTGGCCAGGGCTTCATGGGTTCGGGCCTCGGCCGGCAAGCGGCTTTCGCTGCTGATCAGGTCAGTGACCAGATTTTCCGTTGAAGTGCAGGCTGACAGGGAAAGAGCGGCGAAGGCCATGGACCAGAGACGGCCACGGCAACCGCCTATCCGTTGATCGGCTGGAGCAGGTAGCAAGGCTGAAACCCCCGTTATACAGCCGCCAAGCTAGTGGAGAGCGCGCCTTCGGGATAGGCGTCAGCGTGCGGAGGTTTGTCCTCAGGCGGGGGCGGAAGCCGTCGGTTGGGATCGTCCGAACCGCGAAAATTGACCGCTCCGCCGTTCGATGCGAGAGCGCGCTGGACCGCGACGTAAGGAGACCGCCATGGCCATCACCCTCCACGGCATCAAGGCCTGTGACACGATGAAGAAGGCTCGGGCCTGGCTGGATCAGAACGGCGTGGCCTATGACTTCCACGACTACAAGGCCGTCGGGGCCGACCGCGCGGCGCTGGAGCGGTGGGTCGAGGCGCATGGCTGGGAGACGGTGCTGAACCGGGCCGGGACGACCTTCCGCAAGCTGTCGGACGCCGACAAGGCGGGCGTCGACCGGGACAAGGCGATCGAACTGATGCTGGCGCAGCCGTCGATGATCAAGCGGCCGGTGCTGGAGCTGGGCGACGGGCGCACCCTGGTCGGCTTCAAGCCCGAGGCCTACGCCGCCGCCTTCGGCGCCTGATCCTCGCACATTACAAAGAGTTCATGGCGGAGCCTGCATCCGCCGGGGATGATCATCGCCTCTTGTAGTCAGAAGGCCATAGCGTCAGGCTTGGCCGAACGACATTATCAGGGGCGAAAACCCATGGAAGAATTCATTCCCATAGCGTTCTTCATCATGATCGGCGCGATCGTGATCGTACCGAACTGGCTGAAGAGCCGCGACCGGCGTGAAATGCAGGCCACCCTGCGTAGCGCGATCGAAAAGGGCCAGCCGCTGCCCCCCGAGGTGATCGAATCGATCACCAAGGACAATGCGAAGCCGCCGGCGACGGCCGCGCGCGACCTGCGCACCGGCGTCATCCTGCTGGCCGTGGCCATGGGCATCGCCATCATGGGCTACGCCCTCCGCTTCAATGCCATGGACGCCTTCTACGCCGTGTCGGGCGTGGCCGCGATCCCGGGCATGATCGGCCTCGCCTTCATCATCCTGAGCATCTTCAACAAGAACAAGGGGTGAGGCGGGACCGGAGGGAGGACCGTCATGGCCCAGGCCTTACGTGATCTGCACGATGTCGAACTGGTCGGCCTCGCGGCGGCGGGCGGCCGCCGCGAGTTCGGCGAGCTGGTGCGCCGCCACGGCTCGGCGGTGCGCGCCCTGCTGCGCCGCATGGGCGCCCAGCCCGCCCTGGCCGACGACGTAGCCCAGGACGCCTTTCTTCTGGCGTTCGAGAAATGCGCCGAGTTTCGAGGCGAGGGCACCTTCGCCGGTTGGATCAAGCGCATCGCCGCGCGTCTGTATCTGAAACGTATCTCGAAGGAGGCGCGCTATGTGGCTGAAAGCGCGACGGAAGAGGCGGCCCCGGTCGTCGACAGCGTCGGCCGGGTCGACCTGGATGAGGCGCTGAAAGCGCTGAACGAGGTCGAGCGTCTGTGCGTTTCCCTATGCCACGGCGCCGGCCTGTCTCACCCTGAAATCGCGGCGGCCATGAATTTGCCGCTCGGAACGGTGAAATCTCATGTCAAGCGTGGTCTGGATAAACTTCGGCTCCGGCTCCAGCCGGAACCGCTCGCTCACAGGAGCGCATCCCATGTCGGCTGACGAGTTCGATCCCGTCATCGAGCGCCTGTTCGCCCAGACGCCGGTCTTCCCTGATTCGGCGCGGTTCGAGGCCGATGTGGCGGCCCGATTGTCCAAGGCGTCGCGGGTGCGCTCCATCGCCCTGTCGCTGGCGGGCCTGATCGGGGGCGTCATCGCGGTGCGCGAACTGGTCAATGTCGATCTGAACTTCGGCGGAGCGGCGGCTTCGGCTTCGGCTGCGGCGGCGCCGACGTCCGGGACGGGGCTGTCCCTGGTGAACGAAGGCGGATTGGCCCTGCAAAGCCTGCTGGACCGGCCCGGTCTGGCGGAGCTGACCACAGGGGCCCTGGGCGGGATGCAGCTGTTCTGGGCCACGACCGGCGTGCTGGTCGCCCTGCTGGCGGTAGGCGCGGTGAAGCTGTCGCAGCAGATCTGAGCGCCGTTTTCCTGCCGAAGTCCCCGCCTAGTGCTGGAAAAAGCCCGCTCAGGTCCAACGCCTGCGTTGCGGGCGCCGCGCCGAGCCTCTAGGGTCGCGGCGAGTTAGCGACCGGTCTTGGCAGCGATTTTTGGGGCGACGTTTCGTGGTTGATGTCTTCGAACAGGTCGAGGAGGAGCTTCGCTCCGAACGCTATAAGCGTCTGGCCCGCACTTGGCTGCCCGTGCTGGCGGGAGTTCTGGCGGTCGCCCTGGTCGCGGCCCTGGCCTGGTGGGGCTGGCAGAGCTATGTGACTTCCCAGGCCGACAAGGCCTCGGCCGCCTATGAACAGGGCGTCGAGGCGATGCAGGCGGGCAAGGCCGACGCGGCCAAGGCCGCCTTCGCCGAATCGGCCAAGGCCGGCGGCGGCTACAAGGCCCTGGCCCTGATGCAGCAGGCGGGGATCGCCCTGTCCGAGAACAAGACGACTGAAGCCGTCGCCCTGTTCGACGAGGCCGCCAAGGCGGCCAAGGACCCGATCCTGTCGGACATCGCCGCGCTGAAGGCGGTCTTCCTGGTGATGGACACGGCCTCGCTGGAGGACGTGCAGAAGCGTCTGGAGCCGCTGACCGGCGACAAGCGCCCGATGGCCGCCTTCGCCCAGGAAGCCCTGGCCATGGCCCAGCTGCAGCACGGCAAGACGGCCGAGGCGCGCCAGGTCTTCGTCCAGCTGCAACTCGGCCAGGACGTGCCGGACAGCGTGCGTCAGCGCGCCCAGGCCGCCGTCCAGGCCATCGACACGGGCACCGCCGCCAACCTGGCCGCCATAGTCAAGGCCGCCGCCGCCCTGCCGGCTCCGGGGCAGGCCCTGGCCCAGGCTGTCGAGGCTTCCGTCGCTCCGGCCCAGGCGCCCGCGCCGGCGCCCGCTCCCTGATTTGTTTTCCTTCGGGATGCCTTCCATGACCAAAACCCTGAAAGTCGCCCTGCTGACCGGTCTGGCCCTGACCGTCGCCTCGTGCGGCACGGTCCGCAACGCCCTGCCGTTCGGCCTGGGCGGCGACAAGGAGCCGGTGGCCACCGCCACCGCGGGGCAGCGCATCTCCATCCTCGAGTTCGAACAGCAGCTGGCCCCCTCGGCCGCCCTGTCGGGCCGCGACTTCTTCCTGCCGGGACCGCAGGCGGCGACCGCCTGGACCCAGCCCGGCGGCAACGCCGAGAACGCTGTTGAGCACGTCATCGCCGCGCCGGACTTCGCCGTCGCCTGGCGGCGCGACATCGGCGTCGGCTCCAGCCGCACGCGCCAGGTCATGGCCCCGGTCGTGGCCGACGACGGCAAGGTCTTCGTCCTGGACGGCGAGGCGGGCGTGACCGCCGTCGACGCCGGCACGGGCGCCGTCCTGTGGAAGGCCAGCGTCAAGGTGGACGAGGCCGATCGCGGCCGTCGCATCCTCGGCGTGGGCTTCGGCGGCGGATCGGGCGGTGGCGGCTTCGGCGGCGGCGTGGCCGTCGCCGAGGGCAAGGTCTTCGTCTCGTCCGGCTATCGGATCATGACGGCCTTCGACGCCAATACGGGCGCCGAGCTGTGGCGCACCTCGGTCGACCTGCCGATCCACGGCGCGCCGACGGTGTCGGGCCAGCGCGTCTATGTGGTCGATGTCGATAACCAGCTGATGGCCTTCAACGTCGCCAACGGCCAGCAGGACTGGTCCTATCGCGGCATCACCGAGCCGGCCCGCATCATGCGCGCCTCCAGCCCGGCGGTCAGCGGCGCCACGGTGGTGGCGCCCTTCTCCTCGGGTCAGATCGTGGCCCTGCAGGCCACCAACGGCCAGCCGGTGTGGGAGCAGGTGCTGTCGCGCACCAGCCGCACCAGCGCCCTTTCGGAACTGCGCGACATCGCTGGACGCCCGGTCATCAGCCGCGGCCAGGTCTATGCGGTCAGCCAGTCGGGCGTCCTGGAATCCATGGACATCCGAACCGGCCAGCCGAAATGGTCCCTGCCGGTCGCGGGCGTGAACGCGCCCCTGCCGGTAGGCGACGTGGTCTATGTGGTGTCCAAGTCGGGCGAGCTGACGGTGCTGAACCGTGAGACGGGCCAGGTCTATTGGACCCGCGACCTGAACGAAGGCCGGGTGCGCAAGGAAGGCGGCCTCCTGGGCTTCGGCAAGCGCACCGTGCGTCCGATCTGGTCGGGCCCGATCCTGGCCTCGAACCGCCTGGTGCTGGTCAACTCGGACGGCGAGGCCGTGGCCTTCGACCCGAAGACGGGGACGCAGACCGCCAGCCTGAAGCTGGGCGCGGCCGCCTATATCGCCCCGGCCGCCTATAACGGCGCCCTCTATGTCCTGACGGACAAGGGCCAGCTGGTCAGCATTCGCTGACCTTTTCACCGATTTTGAGTTAGAAGGCCGACATGGCTCTGAAGGTCGCCATCGTCGGCCGCCCCAACGTGGGCAAGTCGACACTGTTCAACCGCCTCGTCGGCAAGCGCCTGGCGCTGGTCGACGATCGCCCCGGCGTGACTCGCGATCGCCGCTACGCCGACGGCGTGATCGGCGACATGGATCTGACCCTGATCGACACGGCGGGGTATGAGGACGTCACCGACGAAAGCCTGGAATCGCGGATGCGCGAGCAGACCGAGGCGGCGATCGAGGACGCGGATCTGATCCTGTTCATGATGGACGCGCGCGAAGGCGTGACCTCGCTGGACCGCATCTTCGCCGACCGTCTGCGCAAGACGCCCAAGCCCGTCGTCCTCTTGGCCAACAAGTCCGAAAGCCGTGAAAGCGGCGGGGGCGTGGGCGAGGCGCACGGCCTGGGCTTCGGCGAGCCGGTGCCGATCTCGGCCGAGCACGGCGAGGGCATGGCCGACCTGTATCAGGCCATCGTCGCCGCCTCCGAAAACATCTACGTCGAAGAGGTCGACGCGCCGGACAAGCCGATCCGCATCGCCGTCATCGGCCGTCCGAACGCGGGCAAGTCGACCCTGATCAACCGTCTGATCGGCGACGATCGCCTGCTGACCGGGCCGGAGGCGGGGATCACCCGCGACTCCATCTCGGTGGACTGGGTCTATGAAGGCAAGAACATCCGCCTGATCGACACGGCCGGGATGCGCCGCAAGGCCCGCGTCCAGGAGAAGCTCGAGAAGCTGTCGGTCGCCGACACCATCCGCGCCATCACCTTCGCCGAGGTGGTGATCATGGTGATGGACAAGGACGACGCCTTCGACACCCAGGACCTGCAACTGGCCGATCTGGTCGAGCGGGAAGGGCGGGCGCTGGTCTATGTCGCCTCCAAGTGGGACCTGGAAGAAGAGCCCCAGTCGCGCCTGGCCGAGCTGAAGCGCCTGGCCGACGAGAAGCTGCCGCAGCTGCGCGGCTCGCCCTTCGTGGCCCTGTCGTCCTTCAACGGGCGCGGGGTCGAGCGGCTGATGCCCGCCGTGCTGCAGGCCTATGACACCTGGTCGGTGAAGGTGAAGACCCGCGACCTGAACGACTGGCTGTCCCTGGCGACCCAGAGGCACCCGCCGCCCGCCGTGGACGGCAAGCGCATCAAGCCGAAATACGTGGCCCAGACCAAGGCGCGTCCTCCGACGTTCGTCATGTTCGCCAGCCGCGCCTCGGCCATGCCGGACCATTACAAGCGCTATCTGATCAACTCGATCCGCGAGAGCTTCGACCTGCCGGGCACGCCGATCCGCCTGACGGTCAAGTCGGGCTCGGCCAACCCCTACGCCGAGGGCGGCGCCAAGTCGGGGCCGGAACGCTTCAAGGGCGACGCCAAGACCGCGCCGCGCCGCGTGCTGAAGGCCGAGAAGGAAGAGAAGCTGTCCAACCTGCCCGGCAAGGCGCTGGAGCAGAAGGCCAAGGCCGGCATCAAGCCCAAGGTGAAGCCCTTGGGCGGGCTCAAGGCCAGCGCGTCCAAGAAGTCGGGCTCCAACGCCTTCGTCGGCAAGGGCGCGCGCGGCGGGGCGCGTCAGGTGTCCCGTTCGGGCCGCGTCCGCACGGGCCAGAAGGGCGGCGCCAAGCGCTGACGCCCGCGGGAACTTTTGCTCCGTCCAGGGCGTCAGTTGTGGCGCAATAGACGGAGCAGGTCCCATGAACAGCGCCCGCATCGACTATGTCGCCCTGAAGACGTCCGATCTGGTCGGGCGGGCGCAGGGCGGCGATCCCGACGCCTTCCGCGTCATCATGCAGCGCGCCAACCAGCGCCTGTTCCGCGTCGCCCGCTCGGTCCTGCGCGATGAGATCGAGGCCGAAGACGCGCTCCAGGACGCCTATGTGCGGGCCTTCCTCGGCCTGGCCCGCTTTCGCGGCGACGCGGACATCGTCACCTGGCTGACCCGGATCGTGCTGAACGAGTCGCGCAGCCGTCTGCGCCGCCGCCGTCCGAGCGAGTCCCTGGACGCCGTCGAAAAGGCTCAGGGCGGGAAGGGGCAGATCATCCCGTTTCCGGGCGCGCCGGTCGACGCCGGACCCGAAAGCGACGCGGCGCGCAGCCAGATTCGCGGCCTGATCGAACAGGCGGTGGACGACCTTCCGCCCGGCTATCGCGTCGTCTTCATCATGCGCGACGTTGAGGAATGCACGACCGAGGAGACGGCGGCGAGCCTGGGCCTCAAGATCGAAACGGTGAAGACCCGCCTGCATCGCGCGCGGCGAATGCTGCGCCAGGCGTTGGACGCGCGGGTGTCGGCCACCCTGGTGGGGGCCTTTCCCTTCCTGGGTCTGCGCTGCAGCCGGATCACCGACCGGGTGCTGGCGCGGCTGGAGCGGGCGGGCCGCCTGCGGACAGAAACGGGAACCTTTTCGCGAGCGTGAACCTCCAATGGCCAGACGGCGGCGCTTGGCCGCCGCGAGAGAGGAAGCGAAGCCATGTTGAAGAGCCTTGTTTTGGCCGGCGCCCTGGCGCTGGCGCCCCTCGCTGCGGCCCAGGCCCAAAGTGCGGGACCCAGCGACCCCCAGATCGCCCACATCGCCTATACGGCGGGCCAGCTGGACATTGAGGCGGCGGACCAGGCCCTGGCCAAGACGACCAACGCCGAGGTCCGGGCCTTCGCCGAGACGATGAAGCGCGATCATACGGCGGTGAATGAACAGGCCCTGGCCCTGGTCGGGCGGCTGAAGGTGACGCCGGAGGCCAATCCGACCTCGACGGCCCTGACCCAGTCGGCGGCGGCCGAGCGGCAGCGGCTGGCGGGCCTGTCGGGCATGGCTTTCGACAAGGCCTACATCGACAACGAGGTCGCCTATCACCGCACCGTCAACGAGGCCCTGCGCGGGACCCTGATCCCCAGCGCCGACAACGCCGAGCTGAAAGCCTTGCTGGAGCGCGGCCTGGCCCTGTTCGAGCAGCATCAGGCCCATGCCGAACAGTTGGCCCGTCATGTCCACTGATCGCGCGAAGAGGGGGCTGTCGCGGCGCGGCGTCCTGACCGCGGCGGCCCTGGCGGCGCTGGCCCCGGCCTTGCCGGCGCGAGCGGGCGGGCGGAGCCATGTGATCGTCGTCGACAAGATGGCCTTCGGCGCGGCGCCGATGGGGATCAAGGTCGGCGACACCGTCACCTGGACCAACCGCGACATCGTCCGCCACACGGCGACGGCGCGAAACGGGGCCTTCAACGTCGATCTGCCGCCGGGCGCCTCGGCCTCGGCGGTGATGAACCGGGCGGGGACCATCGCCTACTACTGCCGCTTTCACCCGGCGATGCAGGCCCAGATCAGCGTGTCGGCCTAGGCGACGGCGGCGTCTGGACGCGGCCTGCGGCGGTCGACGTCTCGCCCAGCGCCAGTTTCAGCGCCAGGGCGACGAACAGGATCCACCGCAGGTCGTGCCAGTTCATGCTGATGCTCTCGCTCAGCATGGTGACGGTGTAGGAGGTCATCATCGGCATCAGCAGCCAGGCCGAGGGGCTGGTGTAGGCCGCCCACAGCGACTGCCCCCACACCTGCAGCAGCCAGGCCGCGAACAGGATGACCCCGCCCAGGCCCAGACCGAGGTAGATCTCCAGCCAGCCGCTATGGGCGTTGGCGGGAGTGAAGTTGGCCCGGTGGCCGATCCAGGCCTTGGGGCCGGTGAGGTTGGGATCGTCCCAGACCGCGCCATAGCCGAAGCCGCGCCAGGGATGGTCGGCCATCTGCTGGATCGCGCCCGCCCAGATTTCGGTCCGGCCGGTGAGGGTGGCGTCCTTGCCCAAAAGGTCGAAGAACAGTTCGGAGCGCGTGGTGATGAGCAGGGCCGCCGCGATGACCCCGACGACGGCCAGCCAGGTGACGATCACCGCCCGGAGCGGCCCGGCCTTGACCAGGCCGACGAAGGCCATGCTGGCCAGGGACAGGACGAGGACGATCAGCGCCGTCTTGGAGGTGGACAGGACGATCAGGGCCAGAGGAACCGCCGAGAGGGCGAACCACAGCCGCCGCCGCTCGGGGACCATGGCGCCCGCGGCCAGCATGGCCCCGACGCCCATGACCATGGTGTTGCCCAGGCCGTTCTTCTCCAGCCACAGGCCGCGCCAGGCGCCCGGGAACAGCTCCTGCATCCGCCCCATGTCGGGCAGAAGGGCGCCCAGAAGGAAGGAGGCGACGGCCATGACCGCCATGGACACGGCGATGATCTCGGCCAGGGTCCGCCACCGCCAGCGCGCCGCGAGGGCCACCCCGGCCAGGGTGGTGAAGGCCAGGGCGGGAAAGCGCCTGAGCGTCAGGTCCGGCGCGATCGACCAGAAAAAGGAGGCGGCGGTCAGCAGCAGGAGGCCGATCAGCAGGGGCGAGCGCAGCACGGCCAGGGCCGCCGCGCTGGGGCGGCTGGCGACCAGGGCAAGGGCCAGAAGATAGCCGGGGTAGTAGCCGTTGCGCAGGAAGTCGGCGGACTTCTTGCCATAGTCGGTCAGTATCGCGCCCCACGACCCTGAAAAGATCAGGATCAGGCCGACCGAGGCGGCGAAGGCCAGGATGTCGCCGTAGGGGACGGCGCGAACCAGGGGAGCGGCCGGGCGTCGCGGCGCGACGCCGATCCTTGCGCTCGCAGGCGTCCCCCCGGCCACCGGGGGGTCAGACCAGGGCTTCCGCCGAGAGGCCGTGCTTCCATTCCTTGAAGCTGACCGTCAGCGGCGGGACGTAGTCGGGGCGGGCCAGTTCCACGATCAGGGGGCCGATCTCCGAGGGATGGGGCAGGGTCTCGGGATCTTCGCCCGGGAACGCCTGGGCGCGCAACTGGGTGCGCATCCGGCCCGGATCGACGATGGCGACGCGGATCGGCGTGCTCTCGATCTCATCGGCCCAGCACTTCACCAGGGCCTCGGCGCCGGCCTTGGTGGCGGCGTACATGCCCCAGAAGGCGCGGGGCGCGCTGGCCACGCTAGTGGTCAGGTGGATGGCGCGGCCGGCGTCCGAGGCGCGCAGCAGCGGCTCCAGCGAGCGGATCAGGCGATAGACGCCGGTGAAGTTGATCTTCTCGACCTTGGCGAACTCGCGCGGCTCGGCGTGGGACACGGGCGTCAGGCCCGAGGGGCCCATGGTGGCCGCCGCCTGGACCCAGATGTCCAGCTTGCCGAAACGTTCGTAGAGGGCGCCGCCCAGGCGGTCGATGGCGCCGCCGTCGACCAGGTCGAACGGGATCAGGGTGGCGTGGCGGCCCGTCGCCGCGAAGATGGCGTCGTCCAGCTCCTCCAGCCCGCCCTGGGTGCGGGCGGCGGCGATGACGTGGGCGCCGGCCTTGGCCAGGGCCAGGGCGGCCTCATAGCCGATGCCGCGAGAGGCGCCGACGACCAGGGCGACGCGGTTGGCGAGGGGGAGGGAAGCATGTTCGGACATGGCCCGCTGATAGCGCGCGCGGGCGCGGGGTGGAAGGGCAGCGCCACCACCCTCTCCCATCGGGAGAGGGTTAGTACCCCGGCGCGGGCTGCCACAGGCTGAAGCTGACGCCCTGGTCGTCGCAGACCACGGCCGACATGCCCGAGGGGCTCTCGGCGGGCACCGCCGCCTTGCCGCCCAGTTCGACCACGCGGTCGCAGGCGGCCTCTATGTCGTCGACGCGGAAATAGAGGTGGGGAAAGGCCTTGTGCTCGCCCTTTGTGAAGCCGAACGGCGGCGTCCCCTCCGCCACATGGGCGTAGGTCGGGCTGGACGAGTCCTCGTCGAAGCGCCAGCCGAACAGGGCGGCGTAGA
This sequence comes from Brevundimonas naejangsanensis, assembly GCF_003627995.1. NCBI lineage: Bacteria > Pseudomonadati > Pseudomonadota > Alphaproteobacteria > Caulobacterales > Caulobacteraceae > Brevundimonas > Brevundimonas naejangsanensis. The sequence continues at coordinate 47,755 of NZ_CP032707.1, read as the reverse complement.
AGGCGCGCGCCCTGTCGACGTCGGGGGTGTCGAGCGTGAAGTAGCCGAGCTGGATCATCCAGCCTTAAGCGGTCACCAGCAGGGAAAGTTGCCGACCGCGCACGTCGCGGCCGCCTTCCTCGATCTCCCGGTCCAGCAGGCGGGTCGGGTAGTCGCCGGTGAAATAGTGGTCGGTGAACTGCGGATTGGCCTGGTCCCTCGCCCCCGCGCCCATGGCGCCATAGAGGCCGTCGATCGACAGGAAGCCGAGGGAATCGACCTCCAGCACGGCGCGCATCTCTTCCATGGTGTGGGTGGCGGCCATCAGCTGCGACCGCTCGGGCATGTCGATGCCGTAGAAGTCCGGGAAGAGGATCTGCGGGCTGGCCGAGCGCAGGTGCACCTCCTTGGCGCCCGCCGCGCGCACGGCGCGGACCAGCTTCAGCGAGGTGGTGCCGCGCACGATGGAATCGTCGATCAGCACCACGCGCTTGCCCTCCAGGGCGGCGCGGTTGGGGCTGTGCTTCATGCGCACGCCCTTCTGACGGGCGCCCTGGCTGGGCTGGATGAAGGTGCGGCCCAGGTAGTGGCTGCGGATGATGCCCATCTCATAGGGCAGGCCGCTTTCCTGGGCGTAGCCGAGGGCGGCCGGGACGCCCGAGTCGGGCACCGGCACCACGACGTCGGCCTCGACCACGTGCTCGCGCGCCAGGCGGCGGCCCATCTCCTTGCGGACCTCATAGACCGGCAGGCCGTTCACGACCGAGTCGGGGCGGGCGAAATAGACGTACTCGAACAGGCAGGGGCGGGCGGGGCGCGCAGGGAAGGGCTTGATGGAGGTCAGGCCCTCGTCGTCGATGACTACGACCTCGCCGTGCTCGACGTCGCGCACGAAGGTGGCGCCGATGGTGTCCAGGGCGCAGGTTTCGGACGCCAGCACCCAGGCCTCGCCGATCTTGCCCAGCACCAGGGGACGGATGCCTAGAGGATCGCGGGCGCCGATCAGCTTGAGGCGCGTCTGGGCCACCAGGGCGTAGCCGCCCTCGATCCGGCTCAGGGCGTCGATGAAGCGGTCGACGATCTTGGCCTTACGGCTGCGGGCGATCAGGTGAAGGATGGCCTCGGAGTCCGAGGTCGACTGGAAGATCGCGCCTTCCTGCACCAGTTGCGCGTGCAGGTATTTGAAGTTGGTCAGGTTGCCGTTGTGGGCGATGGCGATGCCGCCCTGGTCCAGGTCGGCGAACATCGGCTGGATGTTGCGCAGGAAGCTGCCGCCGGCGGTGGAGTAGCGGGTGTGGCCGATGGCGGACTGTCCCGGCAGGCGGGCGCCCAGTTCGGCGTTGCCGAAGGCGTCGCCGACCAGGCCCTGATGCCGTTCGGTGTAGAAGCGCTCTTCATGAACGCTGGCGATGCCGCAGGCTTCCTGGCCGCGATGCTGCAGGGCGTGCAGGCCCAGGGCGACGATGGAGGAGGCCTCGTTGTCCGGCGCGCCCCAGACGCCGCAGACGCCGCACTCGAGACGAAGCTGGTCATCTCCCGGCTCACGCTGATGCTCACGGTGAACGACGGGTTCGGCGATATGGTGGCGCATCGTCAGGCTCCGATGACCGGGACAGGATAACTCAGTAGGCGGCGTCGCGCACGTAGTCCGCGATTGCGTCCGGGGCAAGGCTCATTGATCGGAAAACCCTTCCCGAACGGAAGAACCGACCACGGGAGTCAGGACGTCGGCACCCTTGCCCAGGGTCGGCAGCACGATCTGGATGGCGCGGGCGGACCCCTGGCTGAGCGGCGCGGTGGCGGCCTCCCCCAGCCAGCGGGGCGGGTTGTCTCGCATGGCGCCCATGATGATCAGGTGCACCGCCCCCACCAGGACCAGGGCCCGCACCAGGCCGACGCCCAGGCCCAGGGTCTGGTCCAATACGCCCAGGGCGTGGCCGCGCGCGCCCTGCGAAATGGCCGAGCCCAGGAAGCGCAAGCCGAAATAGAGGACGACGAAGACCAGGCCCACGGCCAGCACCGACCCGGCCCAGTCGGGATCGACCAGGGACCGGCCGACTGGGGCGGTCCACGGCAGGGTGATCAGGGCCAGCAGTCCAGCCAGGAAGAAGCTGAACACGGCCGTCAGCTCGCGCACGCCGCCCCGGAACCATCCGGCGGCGCCCGAGGCCAGCAGGGCCAGAATCACGAAGACGTCGTAGCCGGTCACGCGCGCGTCAGCCTCATCGAGTGGGAAGACGCCCTCAGTAGCGGTTCTGGGAGATTCGCTCGACCGCTTCGGCCAGGCGATTGACGACGGTCAGGGCGACGTCGCCCTTCTTGACCTTGCCGTTGGCATGGGGCGGGGCCAGGGCGCGTTCGAAGCCCAGCTTCTGCGCCTCGCGTATGCGGGCCTCGGCGCGGCCGACGGCGCGCACCTCGCCCGACAAGCCGATCTCGCCGAAGACGACGCAGCCCTGCGGCAGGGGCATGTCGAGCGTCGACGAGATCAGGGCGGCAGCGGCGGCCAGGTCGGCGGCGGGCTCGTTGATCCGCATTCCGCCCGCGATGTTCAGATAGACGTCCTTGTCCCCGAACCCCAGGCCGCAGCGCGCCTCCAGCACCGCCAGCAGCATGGCCAGGCGGCCGGAATCCCAACCGACGACGGCGCGTCTTGGCGTGCCGTATGCGGATGGCGCGACAAGAGCTTGAATTTCCACCAGAACGGGGCGCGATCCCTCGATCCCGGCGAAGACGGCGGCGCCGGGCGCCCGGTCCTTGCCCTCGCCCAGGAACAGAGCCGAGGGGTTGGGCACTTCGCGCAGGCCGGAGTCGCCCATCTCGAAGACGCCGATCTCGTCCGTGGCGCCGAAACGGTTCTTGCCCGCGCGCAGGATGCGGAAGGGATAGCCGCGCTCGCCCTCGAAGCTGAGCACGGCGTCGACCATGTGTTCGACCACGCGCGGCCCGGCGATCTGGCCGTCCTTGGTGACGTGGCCGACCAGGACGATGGCGGGGCCGCCGTTCTTGGCCAGGCGCACCAGTTCGGCGGCGCAGGCGCGCACCTGGGTGATCGAGCCGGGGCCGGCCTCGTGCACGTTGGACCACAGGGTCTGGATGGAGTCGATGATGACGATGTCGAACTGATCGCGTTTCAGCGTCGTCAGAATGTCGCGCAGCGCCGTGGCCGAGGCCAGGGAGACGGCTGCGTCGGCCACCCCCATGCGCTTGGCGCGGGCGCGGATCTGCTCGATCGCCTCTTCGCCCGAGATGTAGGCCACGCGCGCGCCGTTGCGCGCCGCCTTGGCCGTTACTTCCAGCAGCAGGGTCGACTTGCCGACGCCGGGGTCGCCGCCCAGCAGGATGGCCGAGCCGGGCACCACGCCGCCTCCGCAGACGCGGTCGAACTCGGTCACGCCGGTGACGATGCGCGGCGGCTCGGGCGTGTCGGACTGAAGCGTCTCGAACTGGACGCCGCGCCCGCGCGCGGTCGCCGCGGGCTTCATCGCGCCCGGCGGGGCCGCCTTGGACTCCTCGACCAGGGCGTTCCACTCGCCGCAGGACGAGCATTGCCCGGCCCATTTGGAATGAACCGCCCCGCAGGATTTGCAGACGAAGAGAAGAGAGTCGCGCGCCATGGCCCAGACCTAGCAGATCGCCGGGCCGAAGGGAGGCGGGGCGTGGGCGGCGACGTCCGATTCTGACGTGGCTTTATCGTCAAGCTTGCGCCTGCGCCCCTATCGCCGTCATTCTGCCATGATTAGGCCGAGTCCCGACTCAACCGAAGGCTATCGCATGACCCTGGAAAATCCCCCCGCCATCGATCCGTCGCTGGTCTCGCGCGTCAAATACATCCTGAGCCGGCCCAAGTTCGAATGGCCGGTGATCGACGCCGAGTCGGCGACCATCAAGGGGCTGTTCACCCGCTACGCCATGGTGCTGGCGGCCATTCCGGCGGTGGCGACCCTGGTCGGCCAGATCGCCTTCTGGCACCGCGGGCCGGTCGCGCCGCTGCTGGGCGCGGTCATGAGCTATGTGCTGTCCCTGGTCAGCGTCTATGTGCTGGGCCTGATCATCGACGCCCTGGCGCCGACCTTTGGCGGGACCAGGAACCCGGTGAAGGCGATGCAGGTCGCGGTCTATTCGATGACGCCGGCCTGGGTCGCGGGCGTGCTGAACGTCGTGCCGACCCTGAGTTGGCTGGCGGGCCTGCTGGGCCTCTACGGCTTCTACCTGCTGTATCTGGGCCTGCCCGCGCTGATGAAGACCACGGCGGACAAGGCGCTGGGCTACACCATCGTGGTGGTGGTCGCGGCCATCATCCTGTGGACCATCGTGGCCGCCCTGGTCGGCGCCGTGATCGCCAGCTTCGCCATCGTCGGCCTGGGCGCGGCGGCGTTCGCTCTGAGCTGAGGCGACGGAAGGGGACGGGCAGACTGTCCCCTGTGCCGTCCCCCTGAGCCGTCATGCCCGGACTTGATCCGGGCATCCAGCAGGCGCGATCGGGAAGGGTGCGCCGTCAAATGGCGGCGCGGCTGGATCGCGGGTCAGGCCCGACGATGACGGATGGATAGCGTCAGCCTCAGCCTCAGCCCTTATAGACGCGCGGCACGCGCGGCGTGATCGAGGTCAGCAGCTCATAGCTGATGGTGCCCGCCGCCGTGGCCGCGTCGTCGATCAGACGGTTGGCGCCGAAGATCTCGACCGGATCGCCCGCCTGCACGTCCAGGCCGGTCACATCGACCGCCAGCACGTCCATCGACACCCGGCCGATGATCGGCCGCAGTTCGCCGCCGACGAAGACCTGGCCCCTGGGGCTGTAGCTGCGCAGCACGCCGTCGGCGTAGCCCGCGCCGCAGGTGGCCACGCGCATCGGCCGCTCCGCCTTGAACCCTTGCGAATAGCCGACGGTTTCGCCGGCCGGGACGTCGCGCACCTGCACCGCCTGGGCGATCAGGCTGGCGACGGGGGCGATCCTGTCATGCGGGCGGCCTTCCGGCCCGCCGCCGTACAGGCAGATGCCCGGCCGCACCACGTCGAAGGCGAAGTCCGGCCCCAGGAAGCAGCCGCCCGAGTTGGCGAAGGAGCGCGTCACGCCGGGATAGCGCTGGACCGCCGCCGCATAGGCGTCACGCTGGGCGCGGTTCATCGGGTTGGCGGGCTCGTCGGCGCAGGCCAGGTGGGTCATCACCAGCTCCAGCCCCTCGAACGGTTCGGGCGCGTCCTCGACGCGGAAGCCCAGCCGGTTCATGCCGGTGTCCAGTTGCAGGGCGCAGGCGCCGCCGCCCGCCGCCCGCCAGGTCTGGAGCTGGGTCGGGTGGTTGATCACCGGCCGCAGGTTGGACGCCTTGAGCAGGGCCGCCCCGTCGCCGTGGCAACCGTCCAGGATGTAGATGACCGGCTCGGGGCCGATCGCCTCGCGCAGGCGCACGCCCTCGGCCGCGCGGGCCACGAAGAAGGTGCGCGCCCCCTCGGCCATCAGCCGCCTGGCCACCGCCGCCGCGCCCAGGCCGTAGCCGTCGGCCTTGACGACCGGATTGACCGGAACGCCGGTGACGGCGCCCAGGGTGCGGAAGTTGCGGGCGAGCGCGTCCAGGTCGACGTGCAGCACGGCGGGAGCGAAGGCGGGGGAGGTCATGAAGGCGGTTATAGGCCGCTGTTCAGGCCGCGCTACCGGCTTTTGCGTCTTGGGCTGTTCTGGCGCCGCCATCCGCGCTTTCCGCCGTCATCCTCGGGCTTGACCCGAGGATCGGGCTGTCCGTCTGCGCGACATTGGAAAAGGCTGAGCGCGCCCTGCGCTCGATCCTCGGGTCAAGCCCGAGGATGACGGAGAATGGGGGCGAGGACGACGGAGAATGGGGGCGAGGATGACGGAGAATGGGAGAGGGGCGACGTCTCGCCCTACTCCGGAATATCCGCATAGGCGCTGCCGTAGCGGCCGTCGTTGGCCAGGTTGCCGAAGCGGGTGGTGTTGGAATCGAAGGCCAGCTTGACGATGCCGATGGGGCCGTGACGTTGCTTGCCGATGACCACCTCGGCCTGATGCTGCAGGCGGTCCATGTCTTCCTGCCACTTCAGGTGCTCTTCGGTGCCCTCGCGCGGCTCGGCCCGGCCCAGGTAGTAGCTTTCGCGGTACACGAACATCACGCAGTCGGCGTCCTGCTCGATCGAGCCCGATTCACGAAGGTCCGACAGCTGGGGCCGCTTGTCCTCGCGGTTTTCGACCTGACGCGACAACTGCGACAGGGCGATGATGGGGACGTTCAGCTCCTTGGCCAGGGCCTTGAGGCCGCCGGTGATCTCGGACACTTCCTGCACGCGGTTCTTCTGGCCGCCGCTGTCGCCGGTGGTGACGAGCTGGAGGTAGTCGACCACGATCAGGTCGAGGCCGTGCTCCATCCGCTTCAGGCGTCGGGCGCGCGCCGCCAGCTTGGAGATGGACAGGCCGCCGGTGGCGTCGATGTAGAGGGGGCTTTCGCCGATCTCGATGGCGGCGTCGCGAATCTTGCCGAAGTCGGAGGCGTCGATCTCGCCCTTGCGCAGCTTATCCGAGGACACGCCCGACGCATCGGCCAGGATACGCATGGCCAGCTGTTCGGCGCTCATTTCCAGCGAGTAGAAGGCGACCACGCCGCCGTCGACGGTCTTGCGCCCGCCGTCCGGGGTCGGCTCCCAGCGATAGTTGCGGGCGACGTTGAAGGCGATGTTGGTCGCCAGCGCCGTCTTACCCATCGACGGTCGGCCCGCGAGGATCAGAAGGTCGGAGGGGTGCAGGCCGCCCAGCTTCTGGTCCAGGTCGTCCAGACGGGTGGCCAGGCCCGCCAGCTTGCCCTCGCGCTGATAGGCCTCGCCCGCCATTTCCACAGCGCCCGACAGGGCCTGCGAGAAGCTGACGAAGCCCGACGACGGCTTGCCCGTCTCGGCCAGGGAGTAGAGCGTCTGCTCGGCCTGTTCGATCTGTTCGTCGGCGGGCGTCTCGGGGTTGGGCGCCTCCTTGATGATCTCGCCGCCGATGCGGATCAGGTCGCGGCGCAGGGCCAGGTCATAGACAACGCGGGCGTAGTCGGGGGCGTTGGCGGCGGGCGGCGCCCGGTCCACCAGGTCGGCCAGGTAGCGCAGGCCGCCGAATTCCTGGAACGCCGGATCCTGCTTGAACCGCTCCATCAGGATGGTGGGCTCGGCCAGCAGGCCCTGACGGATGTGGTCCTCGATGGCGTCGAACAGGCGCTGGTGGAAGGGCTCGTAGAAATGGCTGCCGCGCAGCCGGTCCGACAGGCGCTCGAACACGGCGTTGTCGAACATCAGCGAGCCCAGCAGGGCCTGCTCCGCCTCCAGGTTGTGGGGCATGGACGACACCTGGACGGCGTCGGGGGCGGAGTCGTAGGGCATCGGGGCGAAGGCGTTCATCGGCATCATTCAATACGCATAGGCGCGCCCTGCGTCAGAGGCGGGCGCCCTCGTCATCGTGGACAGTCGGCGAGGTCTGTGGACGGCGCTCAAAAACCGCTGTCCGATCAGTGCGCGGGCGTCAGCCGCGGCAGGGGTAGCGCTCGGCCATCCAGTCGCGCACCGCCTGGGTCACGGTGATGCGGCGACGCGGCTCGGGCATGGTCTCGAAGCGCGCGACCAGGGCTTCAGGCGTGATGCCGGTGCCGGAGGCGGGGATGCAGTGGGCCGGGCGGCGGCCCGCCGACAGGGCCGAGGCCTGCTCGGCCTTGACCGTGCTGACGGCGCTGGTGACCTCGCGGATCAGGCGGCGGGTGTCGGGGCGCATGACGGCGGCGGCGCGGTTGCGCGGGATGTTCTGGCCGATCGCCAGGAACTGCTGGACCGTCATGTCCGACGACTGGGCTTTGGCGGCCTGGGGGGAGGCGAGCAGCATCACGGCGCCCAGGACAGGCGCGGCGGGGCGGAGGAAGGCGCGGAAAAGCATGCGCGCTAGATGCGCTGCAACGCTTCACGAAGCAAGATCGCCGCCGGCCGTCAGGCCGGGCAGGGATGCTCCTCCGCCATCCATTCGCGCACGGCCTGGGTGACGCTGATGCTGCGTCGGTGGGCGGGGATGGCGTTGAACCGATTCAAGATCATGTCGGGCGACACGCTGATCTTGGTGCCTGCGGGAATGCAGGTGGCGCCACGCCGCCCCGCCGCCGTGGCCGCTGCCTGATCGTCGCGAACCGACTTGAAGGCGCCGTTTATCTCGCTCATCAGGCGCCGCGCGTCGGATCGCAGCAGGGCCGTGGGATTGCGCGGGATGCGGTTCGCGGTGGTCAGGAATTCCTGCACGGTCATGGCGACCGCCATGGTGGGAGCGGCGGACAGCGCCAGGGCGGCGATGGCGGCGAATGTGGCGGCTTTCATGGTGTCCTCCCCAAGGGAAGGCGAAGCTTAGCGCGGGCTCGATGGCGGAACCATGGCCGACGAACCGTGTCATTCGTTAAGTTTTTGTCAGGCGCGGGGCCGCGCCGGCCGCCGCGCCTGACAAGGGAGCGCGTGCTCAAAGGGCAGGGAGTGAGCCCCTGTGCGCGCGCTCCAACCCAATCACCACTTCACGCTCAGCCGAGCGTAACCGTAGCGGCCGTTGAACCCGAACGGCGAGTAGTAGGGGAAGCCCAGCACGCCATTGCTGTTCAGGTTGGCGGGCACGAAGTCCGGGTATTCGTCGAAGACGTTGTCGACCCCGACCGCCAGGCCGACCCGGTCGGTGATCTGGAAGCGGCCTTCCAGGTCGACGGTGGTCTTGTCGCCGGTGAAGTAGTCGTTGGCCGGGACGGAACCGGGCTGCACCACGCTGGCGTAGTGGGTCGCCCGCGCCGTCGCGCCCCAGCGGCCCAGGCTCCAGTCGGCCGACGCCGAAATCTTGGCGGCCGGCGTGCCTTCCTCGATGGTCAGGATGCGCTGGCGCGCGAACAGGGTCGGGACCGGGTTCAGAACCGAGGACGAGGTCGGGACCTGTGTCACGCTGACCTCGTTGACGTTGGCGGCGACGGTGAAGTCCCAGTCGCCCGCCGTCTCGGTGCGCAGGCGATAGCGGCCGACGACGTCGACGCCCTGCGTCTCGGTGGAGACGCCGTTGAGGAAGAAACGCGCGGCCTGGACGCCCAGCGGGTCCAGCAGGCCGCGGACCTGGGGCGAGAAGCTGCGGTTGATCAGCTCCGACAGGACGATCTGGTCCTCGATCTCGATGCGGTAGGCGTCGACGGTCAGGTCGAAATTCCCCAGGCGGATCACCGCGCCCAGACTGTAGTTGGTCGAGGTCTCGGCCTTCAGCGGCCGGGCGCCGAGCGTCGAGGCGACGGCGCTGGTGGCGGGGAAGGTGCCGGTCTCGACCACGGCGCCGTCCTGCATCACCGAAGAGGTCGAGGTGAAGAAGCTCTGCTGCAGCGACGGGGCGCGGAAGCCGGTCGAGACCGAGCCGCGCAGGGCGAAGTTCGGCGTGAAGTCGTAGCGGGCGGCCAGCTTGCCCGTCTGGGCGTCGCCGAAGTCGGAGTAGTCCTCGACCCGGACCGCGCCTTCGACCGTCAGCTTTTCGGTCAGGGGGATTTCGACGTCCGCGTAGAGGGCGACGGCGTCGCGGTCCTCATCGACCTCGTTCGAGGGCTGGAAGCCGGGGAAGCCCTGGGCGCCGCCGGCCAGGGCCGTGTTGGCGCCCAGCGGGCCGCGATTCCAGGATTCCGGCTGGCCGGCGTCGATCTTGTAGGTCTCCTTGCGGGCCTCCAGGCCCCAGGCGAAGTTCAGCGGGCCGCCGTCGAGGCCGACCTCGAACTGGCGGGTGAAATCGGCGCCGAAGACCAGCTGGTTATAGGTCAGGCCGCCGGAATCGAAGCTGGTCGGCGAGTCGGCGCCATAGGTGGCGTTTAGCGAATCCTCGGTGCGGAAGTCCAGGGCGTTGCGGCCATAGACGAGGCTGAAGTCCGCGTCCCATCCGGCCAGCGTCCCGCGCACGCCGCCGGCGGCCGAAACGTCCTGGGAGTTGACGGCGACTTTGGGCAGGAAGCCGTTCGGATAGATGGACGGCACATTGTTGGCGTTGTCCGACAGGCGCGGGAAGGCGGCCGAAGAACTGTCGCGCGCCTGATAGCCGGCCCAGCCATAGGCTTCCCAATCGGCGTTCAGCGGCTTGCCCGCATTGGCGAAGACGCTCCACTGCTCGACCTCGGGGTCGCCGAAGCGGGCGGTCACGGCGCCGTTGGCGGCGGGGCGCGGGTCGTAGTCCGAACGGTTGGTGGGATCGCGGTCGGAGTATTCCGCCGACAGGGTCAGGAAGCCGTCCGATCCCAGGCCGAAGCCTTGCCAGGCCGAGGCGGTGACGGCGCGGCCGTCTTCCTCGTCCCGCTCGCCGCGCGCGGTCTTCACATTGGTGAAGTACTGGCCGGTGGTGATGCTGGCGCCGCCGCCTTCGCGGGCTTCCTTGAGGCGCAGGTTGACGACCCCGGCGATGGCGTCCGAGCCGTATTGCGCCGAGGCGCCGTCGCGCAGCACCTCGACCCGGTCCAGGGCGCCGCTGGGGATGGCGTTCAGGTCGACGGCGGCCGAGCCGCGCCCGACCGTGCCGTTGACGTTGACCAGGGCCGAGGCGTGGCGGCGCGTGCCGTTGACCAGCACCAGGGTCTGGTCCGGCGACAGGCCGCGCAGGGTGGCGGGGCGGATCGAGTCCGTGCCGTCGTTGGCCGAGGGACGCTGGAAGGTCAGGGACGGCACGGTCTGGGCCAGGGCGGCGGCGAACTCGGTGGTGCCGCGGTTCTGCAGCGTCTCGGCCGTCACCACGTCGACGGGGGCCAGGGTGTCCAGGCGCGAGCGGGCCGGGGCGCGCGTGCCCGTCACCACGATGTCGTCGACCGAGGTCGCGTCGTCAGGAGCGGCCAGATTGGGAAGGGTCTGGGCGCTGGCGGCGCCGGCGATCAACAGGGCGACGCCGGATGCGGCGGCCAGAAGGGCGGGGCGGAGGGGGGGGTCATCTCGAGAGGTCGTCTTTTCTGATTGGACGCGCGTCAGGGGACGCCGCCGCGGGAGGGCGGGCGTCGGGCGCGTCGGGAAGCGAAGCTATGGAAGCGGGCGGAAACCGCAGACCGGCGGCGGACCGGTCGGGGAGGGCGGCTTCAGGGTGCTTGGCACGGACATCGCGCCGGTCGGACGACCGGGCGATGCAGTCGGGCGTAAAGGCCGGGGCGCATCGTCATCTCCTGCCCGTCAACGGCGACGAGCCATGGCGATATTGCGGTGCGAAAGCGGCGACGCCTATCGAGATTGTGTGAGGGGATGTTTAGAGAAACTAACCTTTTTCCCTCTCCCATTGGGAGAGGGTGAAGAAGAAAAAAGGGGCGCTTCCTTGCGGAAGCGCCCCTCGATCATCTCGCCGAAGCGACAGGATCAGGCTTCGTCGCCGAAGCCTTCCTGTTGGCCGGCGCCGCCTTCCAGCAGCTCTTGAGCGGCCTGGTCAGCAGCTTGACGCTCGTCGTCGAACTGAGCGCGGATCACGTCCTCGCCCTTCGCCTGACGCTCGGCTTCGTCGGCCGAACGGGCGATGTTGATCTTGACGGTGGCCGAGACCTCGGCGTGCAGGCGGACCAGCACTTCGTGGACGCCCAGCGTCTTGATCGCCGTGTTCAGGACGACCTGCGACCGCTCGACCTTGCCGCCTTCGGCGCGGATGGCTTCCGCCACGTCGCGACCAGCGACCGAACCGTACAGCTGGCCGGTTTCGCCAGCCTGACGGATCATGACGTAGCTCTGACCGTCGATCTTGTCGGCGATCTTCTGAGCGTCGGCCTTGTTCTTCTCGTTGCGCTGCTCAATGGCGACGCGTTCGATTTCGAAGGCCTTCAGGTTGGCTTCGGTGGCGCGACGCGCCTTGTCGCGCGGCAGAAGGTAGTTACGGGCGAAGCCGTCCTTGACGGTGACGACGTCGCCGATGGCGCCGAGGTTCTCGACGCGTTCCAGCAGAACGACCTTCATCTTACTTCACCACGTACGGCAGGAGGGCCAGGTAGCGGGCGCGCTTGATGGCCTTGGCCAGTTCGCGTTGCTTCTTGGCGGAAACGGCGGTGATGCGCGAAGGCACGATCTTGCCGCGTTCGGAGACGTAACGCTGCAGCAGCTTCACGTCCTTGTAGTCGATCTTCGGCGCGTTGGCGCCCGAGAACGGGCACACCTTGCGGCGACGATAGAAGGGGCGACGGGCCGGGCCGGAGCCGGCCGGAGCGCCCGGGATGGGGGCAGTCGTATCGGTCATGATCCGGTTCCTTATTCCGAAGCCGCGGCGTCTTCGCCGCGCGGGGCGCTGCGGTCACGCTCGCGTTCGCGGCGGGCCAGCAGGGGCGACAGCTCCAGGTCGAGTTCCTCGACGCGGATGGTCAGCCAGCGCAGCACGTCTTCGTTGATCGACAGCTGGCGCTCGACTTCGGCCATGGCGGCCGGCGGGCAGTCGACGGCCAGCAGCGAATAGTGAGCCTTGCGGTTCTTCTTGACCCGGTAGGTCAGGTTGCGCAGACCCCAGTACTCGATCTTGGCGACGGAGCCGCCGCCTTCTTCGATCAGAGCCTTGATGGTGTCGTTCAGCGCTTCGGCCTGTTGCGCCGAGATATCCTGGCGCGTCATGACCGTGTGCTCGTAAAGAGCCATGCGGTATTCTCCCTTGGCGGACATCGGCGCGGGCGAACCGGGGAGTTCGTCCACGATGGCTCCTGATGCGGCGGACGGGAGTTTCCCGGCCCTTTGACGTTCCGCAGCAGGACCGAAGCCCTGGAAAGGGCGCGCCTATACGGGAAAACCCCCGCAATGGCAAGGCGCAGGGGGCGTCGACCGGGCGTTCGACTGTCCTTTTTCTTGCCGTAGGGGAGGGATTCGCCTACCCCTCGCGGCTTGATTCAACGGATGACGGACGATCCCGGATGAGCCTCGCGCTTCTCTTTCCCGGTCAGGGCAGCCAGTCGGTGGGCATGGGCGTCGCCCTGGCGGACGCTTTCGTCAGCGCGCGCGAAATCTTCGCCGAGGTGGACGACGCCCTGAACCAGAAGCTGTTCGAGCTGATGCGCGAAGGGCCCGAGGATCAGCTGACCCTGACCGAAAACGCCCAGCCCGCGCTGATGGCGGTGTCGGTCGCCACGGCGCGGGTGCTGAAGGTCGAGTTCGGCGTCGACGTGGCGCGCGCCGCCTTCGTCGCGGGTCACTCGCTGGGCGAATATTCGGCCCTGGCGGCGGCGGGCGCGATCAGCCTGTCGGACACCGCCCGCCTGCTGAAGCTGCGCGGCCAGGCCATGCAGCGCGCCGTGCCGGTGGGCAAGGGGGCGATGGCCTCGCTGATCGGCCCCAAGACCGATCTGGCGCTGGCTGAAGAGGCGGCCAAGGCCGGTTCGGCGGCGGGCGTCTGCGTCGTCGCCAACGACAACAACAAGGGCAATGTCGTCATCTCCGGCGACAAGGCCGCGGTTGACCTGGCCATCGAGAAGGCCAAGGAACTGGGCGCGCGGGCGATCCCGCTGAACGTCTCGGCTCCTTTCCACTGCCCGCTGATGCAGCCTGCCGCCGATGAAATGGCCGCCGCGCTGGCCGATGCGAAGATCATCGCGCCCGTCGTGCCGGTGGTCGCCAACGTCACGGCCCGCCGGGAAACCGACGCCGAGGTCATCCGCCGCCTGCTGGTCGAGCAGGTGACCGGCCGCGTGCGCTGGCGCGAGAGCATGGAGTGGATGGCCTCTGAAGGCGGCGTGACCCGCTTCGTCGAGGTCGGCGCGGGCAAGGTGCTGACCGGCATGGCCAAGCGCATCGCCCCCGACGCCGAGGCCCTGGCGCTGAACACGGCCGAAGAGCTGGAAGCGTTCGCGAAAAGCCTTTGATCCTTCTCCCCTTGCGGGAGAAGGTGGCTGGCGAAGCCAGACGGATGAGGGGTCGCTCCACCTGAGCGGTTTCTCGGATTGAAAACACGGCAGGGGTCGGCGCGACCCCTCATCCGGCCCTGACGGGCCACCTTCTCCCGCAAGGGGAGAAGGAAGAGGAGACAGAGATGTTCAACCTTACCGGCAAGACCGCCCTCGTGACCGGCGCCACCGGCGGCATCGGCGGGGCCATCGCCCGCGCCCTGCACGCCCAGGGCGCGACCGTCGTCCTGTCCGGCACCCGCGAAGCCGTGCTGGCCGACCTGGCCAAGGAACTGGGCGAGCGCGCCCACTACGCCGTCGCCAACCTGTCGGACCCCGAATCGGTCGACGGCCTGGTCGCCAAGGCCGAGGAAGCCGCCGGCGCGCCGCTGGACATCCTGGTCGCCAACGCCGGCATCACCAAGGACGGCCTGCTGATGCGGATGAAGGACGAGGACTTCCTGTCCGTCCTGTCGATCAACCTGGAGAGCTATTTCCGTCTGACCCGCGCGGCGGTGAAGGGGATGATGAAGCGCCGTTCGGGCCGCATCATCGGCATCACCTCGGTGGTGGGCGTGACCGGCAACCCCGGCCAGACCAACTATTCCGCCTCCAAGGCCGGGATGATCGGCTTCTCCAAGTCGCTGGCCCAGGAAGTCGGCTCGCGCGGGATCACGGTCAATTGCATCGCGCCGGGCTTCATCGCCTCGCCGATGACCGACGTGCTGAACGACCAGCAGCGCGAAGCCATCCTGACCAAGATTCCGGCCGGCCGCCTGGGCACGGGCGGCGAGATCGCCTCGGCCGCCGTCTATCTGTCGTCGGACGAAGCCGCCTACGTCACGGGCCAGACCCTGCACGTCAACGGCGGCATGGCCATGATTTAAGCGGTCGTGCGCCGTCATCACGACGCGCGACAGACTATTTCCAGCCCGCTCCCCTGTGCTAAAGGGCACGGACGCCTTTCGGGGGTGAGTCTCATTCGGACTTGCACCCGGCAGGCAGCCGTGACACGGCGAAGCAACCCAAGACCCGCCTTCACGGCGATTTCAAACAGGCAAGAGAGACACTCATGTCCGACACCCTCGAACGCGTCCGCAAGATCGTGATCGACCACCTGGACGCCGATCCGGACAAGGTCACCGAGAAGGCTTCCTTCATCGACGACCTGGGCGCCGACTCGCTCGACAACGTCGAACTGGTCATGGCCTTCGAAGAAGAATTCGACGTCGAGATCCCGGATGACGCCGCTGAGCACATCCAGACCGTCGGCGACGCGGTGAAGTTCATCGACGAGAAGCTGGCCGGCTGATCCGGCTGCGATTCGTCGCACCTACCAAGCTGATGGCCGCCGTGACGGGACCCTAGCGGGACCGTCCGGCGGCCATTAGTGTTTCTGGCTACGATTCTGACCAAGAAGGAGCGCGAACCATGCGCCGCGTCGTCATCACGGGCCTCGGCCTGGTCACTCCGTTGGGAACGGGCGTCGAGCACGTCTGGAAAGGCATTCTGGAAGGCCGCTCGGGCATCCGTCCGATCACCGCCTTCGACACCGAGGGCTACGGCTGCACCATCGCGGGCGAGGTGCCCAGCGTCGACGGGCGCGGTGGCGGCGAGCCTGGTCAGCCGGGCGTCTTCGATCCCGACCAGGTGATGTCGGCCAAGGACCGCAAGCGCGTCGACGACTTCATCCTGTACGCCATCGCCGCCGCCGACGAGGCGCTGGCCGATGCGGACTGGAAGCCGGAATCGGAAGAGGACAAGGAAGCGACGGGCGTCATGGTCGGGTCGGGCATCGGCGGCCTGGGCCCCATCGCCGACACCGCCATCGTGCTTAAGGAACAGGGCGTCCGCCGCGTCAGTCCCTTCTTCATCCCCTCGGCCCTGATCAACCTGGCCTCGGGCCAGATTTCGATCCGCCACGGCCTGAAGGGCCCGAACCACGCGGTCGTCACCGCCTGCGCCACCGGCGCCCACGCCATCGGCGACGCGGCCCGGATGATCGCCCTGGGCGACGCCGACGTCATGGTGGCGGGCGGCGCCGAAAGCTCGGTCGTGCCGATCGGCATCGCCGGCTTCCTGGCCTGCAAGGCCCTGTGCACCGCCTACAACGACACGCCCGAGAAGGCCTCGCGCCCCTATGACCGCGGCCACGCCGGCTTCGTCATGGGCGAAGGCGCGGGCGTGATGGTTCTGGAAGAATACGAACACGCCAAGGCGCGGGGCGCCAAGATCTACGCCGAGGTCGTCGGCTACGGCATGAGCGGCGACGCCTATCACATCACCGCCCCGTCGGAAGACGGCGACGGCGGCCTGCGGGCCATGAAGGCTGCGCTGAAGCGGGCCGGGATGCAGCCCTCCGACATCGACTACGTCAACGCCCACGGCACCTCGACCATGGCCGACTGGATCGAGCTGAAGGCGGTCGAACGGCTGGTCGGCGACCACGCCAAGGACCTGGCCGTGTCGTCGACCAAGTCGATGACGGGCCACCTGCTGGGCGCCGCCGGGGCCATCGAGAGCATCTTCTCGGTCCTGGCCATCCGCGACCAGATGGCGCCCCCGACCATCAACCTGGACGATCCCGAAATGGAGACGCCGATCGACCTGGTCCCGCACAAGGGCAAGGCCAGGAAGATCGATGTGGCGATGTCCAACAGCTTCGGTTTCGGCGGCACCAATGCGGCCGTGATCTTCAAGAAGGTCGACTGACTTGGCCAAGGCTCCGTCCCGCCGCACCCCCAAGGTTCGCATTCCCAAGTCGCGCGTTCCGAAAAAGGGCGGCGGGGGCGGAGGCTCTCGTTCAGGTCTCGGCGTGGGCCTGATCACCGCCGCCGGGACGCTGGGCCTGTTCCTGGTCGCGGCGCTGGTGGCGCTGTGGGCCGTCTATTGGGGACCGGGGCCGAAGGCGGCGGAAGGGCAGGCGACCATCGTCACCCTGCCGTCCGGGGCGGGCGTGCCGGCCATCGCCGCCAATCTGAAGTCGGCGGGGGTGATCCGCTCCACCGACCTGTTCCGCGCGGCCGTCAGCCTGACCGGCGCCGACCGCAAGATCCGCGCGGGCGAATATCAGGTGCCGTCGGGCGCCTCCCTGGCCGCCGTGGTCGGCCTGCTGGTCGACGGCAAGGTGGTGCGCCACTACGTGACCCTGCCCGAGGGCTGGTCCAGCGCCCAGGCGGTCGACATCCTGATGAAGCAGCCGGTCCTGACCGGCGAGGTCGAGGTCCCGCCCGAGGGCTCCCTGTGGCCCGAGACCTATGAAGTCACGCGCGGCGAGACCCGCGCCGCCGTCGTCGCCCGCATGCAGCGCGCCGCCAAGGCCAAGTTGGAGACCCTGTGGGCCGCCCGTTCGCCCGCCACCGTGGTCACGACCCCGCAAGAGGCCCTGGTCCTGGCCTCCATCGTCGAGAAGGAGACGGGCATCGCCTCCGAACGGCCGCAGGTGGCGGCCGTCTTCACCAACCGCCTGCGCCTGGGGATGCGGCTGGAGAGCGATCCGACCATCATCTACGGCGTGACCAAGGGGCGGCCTCTAGGACGCCCCATCCTGCTGTCGGAACTGCGCAAGCCGACGCCGTGGAACACCTATCTGATCGACGGCCTGCCGCCGACGCCCATCGCCAATCCGGGCGAGGAGGCGCTGAAGGCGGTGCTGAACCCGCCGCGTTCGGAATACGTCTTCTTCGTCGCCGACGGCACCGGCGGCCACGTCTTCGCCCGCACCTATCAGGAGCATCTGCTGAACGTGGCCCGCTGGCGCGAGATCGAGCGCCGCAAGGCCGGCCTGACGGCGGGGGAAAACGCGCCGGAGACGTCGCCTGCGCCGATGACGGATGAAGCGGCTGGCCCAGCCATCGCCATTCCGCCGGGCGCCAAGGTCATTCGCGTGCCGACGGAGGCTGGACGATGAGCAACGCGATCTCGGGCCAAATTTCCGGCATGACGGGCTTTGGCCGGGCCGACGGGACGCTGGACGGCTGGACCTGGACGGTTGAGGCGCGCTCGGTCAACGGCCGGAC
Source organism: Brevundimonas naejangsanensis (assembly GCF_003627995.1). Lineage (NCBI taxonomy): Bacteria > Pseudomonadati > Pseudomonadota > Alphaproteobacteria > Caulobacterales > Caulobacteraceae > Brevundimonas > Brevundimonas naejangsanensis. Next base: position 29,922 of record NZ_CP032707.1, on the reverse strand, counting down.
GCTGGAGACGCGCTTTCGCGGCCCCGGCGGCTTCGACAACCTGGAACGGCTGGCCAAGGCGGCGGCGCAGGCGCGCCTGAACCGGGGCCAGGTGACGCTGGGCCTGCAGGCCAAGCGCGCCGAGGGTTTCGAGCCCGCGCCTCGCGTCAACGAGGCCGTGCTGGCCACCTATCTGCGGCTGGCCAACCAGCTCGCGGAGGAGGGGGCGACGCCGCCCTCGGCCGACGGCCTGCTGGCCCTGCGCGGCGTCATCGAGGTGGCAGAAGAGGACGAGGACGCGGACGCCCGCGCCGCTCTGGAGGCCGCCATGGCCGCCACGGTCGAACACGCCCTGGACGCGCTCAAAGCCTCGCGCCTGCGCGAAGGCGAGCAGCTGACGCCGGTCATCCACGACTTCGTCGGCGCCATCGAGGCCCTGGTCGCGCGCGCCGAACTGGAGGCGTCGGCCCAGACCGAGGCGATCCGCGACCGCTTCACCCGCCGCATGGCGGACCTGGCCCCCGAGGCGCCGGGCCTGGACGAGCGCATCTTTCTGGAAGCGGCCGCCCTGGCGACCAAGGCCGACGTGCGCGAGGAGCTGGACCGTCTGGCCGCCCACGTCGCCTCGGCCCGGGCACTGTTGCAGCAACCCCCCGCCGGTCGAAAACTCGACTTCCTGATGCAGGAATTCATGCGCGAGGCGAACACCCTCTGCTCGAAATCCGCTACGACCGCGCTCACCGGAATCGGCCTGGAGTTGAAGGCCGTCATCGAGCAGCTTCGAGAACAAGTTCAGAATGTCGAATAACCGCACCCCCCGCCGTGGCGTCCTGCTGATCGTGGCCAGTCCGTCGGGGGCCGGAAAGACCTCGCTGTGCCGCCGCCTGATGGCCGATCACAAGGGGCTGGAGCTGTCGGTCTCCATGACCACGCGCGGCATCCGCCCGGGCGAGGTGGACGGTCGCGACTACAACTTCGTCAGCAAGGAAGAATTCCAGCGGCTGATCGACGCCGACGCCTTCCTGGAATGGGCCGACGTGCACGGCAACCGCTACGGCAGCCCGGCCGCCCCGGTCGAGCGGGCGCTGGCCGAGGGCCGCGACGTCCTGTTCGACATCGACTGGCAGGGCGCCCGCGACGTGGCCGTCAAATGCCCCGGCGACGCCGTGCGGGTCTTCATCCTGCCGCCTAGCCTAGAAGAGCTGCGCCGCCGCCTGGTGACGCGCTCGCAGGACGCCGAGGACGTGATCGAGCGCCGGGTCGCCAACGCCAAGGGCGAGATCGAACACTGCGACGACTTCGACTACGTCCTGGTCAACGAGGACTTCGACCGCTCCTACGCCGAGCTGGCCCACATCTATCACGCCGAGCGCAGCCGCCGTCACCGCAACCTGTGGGTCGAGGGCTACAAGGCGGCCCTGCTCAAGGAAGTGGTCTGACGCCATGAGCGACGCCGAGCACCGCCGCTGGCTGGCCCAGGCCGTCGACCTGGCGCTGGAGAACGTCAAGGCCGGCGGGCGGCCGTTCGGCGCGGTGCTGGTCAAGGACGGCGCGGTGGTCGCGACCGGTGTCAACCGGATGCTGGCCACCTGCGACCCCAGCTCCCACGCCGAAATGGAGGCCCTGCGCCAGGCGGGGCCCGCGCTGGGGACGGTCGACCTGTCGGGCGCTGTCCTCTACGCCAGCGGCCATCCGTGCCCCATGTGCCTGGCTGCGGCGGTGATGACGCGCGTCAGCGCCGTCTATTACGCCTTCAGCAACGACGACGCCGAGGCCTACGGCTTCTCGAGCGCGGCGACCTATCAGGCGCTGGGCGTGAGGCTGGACCCGCCGCCGTTGCCGATGAGGCAACTGGACGTGCCGGGGCGGACGGCGGCGGAGCTTTACGCCGCCTAGCGGAAGGTCACCCGAACGCCCGGCTTGACCTTGGACGCCAGCTGTTCGGCGTCCCAGTTGGTCAGGCGCACGCAGCCGCTGGAGAAGGTCTTGCCGACCTTGGACGGGTCCGGCGTGCCGTGGATGCCGTAGGTGTCGCGCGACAGGTCGATCCACACCGAGCCGACCGGATTGTTCGGCCCCGGCGGCACGATGACCTTGCGGTCGCCCCGGTCATAGCTGACCCGGTCCGGGTCGTAGGTGTAGTTGGGCTCGGGCGCGACGCCGACGACGCGGAGCTCGCCCGAGGGCGCCGGGCGCGCGGAACTGCCGATGGTGGCCGGATAGAAGGCCAGCAGCCTGTCCGACGCGTCATAGGCCCGCACGGACCGTTCCGCCTTGTCGACGACGATGTGGGCCACGTCGCCCGTCAGATCGGTCTGGGTCACGGCGGCGACGACGATGGTCTGGCCCGGCTTGCCGAAGTCGACGCCGGGGTTGAGCGCCTGCAGCAGGCCCTCGGTCATGTGGAACTTCTCGGCCAGCATCTCCAGCGGCGTGGCGTAGCCGACGGTCTGGAGCCTGGCCATGTCGGCCAGTTTGGCCGGGACCTGACCGATGAAGGGCCCGGCCAGGTCGGCGGCGGTGATCGCGTAGTCGGTCAGGACGCGGCCGTCGTCCCCGGCGGTCAGGCGGCGGAAGACCTCGGCGTCCAGCACCCCGTCCTGCGGCAGGCCGGCGGCCTTTTCGAAGGCGGCGACAGCCTGGCGGGTGTTGTCGCCGCCCAGACCGTCGATCACGCCCGGCGAGAAGTTGGCCCGGTCCAGCAGGATCTGAGCGCGCGCTGTCGCCGCGTCCGGCTGTGCCGGCTGGCCCTCTACGGGGGCGGCCGCCACGGATTCGAACACGGCGGTCTCGACCGCCTCGCGCGTCAGGGCCGGCGCCGGGCTTTCGACGACCGGCGGCTGCGGCTCGGGTCTCGGCGTTTCGGCGGGCGATCCGCAGGCCGTCAAGGCGGCCAGGGCGAAGGGAAGGGCGGCGACGGCGAGACGCGATTTCGACATGAAGGCTCCGAGACGGTTTCGGGGCCTGACGAACGCCCCTAGGCCGTCTGCTGTTCCTGCGCGGCTTCCGTGTGCGCGGCGAAGAAGGGCTTCATGCGCGCCAAGGCGTCCTCGATCTCGGGCGTCGAGACGGCGAAGCTGAAGCGGATGAAGCGGTGGCCGTTAACCGGGTCGAAGTCCACGCCCGGCGCCGTCGCCACGCCCGTCTCGCGCACCAGCTTTTCGCAGAAGGCCATGCTGTCGTTGGTCAGGTGACCGATGTCCGCATAGATGTAGAAGGCGCCGTCCGGCGGGGCGATCGAGCGCAGGCCCATGGCCGGCAGGGCCTCCAGCATCCGCTCGCGGTTGGCGCGATAGACGGCGATGTTGGCTTCCAGCTCGTCCTCGCAGTCCATGGCGATCAGGCCGGCGAACTGGCTGAGCGTGGCGGGCGTCAGGAACATGTTGCCCATGCGCGCGCGGGCCTGCTGGACCTCTTCTTCCGGCAGGATCAGCCAGCCTAGACGCCAGCCCGCCATGCTCCAGTATTTGGAGAAGCTGTTGACGATCATGGCCTTGGGATCGAACTGCAGCATGCAGGGCGTGTCATGGCCGTAGGTGATGCCGTGATAGATCTCGTCCGAGATGATGCTGATGTTGCGCTCGCGGCAGACCTCGACGATGGCCTTCAGCTCGTCCTCGGCGATGACGGTGCCGGTCGGGTTGGCCGGGCTGGCGATGATGACGCCCTGGGGCGCCGGGTCCAGCTCGCGCAGGGCCTTGGCCGTCAGCTGGAAGCGCACGTCGGCGCCGCAGTCGATCTCCTGCGGGACGATGTGCAGGGCCTTCATCGTGTTGCGATAGGCGACGTAGCCGGGCCGGGCGATGGCCACCCGGTCGCCGGGGGCGAAGCGCATGTTCAGCGCCACCACCAGAGCGGGCGAGGCGCCGGCCGTCATGATGACGCGCTCGGGGTCGATCTCGACGCCGTAGCGGTCCTTGTACAGCTTGGCCACGCGGGCGCGCAGCAGGGGGCTTTCCCAATAGCCGCCGGCCTCGGCGTCCAGCACGCGGTGGGCCTCGGCGATGGCGCGGCTGGGCGCGCCGGTCGAGGGCTGGCCGAACTCCATGTGGATGACCGAACGCCCCTGGGCCTTCAGGTCGTGGGCGATGCGGCTGATGGCGATGGCGCGGAAGGGTTGAATTTCTACTGTCATTTCAAAGCATCGGCCAATCTGAGGAAGCCCGCCACGTCAATGGTCTCGGCGCGGGCGTCGGGTTCGATTCCAGCGGCTTCGCACAGGGCGGCGCCGCCGAGTTGTTTCAGGCTGGAGCGCAGCATCTTGCGACGCTGGCCGAAGGCGGCCGCCGTGACCCGTTCCAGCCGCTTCAGGCGGTCGGGGGCGGGGCGCTCGGCCAAGGGTACCAGATGCACCACCGCCGAGGCCACCTTGGGCGGCGGGGTGAAGGCGGCGGCGGGCAGGTGCATGACGATGCGCGCCTCGGCCACGGCCTGGGTGATGACCGCCAGGCGGCCATAGGCGTCCTCGCCCGGCTGGGCCACCACGCGCTCGGCGACCTCCTTCTGGAACATCAGGGTCAGGGCGCAGGGCGTCCACGGCCCCGTCAGCCATTTGATCAGCAGCGGCGTGCCGACGTTGTAGGGCAGGTTGGAGACCAGATGCGCCGGCCCCTCGACCAGGTCGGCCTCCTTCACCCGCAGGGCGTCGCCCTCGATGATGCTGAGGCGGCCCGAGCCGTCGTCCAGTTCGGACAGCAGGGGGATGAAGCGCGGGTCTTTCTCGACCAGCACCACCTTGCCAGCGTCGCTTTCCAGCAGGGCGCGCGTCAGGCCGCCGGGGCCGGGGCCGACCTCGATCACGGCGCGGCCCTCGAACGGCCCGGCGTAGCGGACGATCTTCCGCGTGACGTTCAGGTCCAGCAGGAAGTGCTGGCCGAAACTCTTCTTGGCCAGGAGGCCATGGGCGTCGAGCGTTTCACGCAAACTCGGCAGGGCGTCAGCCACTGAAACTCCATCCGCTCATCCCCTTTGGCGGGGACCAGTATTGTAGCTTCATACGCAAACCGAGGAGATTTGTCCGCTGGAATGGTCTCTTCGCGTGAAGTTCTCCCATCTCTAATGTTGAGCGGAGAGAAGGGCAGCCTATCGCTGACGGCGCGTCGCCGCCATCTCCGAGGCCAGGCGGACGGCGGCGATGAAGCTGTCGGCGCGGGCGATCCCCTTGCCGGCGATGTCGAAGCCGGTGCCGTGGTCGGGCGAGGTGCGGATGATGGGCAGGCCGAGCGTGGCGTTCACCCCGCCCCAGAAGTCCAGCGTCTTCACCGGGATCAGCGCCTGGTCGTGATAGAGGCAGACCACGGCGTCGTAGCGCGCCCGCGCCTCCTCGTGGAACAGGGTGTCGGCGGGCAGGGGATCGGTGATGTTCAGCCCCTCGGCGCGCAGGGCTTCGGCGGCGGGGCGCAGCACCGTCACCTCTTGCAGGCCGATGGCGCCGCCTTCGCCCGCGTGGGGGTTGAGCGCGGCCATGGCCAGGCGCGGGGCGGCGATGCCGAAATCGCGTTTCATCGATTCATGGACGACCCGCGCCACGCGGCTGACCCGCTCGGCCGTGACCAGTTCGGGCAGTTGGTCGATCGGGACATGGATGGTGACCAGGCAGGCCCGCAGATTCTTGGCCGTCAGCATCATCACCGGGCCGCGCGTGCCGCGGAAGGGAACGTCGATGGTCAACTCGGCGATGAACTCGGTGTGGCCGGGGAAGCGGAAGCCGGACGCATACATGGGCGCCTTGGCGATGGGGGCCGTGACCAGGCCCGAGCCCTCGCCCGACAGGATCAGGTCGACCCCCCGCTCGATCCAGTCGGCCACGGCGGGCGCATTGGCGGGATCGGGGCGGCCGGGCACGACGGGCGCGGGCGCGGGGCTGTGCAGCACGGGGATGGCGCGGCCGAAGACGGCGGCCGCGTCGGCGGGGCCGAGCACCGGCTCGACCGGCTGCCCCTGGGCGGCCAGGACGTCGGCGTCGCCGACCACGACGAAGGGCGTGACCGGGGCCAGGGGGCCGGGCGGCGTGGCCAGGATCGGCCAGGCGCGGGCGATGATCTCGGGCCCGACCCCGGCCGGATCGCCCATCGTGACGATGAGCGGCCGGCCCATGGTCATTGCTTGATTTCGATCAGGGCGTCCGCCCGCAGGTCGCGCAGGTAGCGACGGCCCAGCATGGCGTAATTCTGATTCTGCAGCCGGGCCTCGACCTGCTGGGCCGAGGGCGCCTCGGGGCCGCCCAGGCGGCGGCCGCAGACGGCCAGCAGGTGAACGCCCAGCGGGGTGCGTACCGCCGTGCTGACCGAGCCCACCTCGGCCGAGCGGGCGACCTGCTGGAACTGCGGCAGCAGGTCGTCGACGTCGCTCTCGCCAAGGTCGGCGCCCAGCATCCCCTGTTCCGAACGGGCGCGGGTCAGGATGTTGTCGCAGGTCAGCTGGCCACGCAGGGCCTCCAGCCGCTGGGTCGCCGCCGCGACCTGGGCCTCGTCGGCGTTCTCGGGCAGTTCGATCATGACCTGCTTCATCTGAACCATGCTGGTCGAGGCGCCCGAGCGCTTGTCGCGCATGTAGAGGATGTAGACGCCGCCATCGACCGGGATCGGGTTCGACAGCTGGCCGACCTCCAGGGTGTCCATGGCGGTCTGCAGGGCGGGCTGCACCGTGCCCTTGACGATCCAGCCGGCGTCGCCGCCGCGCGCGGCCGAGGGGGCGGCCGAGAACTGGCGCGCAACGGCCATGAAGGGAGCGCCCTGGATCATCTGCTGGACCAGCTGGCGAGCGCCGTTCATGGCTTCCTGCATGCCGCCGACGCGAGCGGCCTCGATATAAATCTCGCCGACCAGATACTGGGGCTTGGTCGCCGATTCCGTCAGTTGGCGCATGGACTGCTCGACCTGGCTCTTGCTGACGCGGGCGCGGTCGCGGAAACGGCCGCCGACCAGTTCGCGCCAGCCGATCTCGGTGCGCATCTGCTCGCGGAAGGCGGGGATGCTGATGCCGCCTTGCTGCAGGAAGCCCAGGTAGTTGGCCGCCGTCGTGCCCGCCTGGCGAGCCATGTCGGCGATTTCCTGATCGACTTCCTGGTCCGAAATCTTCAGCTGCTCGAACTTGGCCAGTTCCGCGGCCTGCAGGTGCTGGTCGATCAGGTCGTTCAGCGCCTGCTGCTGGATGGCGCCGATGTTTTCCTCGGTCGGTTGGACCTGGGTCATGGCCATCAGCACCAGCATCCGCTGGCGCAGGTCATAGCCCGTGATGATGCGGTCGTTGACCGTGGCGATGATGCCGTCGGCCATGCGGAACTGCGGCGCGGGCGCGGCGCGCTGCGGCGCCTCCTCGGCGGCCGGGTTCAGGGCGCCGGCCGCCGGCGCCGGAGCGGCGGGGCTGGTCTGGGCCGACGAGGGTTCCACGGCCGCAACGACCAAGAGGGCGGCCAGGGCGGCTCCCGTAGAGTAACGCATCAAACGCATCGTCAGTCCTGATTCCCTAAAGCGGTCCCGACCCGGTTCCGGCAGCGCGCGCAGCCCCGCCGAACCAGGGGCGAACGTCCCCGTAAGCCGCCATGCACGCCATGCCTACCGCATATTGTCACGATCATAGCCTGAACCTCCAAACGTGGCGAGGTTAAGACGCAAATACACGCCCTCGGCGGGGCCGGTGGGGCGCACGCGGGTGTTGTCGCGACGCCAGCCCACCTCGATCCGGAAGCAGTCGTCGTCGAACAGAACGCCCACCTCCGAGCGGGTGATGATGTCCCGCTCCAGGTCGGCGATGCCGTTCACCGCCACGCCCCAATTGCCCCAGATGAACTGGTTGGCCGACAGCTGGACGAACTCATAGTTGCGGTTCAGCGGCCCCGCCAGCGGGTTGGAGCGGTCGACGATGTAGCTGACGCTGGCCAGGTTGCGGCGGCCCCAGCGGCCATCGACCGTGGCCTCGGCCCGGTGAATTTCGCCGGCGCCGTCCAGGGTGGCGTGGAACCAGCCGCGCATCCGGTCCGAGGGATTGAACGTCGCGTGCACCACCCAGTCCGAGGTCCGGTGCGCCAGGCCCGAGGGATCGTAGAGACGCGTCGGATCGTCGGGAATGGGCGTCAGAAACTCGTCCAGGTCGTCGGCGCGCATGCTGCGGCCGATGAAGAGGCTGGCGGAGCGCACCTCGTCCCAGCGCAGGGTGGCGCGCGCCCCGGCGGTGAAGCGCAGGCCGCCTTCGAGCAGGTCGTAGCCGGGGAAGCGGTCTATGCGGAACAGGGACAGGTGATCCAGTTCGGTGACCTGGCTGTCCTCATTGGGGATGCGGGGGTCCAGGTCGGCCTTGTTCGAGATCGACAGCTGGGCCATCGGCTCGAGGATCAGGTCCGACGAGGCGCTGAGGCGACGATAGAGCGGATAGCTGATGTCGACCCCCGCGCTGGTGCGGGCGCGGGCGTGGTTGACGTCGTCGATGCCCAGCGAGGGCGGCAGGTCGCCGACCGAATAGAAGTCCGCGCGCAGGTCGACGAACGGCTCCCAGCGCACGCCCAGGGGCGAGATCAGGGTGCGGCGCCACTCGGCCTGGCCGGTCACGCGGCGGCTGTCGACGCCCGGCAGGCCTTCGGTCGGTCCCGGGGGAATCAGCTCCGGCGACAGGGTGGGGAAGCCGACATAGGCCTGGCGGGTCAGCGCCACGGCCGAGCCGCGCAGCCGCAGCCGTCCGCCGAACACCGGCCCCTCGGGCTCCCAGCGGGCCTCGATCAGGGGCGCGACCAGGGGCAGGGTGTGGTCGTCCTCGAAGACGTTGAGGGCGGGCGTGATCGGATTGATCTCGGCCACGCGCAGGCTCTGCAGGGTGAAGGCCGCGACCGACAGATAGGAACGCGTGGTCTGACGCTCGGCGTAGATCTGGCTGATCAGGCGGCGGCTGTCGCCGTAGTAGAGGCCGTTGTCCTGATAGGCGTCGCGCACGTCGTAGCGGTCGAACAGGGTCTTGTCCGAGACCCGCTCGGCAGTGAAGCCCCAGCGCCAGGCGCCGTCGGGGTCAAACGTGCCGTGGGCCAGCAGATAGCTGCGGCTGGTCCGATCGCCGAAGCGGACATTGCTCTCGGCGTGGCCGTCGCCGTCCAGGTCGAAATCGCCGAAGCTGCGGCCGTAGGTGTAGCCGCCGCGCGCGACGATGGTCCCGTCCGTGAAGCGGCGGCGCCACTGCACGTTCATCAGGGGCGCGACCTTGGTGTTGAACTGCGGGCTGAACAGCCAGTCCTCGGACGGGGAGACCACGCGCAGATAGGGAACTTCGAGCGAAAAGCCGCGCCCGGCCTCATAGTCGACCGTCGGCACCAGGAAGCCGGAGGCGCGGTCGACCGACGGGTCGGGATGGGCGAAGGCCGGCAGGTAGAAGACAGGCACGCCGCCCAGGCGGAATACCACGTTGCGATACAGGATCGCCCGCAGTTCCTCGTTCTGCACCGCCTTCTCGGCCTGGATCGAGACGCTCGGCGTCTTGGGGCCGTTGGCGTCGCAGATGGGGCAGGGGGTGAAGATGACGGAGTTCAGCTCGCTGACCGTCTCGGACCGGCGCACCGCCGTGGCGGCCATCAGGCTGGCCCCGTTCGACAGGCGGGTGGCCAGGTCGACCGCGACGCCGGCCTTGAGGTCGGAGTCCAGTTCGATGCGGCTGGCGTGGACGACCGAGCCGTCCGGCGCCGTCAGCTCGGCGTCGCCCGAGGCCGTGGCGATGCGCTTTTGAAGATCGTAGGTGACGTCCTGGGCGCGCAGGCTGTGGTCCTGGAACCGGGCGAAGACGCGATCCTCGGCCGAGCCGTGGGCCGAGACGACGTCGCCGTCACGCTGGGCGGAATCGGCGTCGATGAAGACGGCGTCGGGCGTCAGGCCGTCGGCGCCGGGGGCCTGCGCCGTCGTCTGGGCCTTGGGCTGGGCCGCTGCGGGGGCCGGCGCCTCCTGGGCCAGGGCCAGCTGGGGCAGCGCCAGTTGAGACAGGGGCGCGCCTATGACCAACGCCGCGCCGGTCAGCAGCCGAAGGCGCAGGGCTCCCATGCGGGGGAGACGGCGGTTGGTCATGCGGTGTCCACTCATTGCCGGCTGGGCGGAACCGCCCGATTAGCCGTCTTCGGTATAGAACAGCAAGGTGAAGGCTGCGAGGGCCGTCAAGACCGGCGGCAGCCAGGCGGCGATGACCGGGGCGACCACCTCGGCCGAGCCCATGGCCGACGAGAACTGGTTCAGGAAGAAGAAGGCGAAGCCCAGCACCACGGCCGCCACCGTCATCCGCGCCAGGTCGCCCAGCCGCATCAGCCGCAGCGAGAAGGCTGCCGCCAGGATCGACATGGCGCCGAAGATCAGCGGCGTGGCCAGAAGTTGTTGCAGCCGCAGCCGGTAGGCGGTCGAGGCGAAGCCCGCGTCCTCGATGCGGCGAATCTGGTTGGGCAGGGACCAGAAGGGCGTCGATTGAGGCCGGGCGAAGCGCTGGAAGGCCTCTTCGTCGGCCAGGTTGGACGGCAGGTCCAGGGTGGCGTAGCGCACGGCCCGCTGGCCGGTCTGCGCGCCTGCCGCATCGGTCAGGCGCCAGCGCCCGGCGTTGAGGGCGGCCGTGGCCGCGTCGATGCGTTCGGTGAAGACGCGACGGCCCGACGAGGTGGTGGTGTAGATGAAGAAGGTCGCGTCCAGCAGGCGGCCGCTGGCCTGTTCCTGGCGCGCGGCGCGGATGATCATCTGCCGGTTGGCGTCGCCCTCGCGCAGCCAGACCGCTTCATGCGATTCGCTCCCGGGCACGGAGCCCGAGATGCGGGCGCGCTCGCGCTGCCAGATGCCGTCGCCAGCCGCCGCCATCGGGCCCAGAACCGTGACCGTCAGCACCCCCAGCGCCACCGCCGCTCCGGCCGCCGGCAGGACGAAGCGCCAGGCCGAGACGCCCGCCGCCCGCATGGCGATCAGTTCGCTGCGCCGGTTCAGGCTGACGAACGCCCCCAGGGTGCCGAACAGAAAGACGAAGGGCAGAAGCTGGATGATGACCGAGGGAGACTTGACCAGCACCAGGCCGAAGATCCGCGCGCTCGACAGTTCGCCCGAGGAGTTCAGCCCGCGCGACACCTCGACGAAGTCGATCAGCATGACCAGGGCGCCGATGACCGCCAGGGCCACGCCCAGCGACTTCATCTGCTGGAGCAGCACATAGCGTTCGATGCGGCCCAACCGGAACCTGGGGAGCTTCATGCGAACCTCGCCTTCAGGCGTTCAAGCGGCGCCCAGGCGCGACGGCGGCGCGGCTTCAGGGCGCGGAACAGGATGCGCAGGGCCAGGGCCGTGGCCGCCAGCGGCACGACGTATTGCAGGATGTTCAGCGCCTCGTTCCAGGCGCTGGCCGCCACCAGGCCGTAGCCGATCACCCGCAGGATCAGGAAGGCGCCCGCCGCCCGCGCGATTCGTCCGGCGTAGCCCGTCCGGCTGAAGGCGCCGCCCAGGATGGCCGCCAGGGCGAAGGCCATGGCCGCCAGGGCGTAGAAGGGGGAGGCCAGACGCGAGTGCCCCTCGGCCGCCAGTTCCCCGCGCGTGCCGGCGCTTTCCAGCAGAGCGGGGGTTGGATCGAACAGGTCGGTCAGCCACAGGTCAGAGGGCTTGAAGCGGATGCGCTCGGTGGTCTTGGCGTAGGGCGACAGGTCGAACACCTGCTGGTCGAACGACAGCTGGTTCAACACCTGGCGCGAGGAATAGCGCTGCATCGACCCGTTCTGCATGGTCAGGACCGGCAGGCCGTCGACCCGGCCGAAACGGGCGGTCTCAGCGTCCCAGGTCGTGACCGTCTTGCCGTTGTCCAGATAGACGAACAGGTTCTTCATCAGGCCGTTCTGCTCGATCTGCTGAACATAGACGGTCAGTCCGCCCGGCCCCTGGACGAAGCGGCCTTCCTCGACCAGCAAGGCGGCCAGGTCGGTGCGGATGGCGAAGGCCTGGCGGCGGCCCTCGCGCTGGGCCCAGGGCTGGACGAAGACGTTCACCAGCAGGGCCGCGACCGTCACGATCAGAGCGATCTGCAGGGCGGGCCGGATCAGAGCCCAGCGGCTGACCCCGGCGGCGTAGGCGGCGGTCAGCTCCTGCTCGCGCTGCAGCCGCGTCAGGGCGATCAGGGCGCCGACGAACAGGCCGATGGGCAGGATGACGGCGATCAGCTGCGGCAGGGCCAGCAGGGTCAGCTTGACCATGACGCCGACGCTCTGGCCGCGCTCGACGATGACCTCCAGCTGATCCAGGCTCTGGCTCAGCAGGCCGATCCCGGCCAGCGCCGCGCACGCCGCCACTACGGGCAGGCCGATCTGGCGGAAAAGATACCTCTGGATCAGGGTCATGCAGCAGGAAAGGTCGGATAATCGGCCGCGAACGTGTTGCGACCTTTGGCGATGCGAGCCATGTAATACACATCCGGCCGCCCCGACGGAACCGTCGCCGCGACCATGGCAAATTCAAAGCGTGATCGAGGCGCGGAAGTCTCGGTCTGGAGTCAGTTTAATGAAAATCGAATTCGTCGCTTCGACCGGCGCTGCCGAAATTCTCGCCGTGCTGGTGCATGAAGGACGAGCCCTTGCGGGCGCAGGGACGGCGCTGGATCATGCCGCCTCGGGCGCCTTGGCCAAGGCGATGAACAACAGCCGCTTCACCGGCGCCGCCAACAGCAGCCTGAACGTCGCCGCCCCGGCCGGCATCGACGCGAACGCGGTCCTGCTGGTCGGCGCGGGCGCGGCGGACAAGCTGGACGACCTGGCGGTCGAGACCGCTGCCGCCGCCGCCTATCACGCGGCCAAGATGTCGGGCGCCGAAGTCCTGACCCTGGACGTGGCGCACCTGTCGCCGGAACTGGCCGCCCGCGCCGGTTTCGCCGTGCGCCTGGCCGCCTATCGCTTCGCCAAATACCTGACCAAGCAGAAGCCGGAGAAGATTCCGTCGGTAACGACCGTTCGCGTCGTGACCTCGGACGTGAAGGCCGCCGAGGGCGCCTTCCAACCGCTGTCGGCCGTGGCCGACGCCGTCTTGTTCTCGCGCGACCTGGTGTCGGAGCCCGCCAACGTCCTCTACCCGGCCGAGTTCGCGCGCCGCGTGAAGGAGCTGGAGGCCCTGGGCGCCAAGGTCGAGATCCTGGGCGAGGCCGAGATGGAGAAGCTGGGCATGGGCTCGCTGCTCGGCGTCGGCCAGGGCTCGGTGCGGGAAAGCCAGCTGGCCGTCATCCAGTGGAACGGCGGCAAGGCGGGCGAGGCCCCCATCGCCTTCGTCGGCAAGGGCGTCTGCTTCGACACCGGCGGCATCAGCCTGAAGCCCGCCGAGGGCATGGAGGAGATGAAGTGGGACATGGGCGGGGCCGCCGCCGTGGCTGGCCTGATGCACGCCCTGGCGGGCCGCAAGGCCAAGGTCAACGCCGTCGGCGTCCTCGGCCTGGTCGAGAACATGCCCGACGGCAACGCCCAGCGTCCGGGCGACGTGGTCACCTCCATGTCGGGTCAGACCATCGAGGTGCTGAACACCGACGCCGAAGGCCGCCTCGTCCTGGCCGACGCCCTCTGGTACACGCAGGACCGCTTCAAGCCGAAGTTCATGGTCGATCTGGCCACCCTGACGGGCGCCATCATCATCTCCCTGGGCCTGGAATACGCCGGCGTCTTTACCAACAGCGACGAACTGGCCGCCAACATCGCCGACGCCGGTTCCAAGGTGGGCGAGAAGTCCTGGCGCATGCCGATCCCGGCCGAATACGACCGCCACATCGACAGCCCCATCGCCGATGTGAAGAACATGGGCAACGGCCGCGCCGGCGGCTCGATCACCGCCGCCCTGTTCCTGCAACGCTTCACCAACGGCGTGCCGTGGGCGCACATCGACATCGCCTCGACCGCCTGGGTCAAGGACTCCAAGAACCCGACCGTGCCGGACGGCGCCGTGGGCTATGGCGTGCGTCTGCTCGACCGCTTGGTCGCCGACCACTACGAAGGCTGACGCACGTCCAGGAGGGCAGGGCCGGGTGTCTGACGCCAAGCCGGAAATCTGGTTCTACCACCTGGAGCGGTCGACGCTGGATCAGGTGCTGCCGACCCTGCTGGAGCGCACGCTTCAGCGGGGCTGGCGCGCCCTGATCCGGGGGGCGACCTCGCACGGGCTCGACGACATCGACGAGCTGCTGTGGACCTATCGCGACGACAGCTTCCTGCCGCACGGCCGGGCCGACGGCGAGCACGCCGCGCGCCAGCCTGTGCTCCTTTCCGAATCGGGCGAGAATCTGAACGGCGCTCAGGCGCTGTTCATCGTCGATGATTCAGAACTCGGGGCCACGGAGGATTACGCGCGTTGCTTCATCATCTTCGACGGCCGGGACGAGCAGGCGTTGCAGCACGCGCGCGGGCGCTGGCGGGCGCTGAAGGCCGAGGGCGCCGACCTGGCCTATTGGAAACAGTCGGACGAAGGGCGCTGGGAAAAGGCGGCCTGATCCTGGGGGCTGGCCTAGCCGCCCTGTCGGCCTGCGCCTCGCCGCCGCCCGCGTCGCAGCCGAGCGCCCCCCGCGTCGTCGCCCAGGCCCAGCAAAGCCAACCGGTCGGCACGCGGATGCCCCAGACCGACGCCGATCTGTGCAAGGCACAGGAGCTTCAATGGCTGGTCGGGAAACTGCGCAGCCAGATTCCCGTTCCGGTGGACGTGGTGAACCGGCGCGTCGCCTGCACCACCTGCCCCATCACCGAAGATTATTCGCCTTACCGTTTGAATATTTTCTACAATCAGCAGACCGGCCTGGTCGAACAGGTTCGCTGCGGCTGATCGAGAAGGACGCCTCATGAAGACGATTCTGACCCTGAGCGCGGCCGTCGGCTTCCTGGCCCTGGCCGCCTGCGCTCCGACCCAGACCGGCGGCTCGGCCGCGACGCCCGGCGGCGAGGCGACTCCCGTGGCCTGCAAGGCCGGCGACTATCAGGACTACGTCGGCCGTCACCGCTCGACCATTCCCGCCGACGCGCCGCGAGGCCGCATCTTCCGCGTCCTGTGCAGTAGCTGCGCGGCGACCATGGACTATCGCGATAACCGCGTGACCTTCACCTACGACGACAAGACCGAGATCGTGACGCGGGTCAGCTGCGGCTGAGGACTGCTAACTACCCGCTCATCCCGGCGGATGCCGGGATCCAGTGCTTTGGCTGCGAGCGCGGCGGGTGAAGTTCTCACTGGGCCCCGGCGTCCGCCGGGATGAGCGGAGGGGGCTATCGCTCCAGGCCGTAGAGGGCGTCGGCGACGTCCTCGACCTTCTGGCGCACTACGGTTTCGGCGTCGCGCAGGCCGCGGTTGTAGAACAGGCGGCCGATGTCCCGGCCGATGAATTCGACCAGCATTTCGGCGGGCAGGCGGCCGACCTCGACCTCCATCTCGTCACGGAGATAGGCGTGCAGGCGGGCGGCCGCCTCCTGCATCTCGTCCTTGGTCAGCACGGGCGGCGGCGCCTTGCTCATCACGCCACCTCGGCCAGGGCTTCTTCAGCGGCGATCCAGTCGGCCTCGGCCTGATCCAGGTCGGCCTGGGCCTTGGCGCGGGCGCGGGTCAGGCCTTCCAGCTTCTTCGGGTCACTGACGGCCGCGTTTGCCAGGTCGTCGTCCAGACGGGCCAGATCGGCGGTCAGCTGAGCCATCCGGTCCTCGGCCTTCTTCACCGCATGGCGAAGGGTCGAAGGCGAGGGGCCCTTCTTCTTCTCGGCCTTGGGCGCGGCGACGGGGGCCGGCGCCTCGACGGCGGCGTCTTCATGCTTGACCTGGCTGGGCTTCATGCCGGCCTGTTTGGCGCGGTCGAGGACGAACTTCTGATAGTCGTCCATGTCGCCGTCGAACGGCTTCACCGAGCCGTCGGCGGCCAGCCACAGGCGGTCGGCCACCAACTCCATCAGCGAGCGGTCGTGGGTGATCAGGATGACCGCGCCGGTATATTCGTTCAGCGCGTCCAGCAGGGCGCGGCGGCTGTCGATGTCCAGGTGGTTGGTCGGTTCGTCGAGGATCAAGATGTGCGGCGCATCCATCGCCACCAGGTTCAGCAGCAGGCGCGCGCGCTCGCCGCCCGACAGGGAGCCGACGGTGGTTTCCTGCTTTTCGAACGGCAGGCCGAACTGAGCGAGACGGCTGCGGCGGCTGCTTTCTGAGGCGTCCGGCATGGCGCGGCGGATGATCTCCAGCGGCGTATCGGTCGGGTCCATCGCCTCGATCTGGTGCTGGTGGAACCAGCCCACGCGCATCTTGCCGTCGCGGTGGAACTCGCCCGTTTCGATGGTCAGCGCCTTGGCGATCAGCTTGGCGAAGGTCGACTTGCCCGCGCCGTTGACGCCCAGCAGACCGATGCGGTCGTCCAGGTCCATCCGCAGGTTCAGGTTCTTCAGGATCGGCTTGCCCGGCTCATAGCCGACGTTGGCCTTTTCCAGCCGGATCAGCGGCGGGGGTAGGGGGCGTTCGGGCGAGGGCAGGGTGAAGGGGGCGACGCGCTCTTCGGGCGGCAGTTCGATGCGCTGCATCTTCTCCAGCCGCTTGACGCGCGACTGGGCCTGGGTGGCCTTGGAGGCCTTGGCCTTGAAGCGGTCGATGAACTTCTGAAGGTGGGCGCGCTCGGCGTCCTGCTTGGACTTGTTGGCCTCCATCAGGCGCAGCTTCTCGGCCCGCGTCTTTTCGAAGGTGTCGTAGTTGCCGGTGTAGAGGTCCAGCTTGCGGTTCGAAAGCTGCAGGATGTGGGTGCAGACGCCGTTCAGCAGCTCGCGGTCGTGGCTGATGATCAAGGCCGTGTGCGGATAGCGCTTGAGCCGCTGCTCCAGCCACAGGGCGCCTTCCAAGTCGAGGTAGTTGGTCGGTTCGTCCAGCAGCAGCATGTCCGGCTCGGCGAACAGGGCGGCGGCCAGCGCCACGCGCATCCGCCAGCCGCCCGAGAACTCGGCCATCGGGCGAAGCATGTCGTCCTGGCTGAAGCCCAGGCCGACCAGGATTTCAGACGCGCGCGAGGGGGCGCTGTCGGCGTCGATCTCGATCAGGCGGCCCCAGATCTCGCCCATTTCCTCGGGTTCGGCGGTTTCCAGCCGGGTCAGCAGGTCGTGGCGCTCGACGTCGGCCTCCAGGATGGTGTCCAGCACGCTGACGGGCGTGGCGGGGTGTTCCTGATCAACCGATCCGATGCGGGCGGTCTTGGGCAGGGAGATTTCGTCGCCGTTGGCGGCCAGCTCGCCCAGGATCAGCTTGAACAGGGTCGATTTGCCGATGCCGTTGCGGCCGACCAGGCCGACCTTGGACCCCGGCGGCAGGCTGACGGAGGCGTCGTCCAGGAACTCTCGGCCCCAAGCGTTGTAGGTCAGGTTTTTGATCTGCAGCATGGGATCCGGAACGAAAAAGGCTTACAAGCGGGGATATTGGAAAGATGTGCGGCGCTCGCTATAAGCCGCCGACCCTCAAACACCCAAACAAGAAGTCACTCCCATGACCGAACGCACCTTCTCGATCATCAAGCCCGACGCCACGCGCCGCAACATCACCGGCGCCATCAACGCCGTGATCGAAGGCGCCGGCCTGCGTATCGTCGCCCAGCGTCGCGTCAAGCTGACCGAAGCCCAAGCCAAGAAGTTCTACGAAGTGCACGCCGAGCGCCCCTTCTACGGCGAGCTGGTGTCGCAGATGATCGCCGAGCCGGTCGTCGTCCAGGTGCTGGAAGGCGACAACGCCGTCGCCAAGTACCGCGAAGTCATGGGCGCCACCAACCCGAACGACGCCGCCGAAGGCACCATCCGCAAGCTGTTCGCCCTGTCGATCGGCGAAAACTCGGTCCACGGTTCGGACTCGCTGGACAACGCCAAGATCGAAAT
The DNA here is from genome assembly GCF_003627995.1 of Brevundimonas naejangsanensis. Taxonomy (NCBI): domain Bacteria; kingdom Pseudomonadati; phylum Pseudomonadota; class Alphaproteobacteria; order Caulobacterales; family Caulobacteraceae; genus Brevundimonas; species Brevundimonas naejangsanensis. The sequence goes on along the minus strand of NZ_CP032707.1, from coordinate 12,120 downwards.
CGAGCAGTTCTTCACCGACGCCGACATCGTCGGCTAAGGTTTGAAACAGGCCTCCCTGCGCGGCCTGGCTCAGCGATAAGGCGGCCCGCTCCCGGAACCCGGGGCGGGCCGTTTCGTTTTCACGGTCTCGTTACTCTCGCTCGCAAGAACAAGGAGGACCGCTATGAAGACGCTCTTGAGGCTCGCCCCGGTGATCGGCCTGACGGCCCTGCTGGCCGCCTGCGGCACCACCACGGAACAGCGCGCGGCCACGGGCGCCATCGGCGGCGCGGTCGCCGGTCAGGCCATCGGCGGCAACACCGGCGCAACGGTCGCGGGCGCCGCCATCGGCGCGGTCGCCGGCGCCGTCACGACGCCGAAGAAGAAGCCGCACGAGTGATTTTCCTCCCCACGCGAGTGGGAGGGGGACCGCGTAGCGGTGGAGGGGCCAGGGCGGCGGAACCATAGGTAGGCCATGGTTTGGCTCGGGTCAGCGGAACCAAGCGGCCCCTCCGTCTCGTCGATTGCGTCGCCGATCCGCCTCCCCATGGCATGGGGAGGAGAAAGAAGAAGGGCGTCGGCCGCGGAGGCCGACGCCCTTTCCTTGTCCGTCGCCGGACGCGCCGCTTACCAGATGCGGGCGCGGCTTTCCGGGGCGATGTATTCGGCCTGGTCCGGGGTGACGCCGAAGGCGGCGTACCAGGCGTCGATGTTGCGCGGCGGAGTGGCGGCGCGGGCCATGCCCGGCGAGTGCGGGTCGGTGGTCAGCTGTTCCTTCAGGGCCGCCTCGCGCGTCTTCTCGCGCCAGACCTGGGCCCAGCCGAGGAAGACGCGCTGCTCGCCCGTCAGGCCGTCGATCACCGGGGCGGGACGGCCGTTCAGGCTGCGGTGATAGGCGTCCAGCGCTATCAGCAGTCCGCCCAGGTCGGCGATGTTCTCGCCCATCGTCAGGTCGCCGTTGATATGCATGCCCGGAACCGGTTCCTGGGCGTCGTAGATGGCGCCCAGCACCTTGGCGCGTTCCTCGAAGCGGGTTGCGTCCTCGGGCGTCCACCAGTCGCGCAGCACGCCGTCAGCGTCGGTCTTGCGGCCCTGGTCGTCGAAGCCATGGGTGATCTCGTGGCCGATCACGGCGCCGATGCCGCCGTAGTTCACCGCCATGTCGGCGTTCGGATCGAAGAAGGGCGACTGCAGGATGGCGGCCGGGAAGACGATCTCGTTCCGCATGGGGTGGTAATAGGCGTTCACCGTCTGGGGCGTCATGAGCCATTCCAGCGGATCGACGGGCTTGCCGATCTTGCCGCGCTTCCAGGCCCAGTCGAAGGCGGTGGCGCGCTCGACGTTGCCGTAGAGGTCGCCTGCCGTCAGTTCCAGGCCGTCATAGCTGCGCCATGTCTCGGGATAGCCGATCTTCACGCCGAACTTGGACATCTTGAGCAGAGCCTGTTCGCGCGTCGGCTCGCTCATCCAGTCCAGGCCCTTCAGGCGTTCGGTCATGGCGGCGCCGAGGTTGGCGACCAACTGCTCCATCTGCGTCTTGGACGAGGCCGGGAAGTGCAGGCGCACGTATTCCTGGCCCAGCACCTCGCCCAGGCGGGTATCGACCAGGACGACGCCGCGGTTCCAGCGGGGACGGTTCTCGGGCTGACCGCGCAGGACCTTGCCGCGGAACTCGAAGCGCGAGTCGACGAAGGCGTCGGACAGATAGGGGCTGGCCTGATCGACGGTCTGGAAGGCCTGCCAGGCCTTCAGCGTCTCGATCGGCGCATCGGCGAACACCTGGGCGATGCCGGGGATGGCGGTGTTTTCCATTAGCACCAGGGTCGGCACGTCCGACAGTCGTGCGCCCTGCAGGAAGGCGGGCCAGTCGAAGCCGGGCGCCGTCTGGCCCAGGTCGGCGGCGGCGACCGGGTTGTAGAGCTTGTCGATCTGACGACGCTCGACCGTGGTCCAGTGCTTCTCGGCCACCCTGGTCTCGAAGGCCATGATGTCGGCGGCGGCCTGGGCCGGGTTCGGCCAGCCGACGGCGGTCAGCGCGCGGGTGACGTAGGCGACATAGGCCTCGCGCTGCGGGGCGAAATCGGCCTTCAGATAGTAGTCGCGGTCGGGCAGGCCGAGCGCGCCCTGGCCCATATAGGCCGAGTTGATGTTGGGGTCCTTCAGATCCTCCATCACGTCGACGGCGAACAGGGAGCCGCCGAAGCCTTCGTGGCCGGCGCCCATCAGCCGGGCCATGCCGGAGTGATCCTTGACCGCGCGGATGGCGGCCAGGTCGGCGGTCAGCGGCTGGGCGCCCAGCTGGTTGACGCGGGCCTCGTCCATGAAGCTGGCGTACAGGGCGCCGACCTTCTGGGCGTTGGCGTTGACCGGATTGGCGGCGCTGGCCTCGATGATGGCCTTCAGCTGGCTCTGGGCGTTTTCATACAGGGTGTCCCACGGGCCAAATCTGGCCTTGTCGGCCGGAATCTCGGTGATCTTCAGATAGGTCCCGTTGGCGTATTCGTTGAAGTCGTCGCCCGGCTTCACGGTCAGGTCCCGGCCGTTCAGGTCAAAGCCCCAGGGCTTGATCTCGGGCGTCTCGGCCGAGGCGGCCGTCGAGGCGTGGGCGTGTTGCGCGAGAGTCGGCTGGGCCGAGAGGGCGAGGGCCAGCGCCAGTCCGGCGGCGCCCATCAGGCGGGTCTTCATCTTCGGGTCTTTCCCAGTGGTGCGAAGGTGCACGACCGGCCCGTAAACGCGGCCACGGCCATGCTTGCGGGCAGCCTGCGCCCGCCCGCGACCCGCTGTCGCATTAATAATCGTTAAGGTTTGAGCCTGCGCACGAAGTCGGCCAGGGCCTGGGGATACAGGCGGTGCTCGGCCGCCTTGACCCGTTCGGCCAGGATTTCCGGGGTGTCGCCGGCCTGGACCGGCACGCGCGCCTGGCCCAGGACGGGGCCTTCATCGACGCCTTCGGTGACCAGGTGGACGGTGCAGCCGGCTTCGGCGTCGCCGGCCTCGAGGGCGCGGGCGTGGGTGTTCAGTCCCGGATAGAGGGGCAGCAGCGACGGGTGGATGTTGACCATCCTCCCGGCCCACCGGCCCACCAGCCAGGGCGTCAGCAGCCGCATGTAGCCGGCCAAGGCCACCACCTGCACGCCGCGTTCGGCCAGCAGGGCGTCGATGGCGCGCTCGTGCGCCTCGCGGTCCTTGCCGAAGGGGCGATGCTCGACCGTCAGGGCCTCGACGCCCGCCGCCTGGGCCTTGGCCAGGCCCGCGGCGCCGGCGATGTTGGAGACGACGGCCACCACCTCATAGGGCGCGTCGGCCGCCTGACCCGCCGCGACCAGGCTGACCATGTTCGAGCCGGTCCCCGAGATCAGCACGGCCACGCGGACCTTGGCGGACGGACTTTGGGGGACGACGGACATGACGGGCTCGTGCGTTGGAGGGAGCGCGACTGCCATGCGGCCCCGAAGGCGACTTAGCAAGAGAAAGGCGCGGCGAAGGGGGAGGGCGCGGCGCCGTTGAACCATTGTCGCCGAACTGTCGCGAACTCCGTTGCTTCTTCGGCTGTTGCGGCGTTAGCGTCGCCGCGCCGGATGTCCGGCGCCTCAGGGGGAGTACCTGTCATTATGCGTCGTTTGTTGACCGCCGCCTGCGCTGCGGCCCTGTTGGCCGCGCCGGCCGTTTCCATGGCTCAGGAAGCCGCTTCGGGCGGTTCGGGGCCGATCCGCTCGGCCGCCGATCGCCTGCGCAACGCCAACGCCGAGCAGATCGAGAAGAACTGGGCTCGCGCCACGGCCGAAGAGCAGGAGGTGACGACCAGCCATTCGATCACCGCCCACGGCCGCGCCATGCGCTACAAGGCCACGGCCGGGACCCTGACCGTCCGCAACGACGCGGGCATGCCGACCGCCAGCCTGTTCTACGTGGCCTATACCCTGGACGGCCAGCCGGTCGGCCGTCGGCCGATCACCTTCATGTACAACGGCGGGCCGGGCTCGCCGACGATCTGGCTGCACATGGGCGCCTTCGGTCCGGTGCGCGTCCAGACGGATTCGCCGGTGGTCGAACGCCCGGCGCCGTTCAACGTCGCCCCGAACGACATGACCCTGCTGGACAAGACCGACCTGGTCTTCATCGACATGGTCGGCGCCGGCTATTCGCGTCCGCTGGGCGAGACCCCGGGCTCGACCTTCTGGGGCGTGGACCAGGACGCGGACACCTTCACCCGCGCCATCATGCGCTACACGACCAAGTTCAACCGCTGGTCCAGCCCCAAATACGTGCTGGGCGAAAGCTACGGCACCCTGCGCACCGGCGCGGTGGCCCACCAGCTGGAAGAGCGCGGCATGGCGCTGAACGGCGTCGTCCTGCTGTCGTCGATCATGAACTACGGCGTGCGCCAGCCGGGCTATGCGCAGAACTTCATCACCTTGCTGCCGACCTATGCGGCGACGGCCTGGTATCACAACAAGGTGCCGAACCGCTCCGCCACGGTCGAGGAGCACGTCCAGCGCGCCCGCGACTTCGCCATGGGCCCCTACGCCGCCGCCCTGGCCAAGGGGCACCTGATCTCGGACGCCGAGCGCGCCCAGATCGCCCAGCAGATGAGCGAGCTGATCGGCATATCGCCGACCGTCATCGACCAGGCCAACCTGCGCCTTGAACTCAGCCCCTTTCGCAAGGAGCTGCTGCGTGATCGTCGCCAGACCATCGGCCGCCTGGACACCCGCTATCTGGGCATCGACGCCAACGCCATCGGGGGCTCGCCCGAGGAAGATCCCTCGAGCAGCGCCGTCACGGGCGCCTATTTCGGCATCTTCCGCGACTATGTGGCCACGACGCTGAACTACCGCACCGATCTGGACTATCGCCAGTCGGCGCGCGGCCTGCCGGGCTTCGATTGGGACTGGAGCCACCGTCCGCCGGTCGGCGGCCCGCAGACCACGCCGAACACGGCGGTCGACCTGGCCACGACCATGCGGCGCAATCCGCATCTGAAGGTGCTGGCGCTGAACGGCTACTACGACGCGGCCACGCCCTTCTTCAGCACGGAGTACGACCTGGCCCAGATGATGCTGGAGCCGCACCTGCGCGACAACCTCGAGTTCACCTACTACGAGGGCGGCCACATGATGTACACGAGCCGCAAGGCCCTGGAGCAGCTCTACACCGACATGGCCAAGTTCTATGACGAGACGCAGAACGGCGGCCTGCGGTAAGGGCGCCTTCCATCCCGCTCACCCCGGCGGACGCCGGGGTGAGCGGGATAGGATTGGCAACAATAAAGGCCCCGGTCAGTGCTGACCGGGGCCTTTTTCATTCACGGTGGTAGGGGGCGGGGAGGCCTCTTACGCCGCCTGCAGCTGCCCGCACACAAACGCCGTCTCGCCCGCGTTCAGCAGGGCGGCCAGCACGGGCTCGACGTTCTCGGGCGCGACGATCAGGATGAAGCCCACGCCGCAGTTGAAGGTGCGGCGCATCTCGTGGTCCGAAATGCCGCCGGTCTCGGCCAGCCACTGGAAGACGGCGGGCATCGGCCAGGCGTCCCAGTCGAAGCTGGCTTCCAGGCCCTCGGCGATGCAGCGCGGCGGGTTCTCGATCAGGCCGCCGCCCGTGATGTGGGCCGCGCCCTTGACCAGGCCCGCCTTCATCAGCGGCAGGACCGGCTTCACATAGATGCGGGTCGGCTCCATCAGGGCCTGGGCCAGGGACAGGTCCTTGGCGAAGGGGGCGTCGTCGCCCCAGGCCAGGCCGGACTTCTCGACCACCTTGCGGATCAGCGAATAGCCGTTCGAGTGCGGACCCGAGGAGGCCAGGCCGATGATGACGTCGCCCGGCTTCTGCTGGTCCAGATAGGGCAGGACCTTGCCGCGCTCGACCGCGCCGACCGAGAAGCCGGCCAGGTCGTAGTCGCCGCCCGAATACATGCCCGGCATTTCGGCCGTCTCGCCGCCCACCAGGGCGCTGCCCGACTGGCGGCAGCCTTCGGCGATGCCGGCGACGACGCGGCGCGCGGCGTCCACGTCCAGCTTGCCGGTGGCGTAGTAGTCCAGGAACATCAGCGGCTCGGCGCCCTGCGCCAGCAGGTCGTTGACGCACATGGCGACCAGATCGACGCCCACGCCGTCATGACGGCCGGTTTCGATGGCGATCTTCAGCTTGGTGCCCACGCCGTCCGTCGTGGTGACGATCAGCGGGTCCTCGAACCCGGCGGCCTTCAGGTCGAACAGGGCGCCGAATCCGCCCAGCGAGGCCTCGGCGCCGGGGCGGCGCGTCGACTTGGCCAGGGGCTTGATGGCGTTGACCAGCATTTCTCCGGCGTCGATGTCCACGCCCGCATCGGCGTAGGTGAGGCCGTTTTTCAGGGCTTCGGGGGTGTCGCTCATCGGTCACGGCTCGAAATCGGGGGCGAAAATATGTCGCGGCGCTCTTGCCACGACGGCGTCGCGCGGGGCTATAGCATCGGAATGACGCCAATCACCACCAATGACGCGCTGATCGCCTTCTGCGAGCGTTTGGCCAAGGCCCCGTACATCACCGTTGATACGGAATTCATGCGGGAAACCACCTACTGGCCCAAGCTGTGCCTGATCCAGGCCGCGGCTTCGCCTACGGACGCCGCCATCATCGACCCGATGGCCGAGGGGCTGGATTTGACCCCCTTCCTCGACATCCTGCGCGACGAATCGATTCTGAAGGTCTTCCACGCCGCCCGGCAGGACGTGGAGATCTTCAACAAGCTGGGCGCCATGCCGCGTCCGCTGTTCGACACCCAGGTCGCCGCCATGGCCGCCGGTTTCGGCGATCAGGTCAGCTATGAGGCCCTGGTCCGCCAGATGCTGCGCCAGGAGCTGGACAAGGGCAGCCGCTTCACCGACTGGGCGCGCCGTCCGCTCAGCGACGCCCAACTGACCTATGCGGTCGGCGACGTGACGCACCTGGCCGCCCTCTATCCCAAGCTGCGCGACCGGCTGCAGAAGGAAGGCCGCCTGGACTGGGTCATGTCGGAAATGGGCGCGGTCACGGACCCGGCGCTCTACGACACCTCGCCCGAGAACGCCTGGAAGCGGCTGAAGCCCAAGAAGTTCAACGCCAAATACCTGGCCGCCTTCGTCGCCGTCGCCGTGTGGCGCGAGCGCGCGGCCCAAGAGCGCGACCAGCCGCGCGGCCGCATCCTCAAGGACGAGGCCATCGACGAAATCGCCGTCCAGGCGCCGACCGACCCCGACGCCTTCAACCGCCTGCGCTCGGTGCCCAAGGGCTTCGGCGGCTCGCGCCTGGGGCTGGAGCTGGCGGCCGAGTTGAAGCGTGTCCTGGCCGACCCGGAGGCCCATGCGCCCAAGCTGGAACGTCCGGCCCACAATCAGCCGGCCCCGCCCTCGGTGGTCGAACTGCTGAAGGTGCTGCTGAAAGCCAAGAGCGACAATGCCGGCGTGGCCTCCAAGCTGATCGCCACGGTCTCCGACCTCGAGAAGATCGCGCTGAACGACCACGCCGACGTCGAGGCCATGAAGGGCTGGCGCCGCCAGTTGTTCGGCGAGGACGCGCTGAAGCTCAAGCGCGGCGAGATCGCCCTGGTGCTGAACGGCGCCCGCGTCGAAGTGGTCGAGATCGAGGGCTGACCAACCCTCTCCCATCGGGAGAGGGTTTTAGATCTTCAGCGCCAGATCCATCGCTTCGGCCAAGGCCTTGGCGCGCCGTTTCGTCTGTTCGCCCAGCAGCATGTCGGCGTAGCCGCTGGCCGCCGTGACCCGCAGCGCGCCCTTTTCGACCGTGGCCGTGGCGTTGGCCAGCAGTTGCGGCGAGCGGCCCGACAGGTCGCAGGCCAGTCGCATGGCCAGGCCCAGGGCGCGGGCCCGCTTTTGGCCCTGTTCGGACAGAAGACGCCGGATGGCCTCGGGCGCGGGCGTCTTGGCGTCGCCGCCGTAGCGTGCGTTCATCGCCACGGCCATGAAGGCGCGCTCGGCGTGGGTCTGGCCGGGAATCGGCGACCACAGCACCTGATCGAAGACGAGGTTGATGCGATGGTCGGGATGCAGGCGCGCGCCCAGGTCGGCCAGGCGGCAGACCGAGGCCGTCAGCAGGGCGTCGCGCTCCTCACCGAACACTTCCGGCAGGGCCGAGACGACCGATTGCAGCCAGCCGTCGAGGGCTCGGGGCAGGGCCGGGTCCACGCCCTGACGGCCGCCCCAGGCCGAACAGCCGGCCAGCAGGGGGTCGATGGCCCGCATGGCCGGCGTCAGGCCGTGATAGAGCAGGCCTTCGCGCACCCCCCAGGCTGAAAAGCTGACCGAGACCAGGCCCAGCTGATCGATCAGCCCCTCCAGCACCAGGGCGGCGTAGGGCAGGGTCTCGGCGCGGCGCTTGGACACCCCCGGCAGCTTCTCCAGCGACGCCTTGGACTGGCGCGCGACCAGCCGGGCCATGTCGCGCGCGTCGGCGGCGCTCATGGCGTACTGGTGGACGATGCGGATCGGGTGGTCGACCATGGCCATGTGCATCTGGGCCAGGCTGCGCCAGGCGCCGCCGACGGCGTAGAGCGTCTGGGCCGCATAGGCGTCCTGAACCGGCTCTAGCCGCTTGGCGATGCGGGCGCGCAGGCGCTCGGCGTCGAACCCCTTGGCCTCCAGCAGGGCGAAGGGGCCCAGCGGCAGCGTCACCCCCTTGCCGCGGGGACCGTCGCCGATGCGCGTGAGCTCCAGGCTGGCGCCGCCCATGTCGGCCGCCACGCCGCGCGCGCCGGGGTCGCCTGCCAGCACGCCCAGGGCCGAGTATTTCGCCTCTTCCTCGCCGCTCAGCACGCGGATGCGCAGCCCCGTCTCGGCGACCACGCGCTCGCAGAAGGCGGGGCCGTCCTCGGCCTCGCGCACGGCGGCGGTGGCGGCGACCAGCACCTGGTCCGGCTGGACGCCCTCGATCACGGCGGCGAAGCGGCGCAGCGCCGTCATGGCCATGGCCACGCCCGGCTCCGACAGCCGCCGGGTGGCGGTCAGGTCGCGGCCCAGGCCCGCCAGGACCTTCTCGTTGAACATGGTCCAGACGGCCCGGCCCTCCAGCCGGTACAGTACCAGGCGCACCGAGTTGGAGCCGATGTCGATGACCGCGATCTGCTGCGAATCGTATTCGCGCTCGGGGCTCATCCGCGGCGTTTCCTTGCCTTGGCGCCGGGGTAGGACAGGGCGCTGGGCAGGGTCTTCACCTTGCGCCCCCGACCCGACAGGCTGGGATTGGTCATGAAATACTTGTGCGCCGAGAAGGGGCGTTCGGCCCCATTGGGCACGACCCGGCGATAGGAGCCGTCCGGCTCCAGCACCCAGCTCTGGGCGTCATCCTTCAGGTTTGCGACCATGATCTGATCCAGAACCTGGTCGTGCACCGTCGGGTTCAGGATCGGCGTCATCAATTCGACCCGGCGGTCCAGGTTGCGCGGCATCCAGTCGGCCGAGGAGATGTAGAGCCGCGCCCGGTTGCTGGGCAGGTCGTGGCCGTTGGCGAAGGCGACGATGCGGCTATGCTCCAGGAAGCGGCCGACGATCGACTTGACCCGGATGTTCTCCGACAGGCCCGACACGCCCGGCCGCAGGCAGCAGATGCCGCGCACCACCAGTTCGATGCGCACGCCCTGCTGACTGGCGCGATACAGGGCGTCGATGATCTCGGGATCGACCAGGGCGTTCATCTTGGCCCAGATGGCGGCCGGCTTGCCCTTGGCGGCGGCGGCCATCTCCTTGCCGATGAGCTCGATCAGGGTCGACTTCATGTTCAGCGGCGAGACGACCAGAGCCTCCAGCTCGTCGGGCGTCGCATAGCCGGTGATGTAGTTGAACACCCGCGTGGCGTCCCGGCTCAGGATCGGGTCGCAGGTGAACAGACTCAGGTCCGTGTAGATCTTGGCCGTGACCGGGTGATAGTTGCCGGTGCCGAAGTGGCAGTAGGTGCGAAGGCTGTCGCCCTCGCGCCGCACCACGACGCTCATCTTGGCGTGGGTCTTGTACTCCATGAAGCCGAAGACGACGTGGACGCCCGCCCGCTCCAGCTGTCGCGCCCAACGCAGGTTGGCCTCCTCGTCGAAGCGGGCCTTCAGCTCGACCAGGGCGGTGACGTTCTTGCCGTTCTCGGCCGCCTCGATCAGGGCGGCGACGATGGGGCTGTCCTTGGAGGTGCGATACAGCGTCTGCTTGATGGCGATGACGTTGGGGTCGCGCGCCGCCTGGCGCAGGAACTGGACCACCACGTCGAAGCTCTCGAACGGGTGGTGGATCAGCATGTCCTTTTCGCGCACGGCCGCGAAGATGTCGCCGCCGTTGTCGCGCACCCGCTCGGGATAGCGCGGCTCATAGCCCTTGAACTTCAGGTCGGGATGGCCGCCGGGGATCAGTTCGGACAACTGCGCCAGCCCCAGCATGCCGTCGACCAGGACCACGTCCTGCGGCTGGGCGTGAAGCTGGCCGATGATGAAGTCGCGCAGGTCGTCCGGCATGTCCGCCTGGATCTTGATGCGCACGACCGAGCCCATGCGGCGCTGCTTCAGCGCCTCCTCGAACTCCATGACCAGGTCTTCGGCCTCTTCCTCGATCTCGATGTCCGAGTCGCGGATCAGGCGGAACAGACCCTTTTCCAGGATCTCGCAGCCCGGGAACATGTGGTCGATGAACAGCAGCAGCAGGTTTTCCAGCGAGACGTAGCGCGTCCGCCCGGGCGTCGAGCGCCCGTCCGTCGCCAGAGCCCAGAAGCGCCGCACCTGGGTCGGCACCGGCACCAGGGCGTAAAGGACGCGGTTGTCGCTGTTGCGCCGCAGCTTCAGCGCCAGGGAGAAGCCCAGGTTCGGCAGGAAGGGGAAGGGGTGCGCCGGGTCGATGGCCATGGGCGTCAGCACGGCGAACAGCTGGTTCAGGAACTCCGGTTCCAGCCGCTCGCGCTCGGTCTTGGTGATGCGAGCGCGCTCGACGATCTCGATGCCCGCCGCCGCCATCTCCTTGCGCAGGACGCGCCACTGGCGCTGCTGCTCGGCCATCAGGCCGCCGGCCGCGGCGTTGACTTTCTCCAGTTGTTCGGCGGGCGTCAGGCCGTCGGGCGACACCACGCGCACCCGCTCGCGCACCTGGCCCTTCAGGCCGGCGACGCGGGTCATGAAGAACTCGTCCAGGTTGTTGGCCGAGATGGACAGGAAGCGCACCCGTTCCAGCAGGGGGTGGCCTTCGTTCGCCGCCTCCTCCAGCACCCGGCCGTTGAAGGCCAGCCACGACAGCTCGCGGTTGATGAAGCGCGCGGGCGAGGTCATCAGCGCCTCGGACAGCTCCAGCTGCGGCGCGCGCGAGGAGGGGACTTCCTCGCCGGTGGTGTCGACGGCGATAGGCGCGATATCAGTCATGACGCCGTTGTCGCGCGGGCCTGTGACGGCTGCAACCGGGATTGTGTCGCGGTAGGCGAGACTTTGGAACGCCACGTATAATTCCGCTCATCCCAGCGTCCGCCGGGATGAGCGGGGGGTTAGGGCTACTCCCCGTCCAGCACCTGCCGGGCCAGCACGCGCGTCACCGGGCGGTGCAGGGCGTCCAGGCGGTCGACGACGGCCTCGGCGGCCTCGGCCGAGCGGTCGATGCGGCGGATCAGATAGTCGATCAGTTCGTCGGCCGGGGTGATGTTGCGGCTGGCGAAGGCGCGGCGCAGCATGGCGGCGAACACCACGTCGTCGGGCGCCTCGATCCCCACGGTGCGGATGGCGTTCAGGCGCGAGCGCAGGTCCGGCAGGTCCGTCGTCCAGGCGCCCGGCGGATCGCGCGACACCAGCAGCAGGGCGCCGCCGCCCGACTGGGTCAGGTTGATCAGGTGGAACAGGCTCTCGTCGTCCGCGTCCTGGGCCCGGTCGAGCAGGACGGGGCGGCCCTCCAGCTCCAGCGGATCGACCAGGGCCGCCTCGGCGCCGTGCAGGGCGACGGCGCCGGTGCGCTCGACCCAGGCGGCGGCCAGGTGGCTCTTGCCGCAACCCGCCGGGCCGAACAGGGCCAGGACGGCGCCCGGCGTCTCGGGCCAGGCGGCCAGGGCGGCCACGCCCGCGGCGTTGGCTTCCGACACCGCCAGGTCGGAGGCGCGCTGGGGCGCCTCCTGCTGCAACGGCAGGCGCAACTGATGAATTTGCACGGTCGGGACGTTCAT